>JBBQTV010000033.1:0-22078 GCA_038212935.1 Pyrinomonadales bacterium | reverse complement strand
AGGATCTTTTTTGCGGGCACCGGAGCCGCACTGGACAAAATTGAAAATCCGGAACTGGTATTGCAGCAAACAATACGAGACATGCGCGACCGCGTTCCGGAGCTGAACAACTCGGTTGCCCAGGTGATGGCGACCGAACGTCTGTTGATCAAGAATCACGAGAATCTGCAGAACCAGGTCGTTGATCTCGATTCGAAGATCAAGGCTGCGGTAAAAATGGGCCGCGACGATATCGCTACTGCCTACATCGGCCAGCTGCAGCAGGCCCAGGTCGATGCTGAAAGGACCAGCGCTCAACTCGAACACGCTGCCCTCGCCTCAAAACAAGCTCTCAAGGCACGTGACAATTATGTCTTGAACATGAAGAAACGTTCGGCCGAAGCGATGCAGCTGATATCTGCCGCCAAGCAGGCGAAACTCCAGGAACAGCTTGCTCAGACGATGGAGACCTTCAACATTGGCGACGATGCTTCCACATTCAACGAGATGCGGGAGAAGATCGATCGTCGGGTTGCAGCCGCCGAGGCAAAGCTTCAACTTGGTTCAAGCACCGTGGATGCTCAAATGCAGGATATCGAACGCGAGGCCATGGACATCCAACTTCAGGACAAGCTTCTTCAATACAAATCACAGATGGGATTGCTTGGCGCCGCCTCGGATACCACCAGCAAGCAGATCTCCGCTGGTTCCAACGATGCGGAACAAAGCTCCGATGAGGACATTCTCGAAGATGTGATAGAAGTTGAAACCAACGAAGCCGGCTCTTCGAAATGATCCAAACGAAAATTCGAACGCCTGATCATTTTTCCGCATCTACTAATTTATGGCAGACCTGGCGAAGTACCAGCAAAATCTAGAGCGTTTTAACACCAGCTACGCCAAGGAAGCTATCAAGGAACCGATCAACTTCTGGGGGCTTGCGGGCTTCGCAGTGGCCGCAGCCTACACTTGGAGTGTCATTCCCCTCCTGATCGCCATCATCGTAGAGATCGCTTACGTCCTGATCGTTCCCAACATTCCGTCGTATCGCCAGCTAGTCCAGTCGCGGGAGAAGCAACGGCTTTTTCAGCTGCACAGGGCGAATCGCGAAAAGCTGATCAAGACATTTACCCCACGCGAACGCGAGGCGGTCGAATATCTGCGGTGGTTAAAAGAGAAGATCCAAGACAATTACAAGAAGTTCACTGGTGCGGGGCAGCTTCCGACCAACCTCCGGACGCTCGATCAGCGGTGGGAAGATTTTGTCGATCTGCTTGATGTATATCGACGACGAAAGCAGCACCTGAAGTCGATCAACCGCCAGGCTGTACACAACCAACTTTCGCAGGCATATCGTGCTGCTGAAAGTTCAGATGATGATAAGACCAAGCGGATTCAGCAGACCAACGTCGAGATACTGAAACGCCGGATCGCATCATTTGATGAGATCGAACGCAGTGTAAAGCTTGTCGAGGGCCAGTTACAGTCGATCGAGAACTTCTTCAGCTATTTGAATGATGAGATCGTAACGATGTCAACGCCCGAGAAATTCTCGCTCCTTGATTTCGAACAGCTCTCTGATTCCATTGCGATGACAAAGCAGATGCTTGACGCGACAGCCGATTCCGTCGGCCAGCTAGACTCCTACAACCGCGAAATGGGCAACTACGAACTTCTGCCCGAAGGCAATCGCTAGATCGCCGACCATTCTTTATCTTTCAAAACCTTCTATAGCGACATCGGGCGGAAGGTCCTGCGTTGGCGGGGCTGAAGCTCGAGCTTCGCGGTTTGCTTCGTCCATGTCGCTGATCGCCAACGCGAGGTTGTTTGCATTGGTCGCATAGGCAAGGCCGATCTCCCGAGTGATGGAGCCCGCGCGTATCATTTTTTCGAGCTCATGATCAAAGGTCTGCATCCCGTCGATGCCGCCATCGCTCATTGCGTCGGTGATCGAGCGGCCTTCTTTTTCGCCTTTCTCAATGTATTCACGCGTTCTGGAATTAGATACCAATATTTCGATCGCCGCCACACGGCCGCCGCCGACCTTTGGCATTAAGCGTTGAGAAATGATCCGGCGGAACGACTGCGAGAGCCGGGTCCTGATCGCCGCTTCCTCGATCTTCGGGAAAACGCCGATGATGCGGTCGATGGTCTTTGCGGCATCAATGGTGTGAAGCGTCGAGAGTACAAGGTGGCCCGTCTCGGCCGCTTCCATTGCGACCTCGATCGTCTCTCGGTCACGCATTTCGCCGACGAGGATAACCTTTGGCGCCTGTCGCAGAGCAGCACGAAGGGCCAATGCAAAATCGGGCGTGTCGGAGTGGAGTTCGCGCTGATGGATCGTGCTCAGTTTGTGCTCGTGTATAAATTCGATCGGGTCTTCGATCGTGACAATGTGATATTTCCGGGTCGCATTTATCAGGTCGATTACCGCAGCAAGCGTAGTCGACTTGCCCGATCCGGTCGGCCCCGTGACCAAGACAAGCCCGTTCTTTAGCTCAGCGACATTCGTCACCGCTTGAGGCAGATTCAATTCGCGCCAGTCGGGCGGCTTCGTTGGAATTACCCGCATCACGATCGCGTGCGTGCCCCGTTGCTTAAAGATATTGACCCGAAAGCGGCAAAGGCCGGGAACGCTGTACGAAATATCAGAAGACCCTTTTTTGTCGAACGTTTCTAGGCCTTGCTCATTCCCCTCTAGCATCAGTTCGGCCATTGCTCTTACCTGTGGAGCAGTTAGGCGTTCGAGCCCCGGAATGCTTACTCCCTCGAGATCACCCGTAAGCTCAACTTGCGGCGGTCGGCCCGGAGAAAAGATCAGGTCGCTCACCTTTGGGTCGACGGCCAACATCCGGCGAAGGACGTTGTGAAATGATTGAACATTACTGTTCGTTGGAGCGGCATTTGCCTGTGCCGGCGAACCGTTAGGCGCCGTGGTCATTGGCTGCGGCAGTGTTTCGATCATGATCAGTTACTAAGTTAGATAGGGCGGATCGGGCTGTTCGGACCGGATTTGAGTGAGAAGGTCCTTTGGCGATGCAGGATGCATCTTTATAAGAATACAACGCACACCACACATTGTGCAAATAATTTCTTTGTCTTGCCCGCAATGGCTAATTCGATTAGAATCGACGATTTGTTATTCGCACGATCATTTATAATTTATATTTAGAAATTAAGAGGAAAATATATGAAACGAATCGGTATATTGGCGGGGCGAGAGGTTACATTCCCCGAGTCGATAATCAGAAATATTAGCGAGAAAGGCAATGGAGAAGTAGTCGCCGAAATGGTCAAGGTTGGCGGGATCCGGCTTGATCAGGAAAAGAAGTACGACGTCATCATTGACCGTATCTCGCATGAGATACCCTATTACCGCTCAATGCTCAAGCGAATGGCGCTTGAAGGAACATACGTTATAAACAATCCGTTCTGGTGGTCGGCGGATGACAAATTTTTTAATTTTGCGCTTGCAGCAAAAATTGGCGTCGCGATCCCAAAGACCGTCCTTTTGCCCCAACATGCTTACATAAAGGACATAACCAGCGAATCGCTTCGCAATCTTGAGTTCCCGATCGATTGGCAAGGAATCGTCGAGCACGTCGGATTTCCGGCGTTTTTGAAGCCTCACGACGGCGGCGGTTGGAAGAACGTATCGAAAGTGCATTCGCTCGAAGAGTTGTGGACCGAGTATAACCAGTCCGGGACCCTTTGTATGACGCTCCAGGAAGGCATCGAATACGATCAGTTCGTGCGCTGTTATTGCGTTGGCAAAGAGAAGGTTCTCATTATGCCGTATGATCCGTCAAAGCCTTATCTTTCGGGAATGCAGTATGTAAGGGTTGAGAATTACCTTACGCCTGAGCTTCACGCTCGAGTTGAAAAGGACGTCAGAACGATCTGCGAGGCGCTGGGCTACGACCTGAATACGGTGGAATTCGCCATAAAAGATGGTATTCCGTACGCGATCGACTTTATGAATCCCGCCCCGGACGCAGAACTGGCATCGGTTGGCGAATACAATCACAACTGGATCGTCGAAAACATGACGGATTTTATCCTTAAGAAACTCGAGACAGGTTTTGACACGCCAAAGCACCGTTGGTCAGCAATGCTCAATCCCCCGGAGGCGTCGAAAAGCAAAACATCTCAAAGAGTAAAGCCGGCGGCCAAAACGAAAGTAGTTTCCAAGAAGCCTACGGGTCGCAAACCAAAGGCAGATTCGGGGTCAAACAAGTCGTAAAAAAGAACTAAATAGTGGCGGGCATAAGGCCCGCCCTAGTCGTATTTTAGCCGGTCTTCGTGCACCGGTTCGAAAGGCAGGTCTACAATCAAGGGGCGATGATCTGAGATCCTTTCCGGCACAGCCTCATTAACAGCACGAAGCGTTCGCCCAAAATGCGGTGCAAAGGGCAGGCTGGACCCGGTCTTCATTTCTGTACCCCGAATCGGCTTTACAAATATCCAATCGAGCTTCGACTTACCAATGAATTTGATCGGCCGCTCCACACGATAGGTGGTCACAAAACCGAGAGCGGCACGCTGATTCGAATTAGCCAATTTCTCGCCTTTTCCGCCGACCGATCGAAGCTTATCGCCGCCGAAGTCGAATTGCCCACCGTCCTCAAACCTGAAAGCTTCCAGTTTCGTGAAAAACTTTCGTTCCGGATTCGGCGAGATAATGGGTATATGCCGAACCGTCGGATCGGCTTGTGAACGGCCGAAGGTTATAGCGCCCATTACAATATCTTCGAAAAGGCCTACGCCAAGCGCATATTTCGCTACGGTCTTTATCCAGAACTTCGGATTGCCAAACCGCTTGTTCAATTCCCGGCCGATAGACGTCGGCTTCAAATCTTGACCGGACGTATTCATGTCACCGGCGAAGACCACCGCATTATCGATTGTTTTAATGCGGCCGAGTATCTCATTAAGCTGTCGACGCCTTTCTTCCGGTTTGCTTCGGTTTTCAAGATGCGTCGCTACTACAGTAAATCGGCCGCCGGGAAATCTTGGATCAACGATATCCGCGGTCAACATCATTCGTCCGCCCCGGCGAACTTCACGCAACGTCTTTTCGAGAAAGATCCGTTTCGAGACCTCGCGTTTGCCCTTTTCGAGCATACTCGGACCCTTCTTTTCGGCACGAAACCAGTCGTACGGCTGGAATTCTAGCTGCTGAGCCCGAACGTTCTCGAGTGGAAAACGGCTCAGAATAGCAGTCCCGTGAAGTCCTTTATACCTCGCAGGATCCACCCGGATAACGTCGAGAACCTCCTTTTCGAGGTCATTTTTCGGTTCATCCAGGCTGAGCGCCACCGGGCTAAGTTCGACAAATTGAACGCCAAACGCGTAGTTCATTTTCATCACACCTGCCAACTCGGCGACGACGTGCCGGTAATCGGTCCTTGCCATTCCCCAGTCGGCTTCATTAAGGATGATGACGTCGGCCGTACGGAGAGCGGCGGCTTCTTCAAGAAGTTCGGCCCGTTCTTCGCTGTTCGGTGGGAATTTTTCCGGGTCCAGCATCCCTTCGAACGCGGCCGGATCCGTAAACAGCTTGGCGATAGCATCGAACTCGAGCCCCCGCTCGATATTCCAGGAGGCGACCCTAACATATGGGCCTAGTCTTTCGGTCTCTGACAGCCGAGTTGGAGCGGCGAAATTATTCTCCACAAAGGGAGTGTTGAGTAGAAGCCTCAAACGTTGGGCGTGTTCGGGCGAAAGATCGTTCGTCCTATAGAGTTCGACGAGTTCACTAAAACTAAAAAACGCTGGGACGTTTCTGGCAACGGCTGACGACGCCAAGAATGCTATGAGGGCAAGGCCGGCTAAGACGCGTAAGGCACCGGATACATCTGGCTTTTTCGGCAGAGAAGGCATTCGTTCCAGCATTCCTTAGTCAAATATTCCGGCGTCTTATTGCCGTTCGAGCAGATCAAATGGGATCCGCTCCGCCAGCATTCGCTGCATCACGCTCAGGATCGACCATGATACTATCGCAACTCCGGCCGCGACCCAGCCCACATTGGCAAACCTTGACGATTCGAGTAGTAGGCCGGCCAAGATCAAGGGCAGCCCGATCATCGCTACTGTCAGTGCAAAGCCGCGGGCCCGTCCCAGGCTATCCAGTAAGTTAACGCGGCTTACCTCAAGTTCCATGTACTCGTCGTCTTCGTGAAGCCGCGAAAAATATCGCATTTCCCCATCCGTCCACCGCCGTAAAGCGATGTTGCCCGTATTGCGCCCGGCTGCTGCAAAATTGTGGATGACATGGGCGATCTTCCCTTCACGCAACGCGATCTCTGCGAGTCCGCGGACCGCGCGGAAATTATCGCTGAAGCTGTCGGCAGTTCGTCTAAAAACTGCTGCCGCGCGCTTCCAATCGCCTACCTGAACGTATGTCTCACCCAATCGCGTTAGTAATTCAGGATCCGTCCCCGCTCTCTGTTCGGCAAGGCGCATCAACGCAGTTCCCCGTCGATGCAGACGGTCATTACGCTCAGCACCGGCAAATGCCTGCATACATCGCCCGAATTCGAACAAAAGCCAGCCGTCTCGCGGTGAGTTAATGACCGCCCGTCGAAAAGCCTCAAGTGCCTGCAACAATGCGCCGGACACTCGCAGCTCGTTGGCGAGCGAACGAAGTGCATTCGCTTTTACCTGATCGTTATTTCCCGCTTCCCTTCGCGAAACGGCTTCGTCCCTTCGTTTTCGGTCGCGAACCGATCTCATCGAATTCTCTAGAACCTCAGGTGCCGGTATCGCGGAAGCCTTTGCCTTCTCGAAAACAATAGACGGTTCTATCAGATGATCCCTGAGCTCGATCGATCGAGCATCAAGAACGTCTATGTCCAGAAGGGGTAAAATCGCTCGAATAAACTTGCGGTAAGAGGCTCCGCCTGAAACGACAGAGTAGTGTATACCTTTGCCCTTGAAGGTCGTCCTGTATCGATATGTGACCTTTCCGTTCCGCCGAATTCCGCGTAAGGACTGACTATCGACCTGCTCGACGTCCCGAAGCTTCAATCGTCGGCGAATTCCCTTCGCTCGTGTCCAAAGACTGGGAATGATCCCGCTTCGCCGGAGAGCTCGTCCATCGAAAACGATCCGATCGGATATTGCGAGCACCGGTACGATCAACAGACTGAC
Source organism: Pyrinomonadales bacterium (assembly GCA_038212935.1). Classification (GTDB taxonomy): domain Bacteria; phylum Acidobacteriota; class Blastocatellia; order Pyrinomonadales; family Pyrinomonadaceae; genus OLB17. Next base: position 14,947 of record JBBQTV010000033.1, on the reverse strand, counting down.
GAACAACAAGAAATAGCCTGCGATATTGTATTCGAGATAAAGAAAAAGCGACGAGAAGAATGCCGAAACGAACATCACTGAAAGATAACTTCCCGGCGATACACGAACGGAGATCTTAACGCGCTTAGATCTATGGGAGTTTGGTTTGGTAGATATATCGGTTGCTTCGTTATCCACGATCGAATCCCAGGTGAGCGATGGCAAAGTTCAGTTGCCCGTTAGGTACCGAACGGATTTACCGCCGTCGAAGGATCGGGAGTCGGCAATTCCTTTGCCTTTTCCGGATCGAGCTCGGTCAGCTTATCCTTCGCGTTCTGTGCTGTCGCCGAAAGCGGGACAGGATTACCCTCGGCATCCTTTGCCTCTGATGCAGCTTTTACGAGTTCAAAAAGCACATTCACAGCTTCGGCGTTCTTGCCTTGCTTCTCATAGATCGCAGCAAGCGCTGAGTTGATCGTTTCTTTCGCGATCACCGGATCGGACGAGGCAGCGAGTTCCTGATATAAGGCTGCGGCCTGATCTAACTGGCCATCGTCGGCACGAACCTGAGCCAATGTGAACTTTGAAAGGCTGCCAACCTCGCCGGACACGGAAACGAGAGACTCGAGTTCGCCGATGGCGGCCGCTCGATCCACATACAGCTTGTTGACCGCAATAAAGTACCGAGCTTTTTCTGCCACGGAACCGCCGAACTTGTCGGCAACAGCTTGAAACTCGGCGATCGCCGCTTCCGCGCGTTCTTTCTGCGTCTTGAACACTCTTTCGGTCGAACCCGCAGGTGCGGGTGTGTCGGAAACAGCTGACTGAGAAATGTCGATCGCCTTTCCGAGTGCCGTTTGAGCCTCCGCACTCGAACGCCCGCTCCAGACTGAAAAAATCCAGACCAAAATGCCGATCACCACGAGAGCACCAATGCCATACATGATGGTCCGGCCGTGACCCTCCAATTTCTTCGCGGCGTCCTCGATGGTCCGCCCAAGCGTTTGTTGGAAAGGGTCCTCGTACCTCGGTTTTGGTGCCGTGTCTGTAGCGACCGGCTCTACAGGAGCCTGATCGAACCTTCGTTTCTTACGTGCCATTATTTAAATTGCAATATTTACTTGCGAGAACGTTATATAATCAGAGAAAATGGTTTTCTCCAAAAGAGCTAATTTAGCGTAAATTGGGCATTAGAGCAAATTACAGGCCGCCGAATCAGTTGAAGCGGTAGAGTATTTTGGATCAGCGCAACAAAAAAATATTTGGGGTTTGGGAACTTTCCCAAAAGATCGGTGTCTAAGTGAACAGGCGTGAGGGATGCGGCGATTCGCAGTCCTTAAAAGGGCTTACCAAAGCAGTGAAGAACATGGTCTTTAGCAAGTCAATTACGTTTGACGAGAGAGATCTTAAGAATGCCGCAACTTTGGCGGATGAAAACACTGTGCTTTCCATGGCCGATGCCGAATTCGTGGCGAAGCTTCAGGCAGGCGACGCAAATGCCTTTGACCTATTGATAACCAAATATGCCGCTGACGTGAATTCACTGTTATTCCGCATTACGGAAGACGCCGATGACGCAGGCGAGCTGACGCAGGAAACATTCATGAGCGCTCTTCGCTCGATCGGAAACTTTCGGGGCGAATCGAACCTGCGGACTTGGCTTTTCCGGATAGCGATAAACCACTCGCGAAACCGCTTTCGCTGGTGGCAGCGACGGGGCCGAAACAAAACGGTTTCGCTCGATGCTCCGATCGGCCGCTCAGAAGTCCTGGTCGGCGACACTATCGAATCGGACGTCAGATCGCCTGAAGAGAACGCGATTATCGGGGAGCAACACGTTGCGTTACGTCAAGCACTGTTGGATCTGCCCGAAGTTTACCGCGAAGCAGTCGTGCTTTGTGACATCGAGGGATTGACCTACGACGAGATAAGCCATTCGCTGAATGTAAGTCTCGGAACGGTAAAATCCCGGATCGCCCGGGCCCGCGAAGAGCTGAGACGGCGATTGAAGGATATTTGATAACTGAATAGATGACCGCCTTGCTTCGGCCTGCTTTGTAAGAACAGACAGATCGGTGCCAAACGAGAGGTCGACAGCGAACCGGTTTCCGGACGAGCGAAACGTATTGCTTTCGGAGTATGATCTTTTGAAATTGACCAGCAACATCAACGACAAAGAATAGCCGAGGGGGCAAGAAGGTTCTATCAACGGATCATTCGTTGTAAATCACAATAGTCGGCCGAGGCAAGCCGTTCATCTATTCAGTTCAATGCTAAGTTCCTTTTACGGAACGAGCTAAAACAATGAAGTGCAGAGAAATACAATTCGAACTTCCGCTTTACTTTGACGACGTTTTGTCGAGCGAGGAGACAAGCGTTATAGACGCGCACCTCGATGTTTGCCCCGTTTGCCGCCAGAAGGTTGCCGACATGGGCGAGATCCGGAATTCGCTTCGTGCCATCGCCCGGCCCTCCATTTCTCCTGCTCGGCTAAAGGCGATCAGATCGACGGTTGCGGGCAATCTCTCACCGGCCGCCGCTACGCCGGGTTTTCGCACGATCGAATCAAGCGGCAGTTGGGTCAGCCGCTGGCTCATGCCGTACACCGTCGGAGCCGCAGCATCCGTTATATTCGGATTGACACTATTATCTTTAATGCTGACGCCGATAGATCAATCGCGTCTACGAACGGAGGCAAGCCGCACTGCCGCAGCACGGGACACTAGATTCCTATTGGCAAATCCGGACCCTATGGCTTTGGAACTGACACCCTCGCAATATGCAGGCACGCGTGTTTCCGTAGCTGGTGAATCCCCGAGCATTAATCCCAGCGGGGCACTGGTTGCCTTGACCCGGTCGTTCATGCGAGGGGAGATGAAGGATGATGAGGTAGTTGTAGTAGCTGACGTCTTCGGCAACGGCCTTGCCCGCATCGCTGAGGTGGTCGAAGCACCGCACGATCGCCGCCAGATAGAAGAACTACAGCGGGCTCTTCAATCAGACCCGGCATATGCTCCTTTTGTTCCGTCGAAACTAGATCACCGTTCGGACAGCATTCGCGTGATCCTTAAGATACAAAGTGTGGATGTCGACACTTCGCTGCCGGAATCGTAGATCTCTGATCACATCACAACCTCCTCGATGTCCCGGCCTCAGCCGGGATTTTTTGTGAATCTGAAATTGCACTCAAGTGCGAATTCGCTAGCATAATATTATGGACCTGAATTCGCTATATCAATCGCTTCTTTCCGACCCGGTGAAGGCTGCGGAGAATATCCTTGAAGACGTCGCAACCCGATTTGCCGGTGCGGCCGCAACTTTACGTGACGGTTCTGAACATGATCATGTTGTTTTGCCGCGAGATCTGGCCGCACATCGAGATGCGCAGACAGAATGGTGGTACTACACGGGGCATTTTACGACTGACGCTGGCCGCGACTTTGGTTTCGAACTCGTCTTTTTTAAACGGCGTACCGACTTAGACAAATTCTCTGTTGTTCCGCTTCGCCTGATCGGAAATCCTTACTTTTTCGCCCATTTCGCGATCACGGATCACGAACGAAAATCGTTTAGCTACGACCATCGGAAAAGCGCGAACGGTGTTTTCGACCTTCCCGCTTCGGCAAGTGAGGAGCGATATTACGTTCGGCTTGGCGATTGGTCGGTGCGCGAATCAGCGGGAATGCACATTCTGCGAGCAAACATGACTGATGGAACCGTTTTCGAAGCAACGCTGACCCCTGCAAAACCTGTCGTGCTGAATGGCGATGGCGGCGTCTCGTTCAAGGATGCTGGCGAGGCTTCGCGATATTTTTCTTACACGAGAATGTCGATCGACGGTGACTTGTCTATAGGCGACAGATCTGAGCATTTCACTGGCTCCGGGTGGATGGATCGTGAATTCGGTACTTGGGAACCGACCGAGAATCAGAAAGGCTGGGATTGGTTCTCGATCCAGCTCGACAACGGGTGTGAGCTGATGTGCTATCACTTAAGGAATAGTAAAGGCGAAACGTCGTCGTATTCGTCCGGTACTTTTGTCGATGAGAACGGAAATTCAAGAAGGCTCGAGAACAAAGATTTCGCGATAACTCCAACGGAATACTGGAAGAGCCCTAGAACGTCCGCCGAATATCCGGTGGCATGGAATGTTTCAGTCCCGTCGCTGGAACTGGATCTCAAAGTGAACCCCGTGATGCGCGACCAGGAATTGGATACGCGCGGTTCCACCATGATCATCTATTGGGAAGGCGCATGCCGCGTCTACGGAACCGCGGGCGGTGAGTCGATAAAAGGCAGGGCTTATGTCGAACTGGTGGGATACGACCGCACGCATGAATCACCCAATCTGGCGTACTTCCTTTTCGGCAATTCAATGTCGGTATTCGGCAAATAGTAATGCGGCCGTCGTCTTGCGAGACCACGGCCGCGTTTCTTTTTTCCACCCTTCGTTAACGGTCGATCTCGGCCTTCAACTTAGCTGCTAAGTTGGAATTGATCTCCTTCAAAATATTATATTGTTCGGTCGCGGCAGTCTTATTTTTATCTACAACGTACGCGACGCCAAGGTTGTGTCGAACCCTTGCAAATCCAGGGTTTAGAGCTACGGATTGGCGATAGGCCTCGATCGCTTTCTTAGCCTGTCCGTCTGCGAGATAGGCGTTGCCTAGCAAATAAAAGCCATCCGCAAACGATCGGTCATTTCGTGTCAGCTCTTCGAGACCGGTAACTGCCCGCTTGAAAAGGCGTGACGCATCAGCATTACGATTTAAGAGTGAATGCGAGTACCCAAGATAGAAAAGCGTTTCTCCGTCGTTCGGCTTCAATTCCAAAGCTCGGTTGCACTCACGTATCGCCATCTCGGGCCTGTTTAGATCATTGTACGCACGGCAAAGGTTTGTGAACCCCATGTGCTCATTCGGCGAAAACGTGATCGCGGCTTTCCCTGCCTCTGACGCTTCCTCGTGGCGCTCTGCCAGGCTATAATACCAACTGAGGTCGGTGTATATCCGGCCGTCATTGGGAAAAACAGACAATGCTTTTCGCGATATAGATATCGCATCTTCAAATTTGTTCTGAAGACGGTAAAGATCGGCTAGATTCTGATAGATCTCGTAGCTATCCGGCTTTACTCTAAGGGCCTGTTCAAAAGAAGCGGTCGCCTCCGAGAACTGACGAAGCTTCCTCTGAGCATCTCCCATCAGGAGGAATGCGGCCGCAGGATTCTGCGTGCCCTTAGCGATCGCCTCTTTCGCGGACGAAAGCTGCTTTTCCGGATTGCCTTGGTTCGAATGAATCTGCGAAACGACGAGGTGGATATCTCCACTGTTCGGCTGTCGGACCAAAGCTTTTTCATAGGCCGTCAACGCCTCAGCAAAATTTCCTTCGGCAAAGTTAATATGACCGTTTGCGATCACAAGATCCTGATTATCCGGATCGAGAGCTAAGCCATTCTGAATGTCTGCCCTCGCCGCGGAGTAGTCCTTAGCATCAAAATAAAGTTTCCACCGTTCGCGGTACACCTCGACCGGCCGCTCGTATCCCATCGACAAGGCCGCTTCTAATTCAAGTAGTGCCAAATCCTTTTGATCGAGTTTTGAGTGGGAAACACCTTTCCAAAACCGGGCATTCGGGTTACGGGGAACGATCGCGATCGCCTCAGCATATTTGGTGATGGCGTTGCGATAATCCTGCTGATTGTAAGCCCGACTTCCCTCGTTCACCAAAGTCCTTGCTCGAGCGATCTGTCGTCGGTTCTGAGCATCGGCGTCTATGGAAAACGACAGTACGATCGCGAAAGCGAAGATCGCACTCATTAACTTTACTGAGAAATCTGTCTTCATATCCAAGATCTCCAAAATTACTGAAGTATACGGGGCCGCGGCGTAGCCGTTGGGCGTACAACTGGCGGCGGCGTTGCCTGACGGACCGGGGTCGTTCGCGGCCTGGGCGTCGGAGTTACACGAGGCCGCGGACCCGGAGCCGGGCCGCTGGTCGGCGCGGGGTCTGGTCTGACATTCGTATCCACGTTGGCGTTCGATTCCGAATTCGTATCCGAGTTCGATTCCGAGCTCGCATTTGTATTCGTGTCAAAAGTTGATTCGATCGTCGGTTCCGGCGTCGGCGTTATCTCAAGCGTCGGCTCCGGCGATGGCGACGGTTCGGCCATTACCGAATTCATGTAGTAATTGTTGTAATAATACCAGCCGCCCCCGATCGCACCCAAAGCAAGTGCGAAGACCGCGAAAAGACCCACGAATATCCCAACTATCTTTCCCGCCGAGCCTTTCTTCTTCGGCTTAGCCGAAACAGCAGAGGCCCCGGCAGATGCCGCCATTGCCGCTCCTCCGCCGCGATCTGCTTCGGCTTCAGGAGACTGATCTCCGGGCTGTGAGGAATAGTTAGCGGCAGGATCGTATGAATTTTTCTGATCCTCAAATGACACTATCGGCATCGTAGCGCCGGGATCGAATCCGGATCGATCCGAAGCGTCCTGACCGCTGCGACTGGACAAATTTCCGTAATCTTCTGTTGGCTCAAAATTCTCTTCCGGCACTTCCGCTCCGTAGGCGGGCATTTCAGGTTCAGAAGTGGGCAGGTCGGGAACTGCGAATGGCGACGCGCCGCCGTCCGCAAGAAACACTTCTGTTTTTAGATCAGACTGGTTCGGATAGGAATCCCCGGAGGAATCAGAAAAGGAACTTCCGGAATTCGGATCTACAAATGTTTGGTTTCCGCCTGTCAGGTCGTCTTCCTTTGCAGCTTCCGCTGCCAAAAGGCCGAAGTCCATCACTTCCGTCTTGTCGAGTGAAGGCGAGATCGGCTGCTCGCCGGCGGCAACCGCCGACTGATGCACATCAGAAGAGAAAGCGACGGTCTTCGCCGACATCGCATCCTGCATCGACGCGAATGCTTTTCGAAGCTCCTTCTGCATTTCCCGAGCAGTGGCGTAACGCCTGTCTTGCGACACTTCCATTCCCCGCAAAATAACGTCGGACACAGGCTGCGGGATCTCGTGATTGATGGCGGTAAGCGTCTTTATCGGATCCGGCAAGCCGTTGAGCATCTCGTCGGCGCGAGATAAGGCGTCGGCCGGAACAACATTCGTTAGAAGCTGGTAAAGCGTTGCCGAAAGAGAATAGACGTCACTGCGAGGACTAGTACCGATCCCGCGTATCTGTTCCATCGGCGCGTAATGGGGCGTATAACCGACGACGCTCGCAGTGCTCCCTCCGGTCGTCGATCCGTCCGGATGATTGATCAACGTATTGCCTGTCGAACTCTTCGATAGCCCGAAATCGAGAAGAATGATGTGATTCTCGTCCGTTAGCTTCAAGTTCTGCGGCTTGATGTCACGATGAATAATTGGAGGTTCATGGGAATGCAGATATGACAATGCGTCAAGCAGTTGATCCGCCCAAAACATCACCCAACTCAGCGGGAACGGCTTTTGAGCCACCTCGAGACGCTTTGAAAGATCGTCGCCCGAAATATGCTCCATTACCAGATACTGTTCGTCGCCGTCGCCAAAATGATCGCTGACCTTCGGCAACACCGGATGCCGCATCCGCGCAAGAATACGTGCCTCGCGTTCGAAAGCATTTCCAAGCGTTTCGTCACCGGCGAAGAAGGTACGCTTAAGTGCCACCGCACTTCCGAGACGCTGATCCACCGCAAGGTAAACCTCGCCCATACCGCCCTTACCGATCAATTGAACGATCAGATAGCGGCCCTGGATCATAGTATTCTGCGCAAGAGGTTTCATTTTCAATTAGTTTACGGAAAGAAAAACGGGTGAAGTTAGAAAATCAGATACGCCTTATTCTCTAACAAAAATCGTTAAACATCAACAATAAATCAAAATATATGGCTGTTAGCGACGAGCAACTTCGGCCCCTTCGGCCGGCCGCCGTCTGAATATTCAGATATTCCTATTCGAGGATTGAAGCAACATGCTGCCAACACGGCTTGCCTTTGATCTTTACCCGCCGTGAACAAGGGGTGCCTTTTTTGGTTGTGACTCCGCAAAAATAGGCCGGTTCTTCAGATGTTTTCCTTATGGCCTCGGTTTGTCCGTTATTTGTGCGAGCGCTCGGAGCCGAATTCCCGGCACTGGTCGCGTTCGGCCTTTCAATATTTTGTTGGATCACCTCGGGTGCAGATTCGGCGACGGGCCGACCCTGATCTTGCTTGTGCCGAACCGGTGACGCAAATTGTTTACTTTCCACAACGACGCCCGGTTGCACCGCATCCGGCTTTAAGATCGAACTAAAACCGAAAACGCCGAGAACAACGCCCACCCCGACGATCACCCGAGTGAACAGATCATGTCCTTTGTATTCAGTCTCACACAGCGGGCAAAACCGACGACTGTGCCAAACGCTCCATTCCGGGCGTTCGATGCGTTCGCCGCAGTTACAACAATAATTTGGTCGATAGAGCATCAGTGAAACACTAAGTTCGATAGCATCTTCAGATCTAGCCTGTCGTGGCCGTATTATCGAACGGAATTATAAGATAATTCGTATTCAAAGTTAAGACGCGTTACAGATATAGCCGGCGAGCATCAATAGCAACCGACTTTCGACTTTAGGCGTCTTACTGTTTAGTATTTTGTTATGGCGTTCACCCGACTACTTCCGGCCCTTCTGCTTCTGATCCTAGGTTGTTCATTCGCGAATGCGCAAGATGACGATCCGATCCGTGTGGATTCGGCCATTGTTCGGCTGAATGTCGGGGTCGTGGATGACCGCGGTCGGCCGATAACCGCGCTGAATCAAAATAACTTCACCCTGCTAGAAGATGGCGAACCGCAATCGATATCAAGGTTCGAGGCAGTTTCTGCACCGTTCAGCGTCGTAGTCTTGTTGGACATGAGCGGATCGACGAAGAGTTTTCGCCAGAACATAAAGCTTTCGGCCTCAAGATTTCTCGATGCTCTAGCTCCGGACGATCGCGTCGCAGTGGTAGAGTTCTACAGCCGAGTTCGGCTGCTCAACGACTTCACTACAGATAGGCGGCGAGCGGCATTTTCGATCTCGGCAGCAAACGGTCAGGGGCCGACCGACTTTTATAAAGCAATTGAATTTTCACTCGATCGGCTTTCGCGTGAACAAGGGAGGCGGAAAGCGATAGTCGTATTGACGGATGGCGTCGATACTTCTGTCCAAGACGAAGACCGCGATCAGTTGGCAAACCTTTCCGACGAGGAAGTGATGAAGACCATCATTCCCGAAAACAATGCGACGCTAAACCGCGTGCTGAATACGGCTGACCAGCTTGGCGTGACGATCTATCCCTTGGCATTGCCGACCGGGGACCCGGCGAGGCTCGCCGATCCGACACCGCGGCAGATCGCGATGTTTACTGCCGCTCGCAAAAGGTTGCAGATCGTAGCCGACCGTACAGGCGGGACATTGAACACGATCAGGCGTCTGGAAGAAATGGGCCGGCTTTACGCCGAAGTTGCCGCCGATCTCCGAACCCTTTATACGATCGAATATTCACCGACAAATCTAACCCGCGACGGCAAGTGGCGCGAGATCCGCGTTCAGGTGAATCAGCCAGGTCTGATCTCGCGAACGCGGCCAGGCTATTTCGCACGCTGAACTTAGTTGGCGAAGCCAGTAGAACTTGACACCTATCGCGTGGCTTTGTAGTCTAATAATTCGCTTTTGCGAGCACCCGTAGCTCAGCTGGATAGAGTACTTGACTACGAATCAAGGGGTCGCATGTTCGAATCATGCCGGGTGTACCATTTAATTCAATTCTGATGTAGATACTGTCAAAATCGCAAATGGAAAGGTGAGCCTGCCGGCTTGCCTTTCCATTTTTGTTTATTGCGTCAACATTTACTTATAGGACAGTATCGAGGAACAAAATGTCAGAAACATCACCACATCTTGCAACTGCAATTTCGAGACGGCGGACCTTTGCGATCATCTCGCATCCTGATGCCGGCAAAACGACACTTACAGAAAAACTTCTGCTATACGGCGGGGCCATTCATGAAGCCGGTGCGGTAAAGAATCGCCGTGCGGAACGTTCCGCGACTTCCGACTGGATGGAGCTCGAACAGCAACGAGGTATTTCGATCACTTCGACAGTACTTCAGTTCGAGTTTCAGAATCACCATCTAAATCTGCTAGACACGCCAGGCCACCACGATTTCAGCGAGGACACATATCGCACCCTGACAGCAGCCGACAACGCCGTGATGTTGGTAGACGCTGCCAAAGGCCTCGAAACACAAACCCGCAAACTTTTTGAGGTGTGCCGTCTACGTGAAATCCCGATCTTTACATTCATAAACAAGATGGATCGGCCGGCACGCGATCCGCTCGAACTGATCGATGAGATCGAACGCGAACTTTCGCTTGCCGTTTACTGCGTCAATTGGCCGATCGGCGATGGCGAATCGTTCAAAGGCATTTACAACCGCATGACGGGGCTTGTTCATCTTTACGAACGAAATCCGCGGGGCCGCCAACAAGCGACGGAGACTGTACTTCCGATCAGCGACGAGAGGCTGCCCGAAATGATCGGCGGGACACTATTCGCAAAGCTCAAGGATGACCTTGAGATGCTGGACATCGCTGGAGCCGAGCTTGACCACGACGCTATACTTGAAGGACGGAAAACTCCAGTATTTTTCGGAAGCGCGATGACGAACTTTGGCGTTCAGCCGTTTCTCGAAGCCTTTCTCAAGTTTTCGGCGAAGCCCGGGGCAAGGCAAAGTAGTCTTGGGCCAATCGAACCGACCTATCCTGAATTTACCGGGTTCGTATTCAAACTCCAGGCAAATATGGACCCGCGGCACCGCGACTGTCTCGCTTTTGTTCGGGTTTGCTCGGGGGAATTTGAAAAGGACATGAACGTTACGAATTCGAGGACGGGAAAAAAAGTACGACTGACGCGTCCGCAGAAGCTCTTCGCACGCGAACGCGAATCAATGGACGAAGCCTTCCCGGGCGACATCCTCGGGCTCAACAACCCAGGTGCATTCACTATCGGAGACACATTGTTTACGGGTCCTAAGGTCGCCTACCCGCCGATCCCTACCTTCTCACCTGAACTTTTTGCGCGGATCCGCAACCCGAACACTTCTCTAGCTAAGAAGTTTCAAAAAGGAATTGCTCAGCTCCAGGAAGAAAAAGCCATCCAGGTACTCCACCCAGTGATCGGTGGCGGTTCGCAGGAACCTATCCTAGCGGCTGTCGGTGAATTACAGTTCGAAGTGGCCCAGTTCCGCCTTCGCACCGAATACGGGGTTGAAACTCGGCTCGAGCGAATGCCATACACGGCCGCCCGATGGGTATCGGCCGGCTGGGATGTTCTAAATTCCGGCGAACAGGTCTACGAGACGGACACTTTTCGCGACGACCAAAATCACCCGGTTCTATTGTTCCGCAGCACTTGGCATCTTGAACGCGTCGAAGAAGCACGTCCGGAACTTCAACTCTCTGCAATTTCCACCGCCTGACTCGCTGCTAGGATTCTGAGCTGAATTCTGTAGTTGGCATTGAGTTTGCAATCTTGATAAAGGCGTGCAAACTGAATCGAACCAATACAGGTCAGGCTTTGATCGCCGAAATTTCCTAAAGGCCGCTTTAGCTGGAGGAGCGGCGGTGGCCGCAGCGTGCGGTTCAAACAACGACACATCGGAAGATGAGCGTTTCAGCAGAGACTTATTGGTGGACGCGAAACAATCCGATTCCGAAGAATGGAGAAAGATCCGTCGTCAATTCGCCCTTTCAAACAACAAGATCCACATGAGCGCGCTGCTCATCGCCGCCAACCCTTTAACGGTTCGCGAGGCTATCGAAAAACATCGCCGCGGATTCGACTCCGATCCCGTCGGATATCTAAATGAAAACAATAGCAGCAATGAGGATCGGACGCTTAGGGCAGCCGCCCGCTATTTGGGAACATCTCCCGACGACGTCGCACTGACCGATAGCACGACCATGGGGCTCGGCCTCATCTATAACGGCATAGCCATCGGCCCCGGCCAGGAATTTCTGATCACCGACCAGAACTATTACTCTACCGACGAGGCGATCCGCCTAAAATGCGAAAAATCAGGTGCAACATACCGTTCGGCATCGATGTACGATAACATCAGCAGCGTAACAGTCGACGAATTGACCAACCGAACGATCGGCTCCGTACGGCCTGAGACACGCGTCATTGCGTTGACCTGGGTACATTCGAGCACAGGCCTAAAGCTCCCGATCCGCCAGATCTCAGAGCGCATTCGCGAGATAAACGCGAACCGCGTTCCGTCTGAACATATACTGCTGGCGGTTGATGGGGTTCACGGATTCGGCGTCGAAAACATTGAAATGTCAGATCTCGGCTGCGACTTCTTCGCTGCCGGGTGCCACAAATGGCTTTTCGGCCCCCGCGGCACGGGTATCGTATGGGCGAGCCAAAAGGGATGGGAGAATATTGATCCCACGATTCCAACATTCATAGACGATTCGGTGAGAAATGCATGGATACTTAACCGCGACATAACGGGTCCAACCACCGGCCGCCGTCTTACCCCGGGCGGATTCAAACCATTCGAACATCAGTGGGCGATGGCCGAAGCATTCGACTTTATTCTCGATATTGGCAAAGACCGCGTTCAGGCAAGAACGCACGAACTCGCAGGCCGTTTGAAAGAAGGGCTCAGTTCGATGGACCACGTCGACCTGATCACACCGCTTAGCCCCGACCTTTCCGCCGGCATCGTTTGTTTCGATGTCGAAGGATACTCAGCCCAGGGAACAGTCGATGCTCTGAGCGACCGCGGGATCGTGGCATCCGTAACACCATATGCCGTTGCGCATGCCAGGCTTACGCCGTCTATCGTAAATACTACTGTCGAGATCGATCACGTCCTCCAGGCAATCGAAGGATTAGCGTGAGTCACATCTTCAGTTCCTTTCGCATGACTAAATACCTGAGGATCCCGTCGCGCGAGATAAATCCTTTTAATTCACCATTCACCATAACTGGAAGCTGGTTAACATCCCGCGCTCCAATGATCTCAAGGGCTTCAGCAGCCGACATATCAGGCGTTGCCACATGGAGTTCGGAAATCGGCTTCATTGCCTCCGCTGCAAGCGTAAACGGCCATTTCCTTTCCTCAAACTGAGTGATCTCACTAGGCGTAATGATGCCCACCGGTTCGCTACCCTCCATAACCACGAGGCACCTGCGGCCCGAGCGAAGCATATGCTCGTGGACCACATTTCGAAGGTTATCGTTCACTTCCACCGTCGGACACTCCGTGTTCGTAAGATCGCCCACCTTCACTCCTTCAAGGCCCGTTGAGACTTCCGACTGCACAAGTGTCGCCCGGGCTGCACTCAACAAGAACCACCCGATGAACGCGATCCACAGGCCGCCGATCCCCATTCCCTGAAAGAAACCGATCAGCCCGATTACTATGAATACAAATGCGATGATCTGCCCCGTGATCGAAGCAGCCACAGTCGCCTTTCGCTGGCTTCCAGTGATCCACCAGATCACGGCCCGAAGTACTCGCCCGCCATCCATCGGAAAGCCGGGGACCATATTGAATACCGCAAGAGCGATATTGATATAACCCAGCCAGACCATCATCGCCATCAGCGGCGTTGTCGGGCCGGCGGCCGTGTCCCAACCCATTAGCAGTGCGATCGTCAAAAACAGAGCCCCGATCAACCCACTCGTGATCGGCCCCACGATAGCCATCCAAAATTCGACTTTGGCCGTTGCCGATTCTTTTTCGATCTGAGCAACGCCGCCAAGGGCAAAAAGGGTGATCGCTTTTACCGGCATATCATTCTTAATGGCTACAAGCGCGTGCGAAAGCTCATGCACAACGATCGCACCAAAGAATAATACAGCCGTCACGATCGCCATCGCCCATATCACCCCGTTCCCCCAATCGGGATGTTGCCCGCCAAAATGGGTGGCGAGCGACAGGGCGATCAACACCGCTATTATTAGCCAGCTGTAATGAAGCCCTATCTGAATCCCAAAGATCCGGCCAAGCTTTATCTGCGCTTCCATATTCGCTGATTATATCACTCGCCGAAAACGACTTTGTCTAAAAAATCAGAAGACCGGCCTACCGGCTGCATGATGCAGCACAGTAGACCGGTCACTCTTGCTGAAATGAACTTATGCCGCCTGTTCGACGGGGCTGACAATATCGAAGACTGGCGCCTTTCGTTCGACCATCTCGCGCGTGATCAATATTTCTTTTATCTTTTTCTCAGATGGCAGATGATACATAGACTCGAGCAAGATCTCTTCCATTATCATCATCAACCCGCGGGCGCCCACTTTCCGTTTGTGAGCTTGTTCGGCTATTGCCCGAAGCGCTCCGTCGGTGAATTTCAGGCCGATGTTGTCGAATTCGAATTTTCGTTGATATTGACGGACCAAGGCATTTTTCGGTTCCGTCAGGATCTTGATCAACGCATCTTCATCGAGCTCCGTTAGCGTCCCTATAACCGGCAAGCGGCCGACGAATTCGGGAATTAGTCCGTAGTGGATAAGGTCCTCGGGTTCGAGCTTGTTAAACGCTTCACCTTGCCGCTGTTTGCTCGTTTTAACGTCCGCCTGGAAGCCAAGCGACTTGTTACGAAAGCGTTTCTCGATAACCTTCTCGAGGCCGATGAACGCTCCGCCGCAAATAAATAGGATGTTGGTCGTGTCGAGCTGGGTAAATTCCTGCTGCGGATGCTTTCGCCCGCCGCCTGCCGGAATGTTCGCGACGGTTCCTTCCAAGATCTTAAGCAATGCCTGCTGCACGCCTTCGCCCGAAACGTCGCGGGTGATCGAGGGGTTGTCGTCCTTGCGGCAGATCTTGTCGATCTCATCAATGTAAATGATCCCCTGCTGTGCTTTTTCAACGTCGTTCCCCGCAGACTGCAGCAGCCGCAAAAGAATATTCTCGACATCTTCGCCGACATATCCAGCCTCGGTA
>JBBQTV010000032.1:0-22117 GCA_038212935.1 Pyrinomonadales bacterium | reverse complement strand
AGCCGACACGGCTGCCTTTGGAAGTTTCAGCATTCCGAAGATCGAGAGTGCAAATGCCGCCGCCATCGAACCCAGAGCGGCGAGCCCCAGAAAATCCCTCCGCGGCATCGGTTCCGGATCAAAACGTGATTTCTTTTCACTCGGATGTGTCGTCATAAAGAACTCCAATTTGTTGAAAATGTGACTCGTTCCATCGAGATGGCATCGACCGGGCAGCGGATCGCACACAGTGCACAGCGAATACAGCGGTCCTCGTCTTTCAGGATCGCCGAGTTCTCAGTCAGATCTGCGTCCTCTCCAAGTGAGGCATCTATCATCGAGTCGACCTCGGTATCGAACTCAAGCCTATCGAGCGAGATCAGCTTCAAACATTCGGTTGGGCAAACGTCCGCGCAGCCACCACACAGTACGCATCGGCTGCCATCAAACACCGGCGTTACTCCACAATCTAGGCAGCGTGACGCCTCGCGCATGGCCTCTTCACGGCTGTAGCCGATCTCAACGACGTTTTCTGGGTGCTCGAGCCGCTCGGAAGGCTCGATCGTCGGAACCTCAACGCGTCGAATCGATTCGTAACCGCGTTCACGACGGTATCGGTCAAGAACGACGTGGGTTTTCACTAGTTCATGCTCGAGCGTGTTACCGGTCAGATATTGATAGACAGAACGCGCCGCTGCCTTGCCGGACGCGACTGCGTCGATCAGCAAACGTGTTCCGTGGGCGAGATCGCCGGCGACAAAGACCCCTTTGGCTGTGGTCTGCAGCGTGGTGGGGTCGACCTTGAGCCAGTCGCCTCGCATTCGCTCTACGTCCTGTCCGCCGTCCTCCAAGAAAGAAAGGGCCGGCGCCTGACCAACAGCCAGAAGCACGGTGTCGCAGGGAATTACCTTCTTTTCCTCATCATCGTAAAGCGGTGAGAATTTTCGATCCTCGTCATAGACACGGAGGCATTTCCGAAATGCAACGCCAGTCACTCTGCCTTTTTCATCCCGAACAATCTCTGTCGGTCCCCAGCCGTTGCTGCGCTTGATGCCTTCCTCGTCGCCCTCCACGATCTCGATCGTGTCCGCGGGCATTTCCTCCGCACCTTCAAGCGAGATCAGGTGAACGTTCGCCGTCTCGGAAAGCCTCGCGGCCGTGCGTGCCGTGTCAAAAGCGATCTGGCGGACTACCGATCTTGCGACGTCATAAGCGACATTTCCGCCACCAATGACGACGATCTCCCTGCCCATATCTAGGACTTCGCAGAGAGAGACTGCACGAAGTAGATCGACGCCTCCAATCACGCCTGGACCATCCTCACCGGTCAAACCAAGGCCGCGCGATGATTTGGCGCCGACCGCGATGATTACCGCCGCAAAATCCGCGCGTAGCTCGGCAAACGTAATATCCTCACCGACTTTTACTCCGCAACGGATCTCAACACCGAGCGCTTCGATAACGGCAACTTCCTTTTCGATCAGTTCGCGCGGCAGTCGATATGCCGGAACGCCGACCGCGAGCATTCCCGCTGCGACGGGCTCGATCTCAAATACGACCGGCTTGAATCCCATCAACGCCAGGTCGTGAGCGGCCGATAGGCCCGCGGGGCCGGCTCCGATGATCGCGATCTTTTCGCCATCACCTTTTTCGAGCGAACTGCTGGTCGCGGATCGCAAAAGAGCCGCCATTTCCTCAGCATCTCCGGCAACGGGCGGGATAAAGTTCCTGATCGAGTCCAACACCTCACTAGTCGGCCTCGCCTCCGGCCCGAACTGATCGCAAGCAAATCGCTTGAGCGCACGAATTGCTATGGGTCGGTCCTGGCCGACGAACATTCCGTCATCATTTACTTTGGGGATCTTTCCGCGGCGGCAGGCGATCTCGCAGGGGGCTCCGCAGATGCGGCCGCAGATCGACGCAAACGGATTGGGACCGCGTGCTATTAGATATGCTTCTTCAAACCGTCCATCCGCGATCGCCCGAACATACCCGCGTGCGTCCGTATGTACCGGACACGCCACTTGGCACGAGATCAAGTTTTGATGGTAGTTCGCGTCCGGGACGTGAACATTTAGCCGCATCATAGCATTCGTTGTCAAAAATGTGTGAAACTGCTGGAATGCTATGCGGGTTGGAGTGCTCAAAATATGACTTAAGTCATATTCTGACGAATATTTTTAGCCGCCGATTGAGCTCATCGACCGTGAGGGATTCTTAAATGTTGAGGAACCAATCGTGTGGCCAAACTTTTTTCTTGCGACAGCAAAACGAATAAGTTCGGCGGCTTCGATTCGGGATCCACCGCTTCTCAGTAATCCTCTTACGTCATATTCTTGGGTTGAGAATAAACACGTTCTAATCTGCCCATCGGCCGTCAGTCGAATTCGCGAACATTCGGCGCAAAAGGCATTTGAGACGGGAGCGATTAGACCGATCTCGCCGCCTGTGCCGTCAGCAAAGCGATACCTCCACGCTGTCTCACCTCTGCGAAACTGGTTTATAAGGATTATCGGAAAGACTGAATTTATGGTTTCCCGAATCTCAGCGGCGGGGACAAGATGTTTGCGATCCCAGGTTCGCCCACTATCAAGAGGCATGAACTCGATGAATCTGACGGTTAAATTGTTTCCTCTTGCAAACCGAGCAAGATCAACGATCTCATCGTCATTCCTGCCCCGGACGATCACAGCGTTGACCTTTATATTAGGGTATCCGCCAGATCGCGCGGCCTCGATCGAGTCGAGCACGTCCGAGAGTTTATCGGAGCCCGTAATTGAGCGAAATGTGCCCGGCTTTAGACTGTCCAGCGAGAACGTCACCCGGTTCAGACCACTCGATCGTAAACTGTCGGCTTTAATTGCGAAGTTGCTACCGTTAGTGATCATCGCGAGCTCTTGAAGGCCATGGCGTTTGAGGCTTGAGAGTTCAGCAACAAGTTGGTCGAGTCCCTTTCTTACCATAGGCTCACCACCGGTCAGCCGGATCTTTTCAATCCCGAGAGAGACGAACACATCACAGAGAAAGTATATCTCGTCGAACGTCAACAGGGTCGTATCACTCGATGTGCAGGGAGCCGGATTGGGGTCGCAATAGAAACATCGAAAATTGCAACGATCCGTCACGGATACGCGCAAATCTTTAATTTTTCGATTGAAGGAATCAAACAACATTTCCTGTTCTTGCGCCGCTGTTCTTAGTATGAGCCTGCTTACGGTCTTGGCTCTACTTGCGGTGCCGTTTGCCAATCTCCTTGGCCGAAGTTCTATTTCGGTTCTCGCTCGACAACATTAAAGGTCTCACTCTGCACGGCGAGAAAACATGATCTGCGTCATATTGACGCAATCCTGTGAACGATATATTTCCTGTTTCTGACGCCGGGACCCCTACCGAAAAATAGTGCGGCGGAATCGTCGATGAGGTGCTGTTCTAAAGCACTTGAAATATTGTCCACCACGGTGGTTTATTAATGAGCCAGAACAACTAAGGTTGCCGGTGGTTTGTGACATTTAGTAATAATAAATGTCACAAACCACCAGACAGCAAAATTGGTGTTTACTTTCGATCAGAATGTGTTATTTTGATCTTCTCTCACGACACATTTATCAATATTCTAGAAGGGAATAATCTCGACCAGTTGGTTGCAAGATGGTTGCAGTTTTCCCGGCGCACAGCTGCTCATACAGTGTACTTGACACGCAAACAGCTGATTTTGCGGTGTTTTGAGTGATCTTGGGAAGTTATGATTCACCCTCAGGTTGGTTGGGGTGCGAGAGGTCGTGAGTTCAAATCTCGCCGTCCCGACCAAATATGAAAAAGGGCTTCGCCTTGGGGCGAGGCCTTTATTCTTGGAAGTTTGACCGATCGGATTAACTGTTAACTATTTGTCTACGGAAATCTTGGGGTCTTCGAAAACGGGACTTTCCTGATCTAGTTCGTCGGGGTCAGCGGAAGGATAGATGCGTCGCATAAGCCTGACGGCTAACAGTTGATCGGCGTAAATAAATGCACCGAAGATCAGACATAGAATAACGGCAAGAAATGGCCCTAGAACCGACCCCGAAATTGGGAGCGAACTCTGTCGCTCAAATTCTATGGCCGTGATGCCGACCCAGAAATACTTTGCAACAACAAATACGACGAAAAATCCGAATGTGGACCACAATGCCCACGCTTTTTCTGTCTTAAGTAAAACGATATTTGCGAGAATCAAAAGAACGATCGTTCCGATCCAGAAGGTCGTCCAACCCAGATCTGCATTGTACGCATAGCCCTCGACAGCCGCTTGCGGAGATCCAATGCTCTGCAGCCAACTCCAGGAATAGAATGTAAAAAAACCAACTAGAACCGAGAAGAATGCGATCGCACCCACGAAGATCTTATTCCACATACTGAGTTTCTATCATACGCGAACAACATACAAAAATGCGGGCAGCCTCGTCGGCTAACCCGCTTGCTACGAAAAGGATATCAATTTAGTTGACGCGGACCGTCACAAAGATCGTTGAGCCTTTTCTCGATACCAGAAGGAGAACCGGGCGATCGCCCGCCTGTTGAAGTGCATTCTCAACTTCTTCCGGCGTAGAGACGTTTTGCCGATTCACTTCCAAGAGTATATCTCCCCGAGCGAGTCCAGCATCGGCAGCCACGCTGCCTTGGGCTACTTCTACAATCACCAGCCCCTCTGATTCCGTTCCAGTTCCAAATTGCTTCGCGAGCTGCGGCGTGATCGGTTGTAGCACCGCACCGAGCCTCCCCGCCGCGGGCTTTTCTGCAGGGCCGTCAGGAGAGTTTCCGGTCGGGTCGGCTGATGCTGTTTCTGTATCAAATTCATCGAGAATTGCTGTTAGTTCTTCTGTATTACCATTTCTTAAAACGGTTAACCTGAGCTCGGTACCTGGTAGTGTACCTGCAACCTTGTTGCGAAGAACGTTTCCGTCGTCGACCTTCTCTCCATTTACAGCAGTTATGACGTCCCCGCGTTTCACGCCGGCCTTTTCGGCAGCACTGCCAGCCCGCACATTGCTGACCAAAACGCCCGAAGCATCAGATAATTCAAGGGCCTGAGCGGTGTCGCCGGTTATGTTCTGGATGTTAACGCCCAGCATTCCGCGACGAACGCGTCCGCTTTCCAGCAACTGGTCCATCACATTCTTAGCCATGTTGGACGGGATCGAGAAACCGATACCGATATTTCCGCCCGATGTCGAAAGGATCTGGGAATTGATTCCGATAAGCTCGCCGTTAAGGCTGACCAATGCACCACCGGAGTTTCCCCGATTGATCGGCGCGTCCGTCTGAAGAAAGTCTTCAAAACTTCCATCGCTAAGTCCGGTGCGACGGCCTTTTGCCGAAATTATGCCGGACGTGACCGACTGCCCAATACCGAGGGGATTTCCGATCGCGAGAACAATGTCGCCGACTCTGACGGTGTCGGAATTACCGAGCGTCAAGAAAGGCATATTCTGAGCGTCGATCTTCAGCACGGCAAGATCGCTCGGCTTATCAAGGCCGACCAACTTTGCCTCAAAGGTTTTATTATCGTTGAGCAAAACGGTGATCTTGTCTGCACCGTCGATCACATGTGCGTTGGTCAGGATCGTTCCGTCAGCACTGACGATCACACCAGAACCAAGGCCGCGTTCTGTCGGCGGACGCTGTCCTCCGCGGGGCGTAGGCAGCTGACGAAAGAAATCTTCAAACGGCGACGACGGTGCATCGCGCGGAGCTTGCGGTCGCGACTTCGATTCGGCTTCGATCCTTACCACGGCCGGCGTTGCCCTCTCAACAATATCCGCGTACGAAGTTCTTACGCCGTCCACAACTACGGGTGCAGGAGGCGACGCGGGTTCAACCGGGCTTGAAACGTCCTCCGACGTAAGTAAGCCGGTATTGCAGCCTGAAATCAATAGCGAAATTCCTAATACAGATGCCAGTAATATATTCCTTGAACTCATGATGTAATCTCCGTTTGTATGAATGCCCCTGATTTTAACTTATATCGTAGCGGGTTCAAAAGCTTTTCTTTAGTACGATAGGCGCAATGGGGAAGTTCGTCCAATGATCCACTTTGTACTCCATCGCCTATTAAGTTTGCGATGTCTTCGGCAAACCGTCGCTAAAAATGTAAGCAAGCGATTTATAAACGAGCTTCGAGCAGAGAAATGCGGGTGAATCATACGATTCGACATACGAATATTCCACAAGGTCCATTCCGACGACGTTTTTCTTTTCTGCGAGCCTCCTGATCAGGGCAAGTGCCTCGTACCATCCCAAACCGCCCGGTTCGGGCGTTCCGGTCGTAGGGACAATGCTCGGGTCTAAGCCGTCGATATCTATGGTCATATACACGTTCTCGGTCAAACTGTCGACGGCCGACTCGATCCAGTCCGTTCTCCCAACGATGTCGCGAGCCCAATAGATCTTAGTCGGCAATCCGGTATCGAGTAGCCGAATTTCTTCGGCGGAGATCGAGCGAATACCGACCTGAACGGCAGGAATCCGGAGGTCCTTTACTACGCGGGCCATGATCGAAGCGTGCGAATGCGGCGTGCCGTCATATGTGTCGCGTAGGTCCGCGTGGGCGTCTATCTGAAGTACGCTCAAGTCATGGTATTTCTCAGCGTGCGCCCGGATCACAGGGGCCGAGATGGAATGCTCGCCTCCGAGCATACAGATAAACTTATCACTTGCGACTAGTTCTTTGCTTAGGTCGTAGAGATCGGACATCATCTCCTCAGGGGATGGCCGCGGTTTGAACTCCTCAAGCGTGTGAATTCCTGCCTGATATACCTCTGTATCCGTCTCTTCTTCGTAGAGTTCCATATTCCGAGACGCGTCGATGATCGCCATCGCCCCGCGACCCGTGCCTGAACCGTAAGAAACAGTTCCTTCATAGGAAACAGGCAGCACGACGATGCGCGCATTATCGAAAGATGCGAACTCAATTTCATCTATCCCGCCAAAATTCATCGGCAGATCTGCAGATTGACTCATAGAAATAGTGTTACCTCTCCGCGTTCGATTTTCAAGTCGAACCATCGCACAAGAAAGCCGCGAGCGAAACGCCCACGGCCTTCTGCGGTCACTTTTACCCTGTTCCGACCCTAGGGCACATCGATCGTCATGTCTTTGCCTGAGAAGCTAAAGTTCGGACGCTTGCGTCCCTTCATGAACTTCGCGGCCGTCTGTGATAATGCGGTGATTATCATTGGCAATGCGATCGAAGGGTCGCTCGGCACAAACGCAGTGGTCGCACCGCGGTGGAGTTTGCCGAAAACCTCGGTGTGAGCACCGCCGAATGACGGCGTGCGGGTCTCGAGCGGTACAGTATCCGTCGCTATTGAGATCGCGTATTTATGGCCTCGTGAGGTAGTTTTCGTTAGGTACGACGAAACTTCGGCAACGTTGAGCATGCTTTGGCCGGTTGTGCTGCCTAGCGTGATCACTCCTGAATTGCGCGTCTTCTGTGCGATCTGTAGCATCTCAAGCGTGTCCTGAGTGGTGTCGAACGTAAGCTGGAGCTTTTTCTCGAACCGTGCGCGAGCTATTCCAACGGAGAGCGGCGAGTTGAGGATGTCAGGGCAATAGATCGGGATGCGAGCCTTGAACGCGGCGGTCATTATACCGTCTTCGTGTGCGATCTCAGCAAGCTCGCGGCCCATCAAGTGAAGAAATTCCCGAACGGAATAAGCCCGGCTGGTCTCCAGCTGATTTATTACGCTGCCGACCCATTCGTCTGCCTCTTGATATTCGTCGCGGTTTGCAAGAGTGTCGCCCAATCTTGCCACGTCCGCAGCCCCCAGTTCCTCATCGCTCATGCTCGGATGCGCCTGATAATGATTCCGGCCGAGCGTCTCGTGTATGTCATGGAACAACACCGTCCCGGACATCACGATCACGTCGACGAAACGGTTCTTAATTACATACGACAGCAGTCGGCGCATACCTGACGGGATCAGGTTGCCGGTTCCGCACATGTAGATCGTCGAATTGTCATCAAGCATATCCAGCCAGATGCGATGGGCTTCAGCGAGCTGCTTGGCACCGAAGCCGGCGCCTTCCATTTTCTCAAGAAGGCCGGCGACCGAGCGGTCGCGGTCAATAGGCACAGGGCGGGTGGGGACAGTTAAAAATTTCGAAGCTTTCGACTTCTTTTGAGCTACCATATTTTCTCCAAACCGAAAAATTTATTAAAGATGCTGCATGTCGATCTCATCGACAAATATTTATTCCGACATTACGCCGATCGGGGGCGAGTGTGTCGGTCATTCTGAACCGTTATGCGAAAGATATGTGTAACTCTCGCCTTGATTCTCGTAAAATTCGATCAATTGATTGCCGACCTTGGTCGAAAGTTCGCCGTCCTTTATCCGCTTCATTACGGACCGCCGGAACTGGTCATGAAGCGTATCCACATCGAATCGAACAGTCGCCAATGCGTCGGCAAGTGTCGCCCCATAAATCACTTTCTTAATTATGTGCCCGTCTTCACCAATAAAAATATGTGCTTCGTGCGGAACACCGAAAAGGTTATGGTTATTGCCCATAACTTCTTGATATGCGCCGACAAGCATTATCCCAATGTAATACGGCTCGTTTGGATTAAGTGTGTGAAGTTCCAACACAGGCTTCACATCGTGAAGATCTATGAATTTATCAACAATTCCGTCCGAATCACACGTGATATCGCATAGCGTAGCATATTCTGTCGGCTTTTTGTTGAGCTTATGTATTGGCAGGATAGGAAATAGCTGTTCCAATGCCCAGTTGTCCGGCATTGACCGAAATACTGAGAAGTTTGCGAGGTACTTCGCACACATTAGCCGGCGAAGATCTTCGAATTCTTCGGAAACGTACTTTTTTTGTTGCGCAAATTGATCAGCCCTTTCGCATATATCCCAGAAAAGAACCTCGCCTTTACCCTTGTCCTCAAGTGTTATCAAACCCAGATTGAACATCGTAAAGAGTTCTTCTCGGTGTTCGAGCGCGTCGTGATAATACTCGCGGTAATTCTTACCGGTAATTGATTCCCGGAGATCGAAAAGCTCTTTTACTACCTGTGGGTCATCCTCATCTACCATCAGCGGCGTTATATCTTCGACCACCGTTTCGATCTCATCCTGTATGTTAGTGATGAGCATAGCGTGATAAGCAGACAGGTAGCGGCCCGATTCCTGAATGATCGTCGGGTGCGGCACATTTTCGTCTTCGCAAACTGTCTTGATGACGTAAATCACGTCATTTGCAAATTCTTGGGCGTTATAGTTTGCCGAAGATTCAAATGAGGTCCTCGAACCATCATAGTCGACCGCCATGCCTCCCCCGACATCCAAGTAGTCGATCTTGATGCCCATCTGATGGATCTTTGAATAGGTCCGTGCAGCTTCTTTCATTGCGTTCTTGATCCGCTTGATGTCAGTAAGCTGTGAACCGATGTGAAAATGAAGCAGTTTCAGCATATCGATCCGACCCGCTTCCTGAAGCTGACGGATGACATCGAGGATCTCAGTTGTTGTAAGTCCGAATTTTGCCGCCTCACCGCCGGATTTTTCCCACTTTCCCGAGCCCTTTGAATAGAGTTTCACGCGCACTCCGAGCATGGGAAGGCGTGCCTCAGGATTATCTGCAGTGATCTCCTCAATTAACGCGAGAGTGTGGTCGAGCTCGCTCATCTTTTCGATAACGATGACCACATTTTTGCCGGCGCTTGCCCCGGCGAAGGCGAGTTTTACGAAATCTCGATCTTTGAAACCATTGAGTACGAGGAGGCTTTCTTTGGACTGTTCCAGCGCAAGAGCCGCATACAATTCAGCTTTCGATCCCGCCTCAAGGCCGAAGTTATATCTGGAACCCTCGCGGAGATACTCTTCTATCACGGCACGGTTCTGGTTTACCTTCATCGGATATACACACAGATGGCCGCCCTCGTAATCGAACTCCTTGATCGCTTTGCGGAAAGCTGTCTGAAGCTTTCGGATCTGACCAAAGAGGAGCTGTGGAAACCGGAGCAAGATCGGAGTGCTGACACCCCGCTTTCGCAGATCGTCAATTATCTCTTTGATATCGGCCGTAAGGTTCTCGTTCTCAGGTGAACGTACGACGAGATTTCCTTTTCGGTTAACGCCGAAATATCCGGCTCCCCAATTATCGATGCCATATTTCTCTATGGTCTGCTCAATTATCGAACTCAAATGTTATGTACCCCGTTAGCCGAAATGGATAAATCGTCGGACGCTGCAAAAACCTAGAATATAGCAAATAAAACAACAAAAGAAAACAACTATTAGTTTCACTGCTTCTTCAGGCGGTCAGGCACGTTTTGTCTGGCACACTCCTTGCGATAATGGCGGTGACGAAAGCAGGTGCATTTGCTATATCCTGCACAAAATAAAGGGTTTCCTTATTTAATGACCTATACAAATAACCTGATCCAGAAGAAGTTGCCAAAAAATGGTGGCAAAAAGTGTCATTCAGGTCGAATCGGCGATCTACGAGGATATATGAGAACTAAAAATGAAAACGGGTTTTCGCTCATCGAACTACTATTGGTTGTAGTTATTATCGGGGTTGTCGCGGCACTCGCCGTGCCCTCGCTCCGGCGTGCAGCACGGGCAGCTGAAAATGGCACGACTTTCGCGACCATGAGGACGATCTCGTCCCAACAAGTTGCCTTCTTTTCGCAAAATAGTCGGTTCGCCCGCGTTACGGAATTGAATGCGGCTCTATCCAACAGTATTGGAACCACCGTGGGCGACCGCGTCGTCCGAGACGTTTACGTTATTGAAAATAATCCGCTTGTACCGACAGATGCAGAACTTCGTGAATCTTATACGATCACTGCGACTCGAGCGGCGCCAGACGATGTTGTATATGTCTATGAGCTGACGCAAACCGGAGAGATCAAGCAAATTCTTCCTTAAAGTGGCCCTGTGAACAATCTGCCTCGAACTTCAACAATGGTTAAGCCGTAATTTTAGCCTGCCATCGAAAAATCAATGAACGTATTTGAAGATCTGATCGAAGAATTAAAGGAAGAAAACCTCCTTGAATCAACCGTAATGGACGCCGGCAGTGACGGGGCAATGGACGAATTTCTTTCAAAGTCCCCGCCTGCCGCCGATTTTTCAATGGGTCTAGACGGCGAGTCCGACAACGCTTTTTTTGACAGTATCAATAGCATCGATCCGGCCGAGTCCGACCAGGCAGAAGAGCGGCAATTATCGTCCGAATTCGACGATGAGGAGGAGCTTCCGTCCTCTGCAATTCCATCCATCGAGACACGTTCGAACCAGCGCGAGTTCTTTCGAAAGCGTGCAATGGAAGAGGTTTCGAGCATGCAGATGGTCGAGCACGTCATTTCCGGTGTTGAACGCGAGCACATGAATACGGTCCCGATGCCGTATAATGACCTCCAGGCGAAAAAAGCGCTTCACAATTTTTTGCAGGCAACGGGCGACCACAGAACACAGGAATGTGCGAACGCAGAATACGAGCTTCTCCAGGAAACACAGAAATGGTATGGAGTTCTTGCGGAGCGTGATAAGCATATCTCCGTCGCGAATATTCGGCGATTCTGCGAAGATTCTCGACCCGTCTTAAGTTCACAGGCATTGATCTCCTTGGCTCGGTTTTACCGGAATTCGCCATTTTCCGAATCCGTCCGGGGTAAATTCGAATTCATAATGACGCGGTTATTCTCGCGTGAGATCGAAGGCGACAAACGCAAACACCTTTTCGCGCGAAGCGAGATGGTCGGGCACATCAGAACTCTGTATGAGAATTGGTCAAGCATCAATCTTTTTTCATTTGATGAGCATGAGACGGAGTTTGCATTGGCTGTCACACAGTTCGAGGACTTTGCCGTGGAAGCTGAAGCCGCAAGTTCGCTCGACGATCTTTTGGCGAAAGATATATTCGAACGGATCAGGGCGTTCAAAGAAGGCTTGGCGGAGATGTTTCTTGCCCAGGAAGTTATTGCCGCTGCCATTGACTGCAATCTCCGCGTCGGCAACCGCTTCGTAGAACTGATCGATATAGCCCGAACCGAGGGAAATCCGTCAGTATTAGAGCAAAAGTATGGTGATACCCTCGACCACGTCGTTTCAAGCACGACAGGAAAGACGCTGAATTTTATTGAGATCCTTAACGACGGTGCTTTTGACGACATTCCTGCCCCAAGCGGCGAACAACTACGGGGCAAGGTCAGAACTTCCAAAGTATCTGCTCAAAAAGAACCTTGGTTCAGCTTCGAAATTTTTGGGGTAAACCGCTGGCTCTTCGGTATCACGATTCTAATCTGCATCGTCAGTGTCGGAATATATTTCACTGCAGATAAATTCGGCGGTTCTGAATCAACAGCTATCTCGGCTAAAGAAGTTTTGGTCAGTAATCCAGAACTCAAACAGCACTTACAAAAGGCTCGTTCGTCGAGCGAAACCCTGTACGCAGTGACCGAGCCCTCCTGGGACGCCATGACCGGGGAGCAGCAAAAACAGTTTCTTGCCAAGCTGGCCGAGTACGCCCGCCAGATCGGCCTGAAGAAAGTAAATTTGTTGAACAGCAAGGGGCGATCCGTTGCATTTGCCGATGACAATCGGCTTGAGGTGCTCGGAATTTCCTAGTGAACGGAAGCTAGACATTTTTGCAACCGAACAGACGGGGCGGCTTTTGGCCGTCCTTTCTGTTATTCAAAATTTTCGAATCAAAAAAAACGAAAATCGTGGGTAATCGAACTTTACTAATTGCAAAGGCGTTTTCTGAACTGGACGTTGCACGATTCTATTTATTGCAATTCGGTTCCATTTTTGCGTAAATAGAATGTACCCGTTGATTGAGTCCTCGACCCTTTAAAAACAGAATAGCCTCTGAGAATATGCAAGAATTTTCTGACCAGATGCCTTCGGACATAAAGCGCTACCCGATGGTTCCGATTCGGGACGTCGTCATTTTTCCTTACACTAAGGTAGCTTTCAAGATCGGCAGGCCGAGTAGCGTTCGGGCGCTCGAGGAAGCCATGACCGGTGAACGAGATATCTTTCTTGCCACGCAGCACGACGCGACGATCGATGAGCCAAAGGCGGACCAGATATTTACTGTTGGTACATTGGGCCGCATCTTGCAGGCCCAGCGGCAGGACAACGGTCAGATAAAAGTTGTCGTTGAGGGCAGGGAACGCGGCCAGTCTGTTCGGATCGAGCAAGACGCCGATGGAATGTTTTTCGCTTTCGTTAGGAAGGTTCAGTCGACTGATGAGTCGGGCTATCGAACCGACGGCCTGCTGCAGAAGATCCATTCATTGGTCGAACAGTTTCTTCGCGTTTCGCCGGATGCTTACACGGATGCGCTCCATGCAAGCCTTCGCGGGATCTCGGCAGCCCAAATAGCCGATGCGATGTCTTCGCACCTTCGCATCGGTGTCGAAGAGAAACAGGAACTGCTCGAGATGTTTTCGGTTTCCGAGCGGTTACAGAAGCTTGTAGAGATCCTCGATCAGGAGATCGAGAAACGTCAGCTCGACCGGACGATCCATTCACGTACTAAGAAACAGATGGACAAACATCAGCGTGAATACTACTTGAACGAACAGATCAAGGCCATTCACAAGGAACTTGGCCGCAAGGACGAAAAGGCTGAGCTTGAAGATCTAAAGAAAAAGATCGACGAGGCCGGAATGACCGATGAGGCGCGTGACAAGGCATTGCAGGAGTTTTCGCGTCTGGAAGCCATGCCGCCAATGTCAGCAGAGAGCACGGTCTCACGAACTTACCTCGATTGGTTGATAAATGTGCCCTGGAAGTCGCGGTCGGAAGAGATCGATGACCTGCACGAGGCAGAAAGAACGCTGAATGAGGATCATTACGGCTTGGAGAAGATCAAGGAACGAATTCTAGAGTTTCTTGCGGTTCGGCAGCTGGTCAAGAACCCGAAGGGAACCATTCTTTGTTTTGTCGGTGCACCCGGGGTCGGTAAGACATCGTTAGGGAAGTCGATCGCCAATGCAACGGGACGCAAATTCATGCGTTTGGCGCTAGGCGGAGTTCACGACGAAGCAGAGATACGCGGCCACCGCAGGACCTATATCGGAGCTCTGCCTGGACAGATCGTACAATTAATGAAACGTGCCGGGACGATAAACCCGGTCATCCTGCTGGACGAGGTAGACAAGCTCGGCCGGGATTTTCGTGGCGACCCGAGCTCCGCTCTATTGGAAGTACTGGATCCGGAACAGAACGACACATTTCGAGACCATTATCTCGACGTCGAATACGATCTGTCTAACGTTTTCTTTATTGCCACGGCAAATGTTCTCCATACCATCCCGCCTGCCTTACAAGATCGCCTTGAGATCCTGAATCTCTCGGGATATACCGAACGCGAAAAGGTAGAGATCGCGAAACGACACCTCATCGCCAAACAATGTGAAAATAGCGGCATCGACCCTGAGAAGGTCAAATTTACCGACGATGGCATTCTCGAAACGATCCGCCATTACACGCGTGAGGCAGGTGTTCGTAATCTTGAGCGTGAAATTGGCTCTTGCCTCCGCAAAATAGCTCGCAAGTTCGTCATTTCCGATTCTAAGGAAGATTTTCGCGTAGTGATAGACGCTGAAAAGGTCCGCGAGTTGCTCGGAACAATTCGCTTCCGTAAGCAGGACATCGCGCGGAAGAGCGAGGTCGGCCTGGTCAACGGACTTGCCTGGACCGAGGTAGGCGGTGACGTTCTACAGATCGAGGCAACGCTTGTGCAGGGAAAAGGTGAGGTTACGCTTACCGGAAAACTTGGGGAAGTCATGCAGGAATCGGCCCGTGCGGCCCTGACGTGCGTTCGCTCGAGAGCCGAATCGCTTGGCATTGACCCGAAAGATTTTCGGGAAAAGGACCTTCACATCCACGTTCCCGAAGGAGCCATTCCGAAGGACGGCCCGAGTGCGGGCATCACCATAGCGACCGCAATGGTCTCCGCTCTTACCAAGTCCAAAGCACGTCATGACGTGGCAATGACCGGCGAGATAACACTTCGGGGAAAAGTGCTGCCGATCGGCGGCGTCAAGGAGAAACTGCTCGCTGCACATCGCTTTGGCCTTAAAACCCTAATCTTGTCCAAGGAAAATGAGAAGGATCTTGCGGACATTCCTGAAGAGGTACGCGAAGATCTAACCATCCACACAGTCGATTCGATCGATGAAGTTCTCCGGATCGCTCTTGAATCCCAGAAGCCGATCGAACGCCTTCCAGAGCAACCTCTTTGGGATGTTGAAACAGGATCTGCCGGGCTTCCGACAGTCATAGAATAGGCCGGTAGAATGAAGATCACTTCGGCGGAATTTGTTAAAAGCGCCTTTCAGAGAGAACATTGGACGA
Organism: Pyrinomonadales bacterium; assembly: GCA_038212935.1. Lineage (GTDB taxonomy): Bacteria > Acidobacteriota > Blastocatellia > Pyrinomonadales > Pyrinomonadaceae > OLB17. The sequence goes on along the minus strand of JBBQTV010000032.1, from coordinate 6,773 downwards.
CCGACGGGAGGCCTGAGATATCATTCCTAGGGCGTTCGAACGTCGGGAAGTCCTCTTTGCTGAATTCTTTATTGCAGCGAAGAAAACTCGCACGCACATCTAACACGCCCGGTCGCACGCAGAGCATTAATTTTTTCCTCGTGAATGATCATATCTACTTCGTCGATCTTCCCGGATATGGCTATGCCAGAGTGTCCAAAAGCATGCGTTCAGACTGGGGGAAAATGGCCGAGGAGTATCTCGCCGACCGCGACGAACTGGTTCTATCTATACATTTGGTAGATTCGCGGCACGAGCCTACGGCTTTGGATATACAGCTTCACGAATGGCTGATCGCCAATCAAAAACCCCACATAGTAGTCGCGACAAAATCCGATAAGCTTTCCAAACGTGATCTGCAAAAGAGCCTGAAAGTCCTGAAGGCAAAAATGGCTGAGAGTCTCGTCATTCCATATTCGTCAACAACCGGAGAAGGACGAGACAAGCTATGGGGACTTATCGACGACTCGATAAAAAACAAGTAAAACTTTACTTGCAATCCGCTACGGAATATTGTAAAAGTAAGTATTCCTTAAAGCCGAGGGTTTGCGGAAAGGCGTTTCGCTTGTTTCCGTTTGTAATACTACACATATCCATACGATTTACTCCGCGTTCATTATCAACTTCGCTTTCGCTCGAAACGTTTCTTCGTGCCAATAGATATTGAAAACGATCGAACGCTGGAAATCATCAGCCTTATCCCTTTTTTTAACGGACACGACAATGGCAACCAAAACTACATCATCGCGCAGGCCCAAAGCTAAAAATGAAGAGCAAGCGGCCGATGCGGAAACACCTATGACCTCTGACGAGCCAACCGCAGAAGCTGGTGAACCGACCGAACCCAAGGCGAAATCATCGAATAATTCGTCAAATGGCGACTTGCTTAACCTCACGGACCTCAAAGACATGTCCATCAGTGAGCTGACAGGTATCGCCAAAGAAATGGGCATCGAGGGAGCGACGGGCCTCAGGAAGCAGGAGCTTATTTTTAAGCTTCTGGCTGCCCAGACAGAAAAGAGCGGACTTATCTTCTCTGAAGGCGTACTCGAAACCCTTCCGGATGGATTCGGATTTCTACGAGCCCCCGAATACAACTACCTTCCCGGCCCCGACGATATTTACGTCAGCCCATCGCAGATCAGAAAATTTGACCTTCGCACCGGTGATACGGTTTCCGGGCAGATCCGTCCGCCGAAGGAAGGCGAACGTTATTTTGCATTGATCAAGGTCGAGGCGATCAACTTCGAAGCGCCGGAAACGTCGCGAGAGAAGATATTTTTCGACAACCTTACACCGCTTTACCCGGACGAACAGCTCAAAATGGAGGTCGGGCCCGAAAACATTTCGGCTCGCGTGCTTGATCTCGTAACTCCGATAGGTAAAGGCCAGCGTGCGTTGATCGTTGCTCCTCCGCGAACCGGTAAAACGGTATTGCTACAGACCATCGCGAATTCGATCACACAAAACCATCCTGAGGTCGCATTGATCGTTCTACTGATCGACGAGCGTCCGGAGGAAGTCACCGACATGCAGCGTTCGGTCAACGGCGAGGTCATTTCCTCGACGTTTGACGAACCGCCGACGCGCCACGTTCAGGTTTCTGACATGGTCATTGAGAAGGCAAAAAGGCTCGTCGAACATAAACGCGATGTGGTCATCCTCCTGGATTCGATCACGCGTCTTGCCCGTGCGCATAACTCTGTGGTTCCGCCGTCAGGCAAGATCCTTTCGGGTGGTATCGATTCGAACGCACTTCAGAGGCCAAAACGCTTCTTTGGTGCCGCACGAAATATAGAAGAAGGCGGCTCGCTGACGATCATTGCCACCGCTTTGATCGACACCGGCTCGCGAATGGACGACGTTATCTTTGAGGAATTCAAAGGAACGGGTAACTCCGAAATTCATCTTGATCGCCGGCTTTCAGATAAACGTCTCTTCCCGTCGATCGATCTGCAGCGGTCGGGTACGCGTAAAGAAGAGCTTCTGCTCAGCCCCGAAGATCTCAACCGCATCTGGGTCATGCGTCGCGTTCTGAATCCGCTTTCGCCGGTCGAGCAGATGGAAGTAGTCCTCGAGCGTCTTGGCAAAACTAAGACGAACGCCGAGTTCCTTGCTTCGATGCAAACGTAGTTCGAACGTTCAGGTCAGTTGTCAGTGGTCAGTGACTGGTGGCCGGTTTCAGGAAGCGATAAGATACAGCTTCTGACAACTGGCCTCCGATCACTGACCATTTTTCTATGCGTGTTGCCGTCATATCTGCCGAAGCAGTTCCTTACTCCAAAACGGGCGGCCTTGGAGATGTGGCCGGTGCGTTGCCGAAAGCCCTAAAAGCGGTCGGGGTCGATTCGCTTTTGATAACGCCGTGCTATTGGCAGACCAAAGACGAACATCTCTGGAGTCTCGCGATCGACGATATAACGGTCGATTGGAAGGGTGGCGTGTATCACGCAAAAGCATTTTACAGCGAGGCCAACGGATCCTCAACTTTTCTAATAGACGCTCCTTCGATCTTTCACCGTGATTCGATCTATGGTTATCGCGAAGACCATGAGCGTTTTGCCTTCTTCAATCGCGCCGCGTTGGCACTACTTAGACGGATCGGTGCGCCGCCTGATATCGTTCATCTCAATGATTGGCATTGCGGATTTGCAGCGGTCGAACTCGCTTCGGCAAGAGCTTGGGATCCGTTCTGGAAGAATACGCGAACCGTCTTTTCGATCCACAACATGGCGTACCAGGGCGGCTTTAGTTCAGATGAACTCTGGAAGCTGGGTTTCGGAAGCGAATTTGCCCGAAATGCTTTTGCTCTAGATGGTCATGCCTCCGCGATGAAGGCCGGACTCGCCGTCTCTGATACTCTTTCAACGGTCTCTCATCGATACTCGCTCGAGATCCAGACCTCTGAATATGGATTTGGGCTCGAATGGCTCACGCGACAGCGTTCGGACCGTCTAATCGGAATCACGAACGGTGTCGACTATGAGGTCTGGGATCCGCGAACAGATCCGGAGCTTCCGGCACATTTCTCGATCGATGACCTGAGCGGAAAACGTGAATGTAAACGTGAGCTTCTCGAACGCTTCTCACTGCCGCTTGACCTCGACCGGCCTATACTAGCAAATATTACCCGTCTCACAGCTCAGAAAGGCATAGAGCTAATGATGCAGGCCGCCGGCGATATTCTGGCTGCCGACGCGTACATCATTTCGCTTGGTTCCGGCGAGCAGAAATACGAGGACTTCTGGCAGCGGCTTCGGGACCATGCTCCGCATCGTGTCGGCATCTTTCGCGGTTACAATGAGCCGCTTGCCCACCTGATCGAAGCTGGTGCGGACATGTTTATGATGCCGTCACAATTTGAGCCGTGCGGGTTGAATCAGATGTACAGCTTGAGGTATGGAACCGTTCCGATCGTGCGAGCCGTGGGCGGACTCGACGATACGGTTCAAAACTGGGACGCTGTGACCAAGAAGGGAAATGGCTTCAAATTTACGCCATATTCTGCCGACGCTTTCACCGAGAGTATCTACGAGGCGCTGTATGCATTCGCGGATGAGGATTCATGGCGTCAGATTCAATACAACGGAATGTCTATTGATAACTCGTGGGAAAATGCCGCTCGAAAATATGTGGAACTCTACAACTGGACGCTTTCCTAGGTCCGCACGGGTTCGCAGACTCCTGCCAAATTAGCCCGCACTAATATATTTTTACACCTTTTGTTATACTCAAGAATTACTGAATAGCTATTCATTTGACTCATTTGCAGGTCAGACGACCGGAATCAAAATTATGACCGAACGAGAACAGATCGAGATGGATGTAGTCTTTGTCGGTGCCGGACCGGCAAACCTTGCGGCGGCTCTGCATCTTAAAAACGAGATAGCTCGGCACGACGAAATGATCGAGGCTGGGATCAGACACGGCCGTAGGATCGGTGAGATCGAGATCGCTATCGTGGAGAAAGGACCATTTGTCGGAGCTCATATCCTTTCCGGCGCGGTGATGGACCCGATAGCGATCCGAGAACTAATGCCGGACTTTCTCGAGCAGGGCTGTCCTGTTGATACAGTAGTTTCGGAGGATGCGGCTTGGTATCTGACTGAATCTGGTTCGGTCAATGCTCCAATAGTTCCCCCGCCGCTTAAGAACAAAGGGAAATATATCTTGAGCCTCAGCAAAATGTGCGAATGGCTGGGCGAAAAATCTGAAGAAGCCGGGATCAATATATTCCCGGAGTTTCCGGCTGCAGAAGTTCTCTATGATGAAAATGATCGCGTGATCGGCGTCCGTACGGGCGACAAGGGTATCGACAAGGAAGGCAAGCAAAAGCCGAACTTCGAGGCGGGCGTGGATCTTTTGGCGAAGGTGACAGTGCTCGGAGAAGGATCACGCGGCAGCTTGGCAAAACAGCTTATGTCGCGCCTCGGCCTGATGGAAGGCAAAGAACCTCAGGTTTTTTCGATCGGGGTCAAGGAGCTTTGGGAAGTCCCGGAAGGCAATTTTCCGGAAGGTAAGGTGGTACATACGCTAGGCTTTCCGTCCGACACACAGACATACGGCGGCGGTTGGATATACGGAATGAAAGGAAATGTAATCAGCATCGGGTATGTCACCGGTCTCGATTACATTGACCCAAATATCGATCCTCACCTAGAGTTTCAAAAATTTAAGGCACATCCTAAGATCGCTGAGGTGTTGAAGGGCGGCAAAATGATCAAGTACGGTGCAAAGTCGATCAATACCAGTGGTTATTGGACAATGCCAAAGCTGTATGGGAATGGCGTTTTGCTGGTTGGCGACTCCGCTTCATTTCTAAATGGCCAACGGATCAAAGGCATTCATACGGCGATGAAATCAGGAATGCTAGCTGCCGAAACGATCGTCGGTGCGCTTGATCATGAGGACTATTCAGAAAGAACGCTCAAACATTACGACGAGAAGGTGAGCTTGAGCTGGCTATATGACGAGCTGCATCCGGTTCGAAATTTTCATGCCTCGTTTCAAAAGGGGCGATGGTCGGCACTTATAAATTCGGGTCTGCAGTACATTACCGGAGGCCTTGCGTGGGGTTTTCTGCCAAAAGAACATCACGTTGCCGGACACGAGCGAATGGGCAAGCTTGGCGAGCTGAACGGTCACGCCGATCCGAAACGATATGCTGACCTTAAGATCGATAAGGAAATTACATTCGATAAAATAACCGATGTTTTTCATGCAGGGGTGGCACACGATGAAGATCAGCCGTCGCATCTGCATGTGCTAGATACGGAAATCTGCGCGACTCGTTGTGTCGAAGAATACGACAATCCATGTCAACGGTTCTGCCCGGCCGCGGTCTATGAAATGGAGGAAAGTGCCGTTACCGGCCGGAAGGAACTTAAGGTGAACTTCTCCAATTGTGTTCACTGCAAAACTTGTGACATAGCTGACCCATACCAGATCATCAATTGGGTCGCGCCCGAAGGCGGAGGCGGTCCCAATTATAAAGGAATGTAGGCCATCCGATCGCGAATAAACAGACTACGGCCGCTGCCTAAACGGGCGGCGGCTTTGCTTTTTAGGTCTGGAACGGTATTTGCCACTTAGCATACGCAGGGCATTGATGTATAGGTTCAATGCACAATGACTAAGAGAGGTAAATAATTATGACAAATGTAAATAGAGACGAAGTCGAAGGAAAATTCAAGAAAGGTAAGGGCTGGGTCAAGGACAAAGCCGGTGAAGTTTCAGGAGATCGAGAACTCGAAGCCGAGGGTGAAGCCGAACGTGTTGAAGGTGAAACGCAAGACACCTGGGGCAAAGTGAAACGCAACGTCAACGATGCTGTGGACTCAGTAGGCGACGCGATCAGCAATGCAACGAAATAGCTCAAGCTTTTGATCGTCGAGTTACTAGTTTGGGATGTTGGAGCTTGGCCGCTTCAGCATCCCTTTCTTTAGTGGTCGCAATAAAAAAGCCGTCATGTTGACGGCTTCCGATCTTTCTTTAGTCAACCTGTTATTGGTGAAGAGGGTTTTCAGATTGATCGGTGAAGACGAAATTCACTTTTTCTTCCTTCAGTTCCCGCATCGCGACTCGTGTGGCCTTGTGTTTACGCGTATCGATATCCACCCGCGATATAGCACCTCGTTGAAGTTGTTTACTGCGCTGGGCTGCCAGAATGATCATTCGGTATTTCGAATCTATTTCAGGCGGGTCAATGAGCTCTTCGACACCGTCTTCATCAATTTCTTCCACGTCTCTTGCCATATTTTCACGATTCTCCCGAGCTAAACTTTTTCGACCGCTCGAAACTTTCTAATATACCTTTTACGCGGTCACTTTGTCGAATCACTTTTTGTCTTTCGGCAAGAATGATCGATGCGAGTTTACGGGCGGCTGCATTGACCTCGTCATTTACTATCACATAATCGAACTGCGAGAACTGCGAAACCTCGCTATTGGAATTTCTTAAGCGTAGGGCGAGGTCCTCGGCACTTTCGGTGTTCCGAGAGGTCAAACGAGCCTTCAGGACCTCAAATGAAGGCGGAAGTATAAAGATACTTATCGCAGCACCTGGGATCTTATTCATCACCTGCAATGCACCTTGGACGTCGATCTCCAAGACCACATCTTTACCTGAACTGATCTTTCGCTCGGTCTGCGTCAGCGACGTTCCGTAATAGTTTCCATGTACCTCGGCATGTTCCAGGAATTCGCCATTGTCGACTAAACTTTCAAACTCGAAC
>JBBQTV010000031.1:0-24261 GCA_038212935.1 Pyrinomonadales bacterium | reverse complement strand
CGGCGCCGTTTTGTGCGGGTGAAGCGGCGGAAACGGCGAAACTTGACATTGCCCTCCTAAACGGTTGAATCTCTTAGGAGATTTGAGCGAACAAAATATTCCAATCGTATTGAAATTTGGCGGGACGTCGGTCGGCGACGTCGCGGCCTTTGAGCGCGTTTTTGCCGTCGTGTCGACACAACTGGATCGTCGGCCGGTGATCGTGGTATCGGCAATGACAAAGGTGACCGATGCTCTGCTCGCGGCGTTTGAGACGGCGAAGAAGGGCGACTTTGCCGCGGCATTTGCGTCGCTCGAACCGCATTTTGATCGCCACATCGAAGCATCAAACCATTTCATACAAAATGGCGGGCCGAACCTTTTCGATACAGAACTCGAGCTTGTCCGGGGCGAACTGTCGGATCTGCTTTTGCGAACTTCGCGGCGATCTCTGCCGCTTTCGATGCTGAAGGACGCGATAGTTTCGTATGGCGAACAGCTTTCGTCGCGGCTGCTGGCCGAGGTCCTGAAGGCGAAGGGAATTAACGCACGGCAATATGATTCGCGGCGTCTGATCATGACCGATGACGAGTTCGGGGCCGCCCAGCCGCTCATTGACGAGACCAATGAGATCGTCCGGCTCGAACTGAGGCCTTCATTGGCGGCGGGCGAGGTGCCGGTAATGGGCGGTTTCATTGCCGGAAACCGCTCCGGCGAAACGACGACGCTCGGACGCGGCGGTTCGGATTATTCGGCAGCGATCGTCGCGGCGGCGTTGAACGCAGGCGAATTGCAGATCTGGACGGACGTGACCGGTGTGATGACTTGCGACCCGCGGATAAGCGGCGATGCCCGAACGATTCCCGTGCTTTCTTACGAAGAGGCGGCCGAGCTTGCCTATTTCGGCGCCAAGGTGCTGCATCCGAAGACAATAAAGCCGGCGGTCGACAGCGGCATTCCCGTCCGCGTCTGCAATACGTTCGAGCCCGGTGAGGTCGGAACGATGATCCTGGCCGAATCGGGCGAGGCTCCGAACAAGATCAAATCGATCGCCAGCAAGAAGAACATCACGATATTGCGGATCAGTTCGGCACGGATGCTGGGCGCCTACGGGTTCATGAGCGCGGTCTTTCAGGTATTTGACCGCTATCGCACAGTGATCGACGTTATCTCGACGTCCGAGGTTTCAATCGCGCTGACGCTGGATGATACGGCGTCGATCGACAAGATCGTTGAAGAGCTGTCACGGCTCGGCGACGTCGAAGCGGAGCGCGGATTCGCCGTGATATGCGTCGTCGGCGACGGCCTGCGGGCCTCGACGGGGCTCGCCTCGAAGATATTTTCGACCATCGCGGATGTGAATATCGCCCTCGTGTCACACGGAGCCTCGGCCGTTAATCTGACGTTCGTTGTGAAAGAAGAAGTTGTCGCGGACGTGATAAAAAGGCTTCATAAAGGCTTCTTTTGAGCAGGCAGCGGACACTGGCCGCCATCCGAAAAGCCTTAAAAGCAGGCAAAAAATGACTTTCCTGCTGCTGATGAACATTCTTTGCCCGCAAAAGAATGCTTTTTGTCCGCAGGAGAACGTTTTCGGGACGCAGAAGAATGTTTTTTGACCGCCGGAGAATGTTGTTAGTCCGCAGAAGAATGTTTTTTGCCCGCAGAAGAATGTTTTGAGTCCGCAGAAGAACGTTTTTTGCCCGCAGAAAAACGTTTTCAGGACGCTTGATCACAAAAGGTTCTGAACGCCAGGCCGTCGCCGGGGACACAAAGCTGCCCGGTAGGCTGAGCTCCGCTGTGCGATAATCTCCGGGAAACAGGAAAAGTTCGGGAGGTTATCGGATGGAACCAATTGAGAAGGAAGTTGTAAAAGAGGAGATCAGGGCGGAGCGTTGGGCGATAGTCGACCAATTGGACGAATGGCTGGAGATCCCGATGCTGGTGCTGAGCATCATCTGGCTGGTCTTGCTCGTGGTGGAGATGACGCGGGGGATCAGCCCGTTCCTCGATACGCTCAGTAACGTCATATGGATCATCTTTGGCGTCGATTACGGGATAAAGCTGCTGCTGGCGCCGGAGAAGTTCGAGTATATAAAGCGAAATTGGCTGACGCTGCTTGCACTGGCGCTTCCGGCACTGCGCATCTTTCGGGCGTTTCAGGCATTCAGGCTGCTGCGTGCGGCTCGTGCGGCACGCGGCCTGCGATTGGTGCGATTACTGACATCGCTGAACCGAGGGATGCGTTCGCTGGGGGCTGCTTTCAGCCGTCGGGGGCTTGGATATGTGCTGATGCTGACGCTGATAGTGATCCTCGCCGGCGGGGCAGGGATGTATAATTTTGAAAAAGATGTCCAAGGCGGGTTTGTGAATTACGCGGACGCGTTGTGGTGGACCGCGATGATGTTAACCTCGATCGGGTCGGACTATTTTCCGCAGACCGCCGAGGGGCGGATGTTGTGTTTGATACTGGCGGTCTATGGCTTTGCGGTGTTCGGATATATGACGGCGACTCTGGCAACGTTTTTTATTCAAAGAGACAGCGAAACTGCCCCCGAGCGGGGCGAACCATGCATCGCCGACCTGCAGGACGAACTCAAAGAATTGAAGGCGATGCTGGCCGAACGATTACCTCAGAACTAAAATGGATCTCAATAACCTAACCAAAACCTTGATGAGCATCCCGTCCACTTCCGGCGAAGAGGAAGCGGTAGGGTTCTTTCTGCGGGATCACCTAGAGTCTCTCGGGTGGAATGTTGAACTTCAGCCGGTCTCGGCGAATCAGAATAACGTGATCGCGACGCTTAACGATACGCCGCGTGTTTGGATGTCGACGCACATGGACACGGTTCCGCCGTTCATTCCACCGACGGAGGACGACGAGAAGATCTTTGGCCGCGGGGCGTGTGACGCAAAGGGAATAATCGCGGCCCAGATAACGGCGGCGGAGCGACTGCGGAAAGAGGGGATCACCGACATCGGCTTGCTCTACACCGTAGAAGAAGAGCGTTCGAGCACCGGGGCGAAAGCCGTCAATGATCACCCGCTGGCCGCGAAGTGTGAGTACATGATCAACGGTGAGCCGACCGATAACGACCTCGCGATCGGGTCGAAGGGTTCGTTTCGGTTGAAGATCAAAACGAGCGGCAAGGCGGCGCATTCGGCATACCCGGAGCAGGGCGAATCGGCAATAGAGAAGCTCCTGGAAATTCTTGATGACATACGCCAGACAAGGTTCCCGCACGGTGCGTTTTTCGGCGAAACGACGGTTAATATTGGTACGATCGAGGGCGGACTGGCCCTGAACATAATTCCGCCGCGGGCCGAAGCCGGCCTCCTGATCCGGCTGACAACCGAACGCGAGCCGATCGAAACTGCGTTGGAAAATATCATCCGCGGCCGCGGCGAGATCGAGGTTCTTTCATGCAGCGAACCGGTAAAGCTTCATCCGGTCGCCGGTTTCACGCAAAAGGTCGTCCGCTTTACCACCGACATTCCCCACATGCCCAACTGGGGCAAACCGCTTCTACTCGGGCCAGGTTCCATACTTGTCGCTCATACGAAAGATGAATATGTGCTTAAGAGTGACCTTGAAAAAGCAGTTGACCTCTATATCGATCTTGCGAAACGGCTTTTTGGCTACCACATTGCAACTCTCATCCCAGACGGCTGAGAATTCTTAAGTACAAGGATTGATCATCTCGGACAAATAATGCTTGCCTGGCGAAATACAAGCTGCCATTTCCCGGCCTGTTTTCGCCATACCTGACTATATCGTCGCTCGATCGCAGTTCCGGCAAAAGGAGCATTATCGATAGGCTCGACGCTTTCCATTCCGGTAACAATGACGACGTCATCCAGCATGATAACCTTATCTATTTGCCCTTTGTACGCCGAATACGAGATTTTCTTTTCTCGAACCAGTTGAAGAACCGTAGTTTTCTTGACGATAGTGTTCGTAGGCGAACTGACGATGAGCTCATCAGAAAAGAGCGTGTCTAGAATGCGTAGGTCTCGATTCAGAACCGCTTCGACTAACGATCGCTCCAGGCCTCGAATAGTTCTCTCAGTTTTGCCCATCTCATCTGGAGACTGTCCGCTTACGGAAGCGATCAGCGGAAGAAATATTACCAGAAGCCACTTTGCCTTTCTCACTTTTGTTCTCCTCGATCTTTTCTGCGGAATCGGGCGTGCCCGGCAGCTTCCAAGGATCACTACCGGGCATTTGGGTTCAAGTTGATCAGTTAAAGCGCCTGCCGGTCGCGGTTGTGCAGCCAGTAGCCAAGACGTTTCCGTCGAAATCTCTGAGCACAAAGCCTCCATAAGATTCCATCTCGTTTGGTCCGTTTCCGAGGTGAACATCCTGTTCTACCCGAATTCTGCCGATGGGAATACCGGCCGGGTTTAAGGGAAAGAAGGTAAATGCCATCGAATAGTTATTTCGTCCACGTTCGCGAGTCCAGAGACCGTGGCCCGGACTTCTGTATGGCGTATTTGGGTTTGCGCCGTACTCAGCCATGGTTCCACCCTGATTAAGCGTCAGCATGCTATTAAACGGCGGTGCGACGGACTCTCCGGTGAGGCAGTTGCGCGGTGTGACTTGCGTAAGCCAAACGTCGATTATCCTATCATTGCCCATCGACTGGCGAATAAGAGTGTCCTCCTGACCGAAGGACGGCGTGATCATTGCCATGGCACACAATAGAATTGCTACAAAGCTAACGGTTAAAGTTCGGGTAATAGTTTCTCTCATTTTTTCATTCTCCTGGTCTTTTGGAATTCAGCCGAAATCTGTATTTCCCCGGCCGATGTATGCGATACTTGCAAAAACGCCTTGTGAAAATACTTAGAATCGCTATGATTTTTTCTGAGAATTTCTGAGATAGCGTATGGTCAGCCCCGAAACTACACTTTTCGAATTTGGTGAATTCAGATTGGACGTCGATAGACGCCTGCTTCTCGATTTAGACGGCAATGCTGTGCCTCTAATGCCGAAGGCGTTCGAAACACTCGCTTATTTGATAAATGAAAGAGGCCGTGTTGTAACGAAGGATGAGCTTCTGTCCAATATTTGGGCGGATTCGATAGTCGAGGAGAATAATCTTACGCAGAATATCTCCATTCTCCGCCGGGCGTTTGGCGAGAAACGGGGCGAGCATCGATATATTGCAACAATTCCAGGCCAAGGCTATAAATTTGTCGCTGAAGTAAATGAGACCACGAGAGAGGACGCCGTGAACGAGACCGACGTGACGGAGAATTTTGTCAGCGACGGGCAACACGACTCTCAGGAAAATCAAGGAGAAACTAAAAGGTTTGATCCCATTTATGCCTTCGCCGGAGGAATTTTGCTCATCGGTCTAGTTGCTGCCGTAATTTGGTCATCCGGCTGGATGGTAGACGACGAAAAGCCGATCCGTTCGGTAGCGGTTCTGCCCTTTAACATTGCTGATCCGAATCCTGATACTGAATACCTTTCGGACGGGATCGCAGAAAGCGTAATAAATAGTTTGTCACTATTGAATGACCTCAGGGTCATTTCGCGAAATTCCACCTTTCGGTTTCGGGATACACGATTAGACTCCGGTGCCATCGGCAACCAGTTGGGGGTGGAAGCGATCGTTACTGGCGACATCAGACAAGTTGGCGAGGAGCTCGTTATCAGCGTCAGGCTGATCCGCACGCGGGACGATGCCCAGATCTGGGGAAATCAATATGTTAAACGTCCAGTTGATCTGATCGTTATCCAAGGAGAGATCGCCCAAGCCGTGGCTCAGAATCTGCGGTTGCGACTTTCGCCGAACGAATCGCGGTTGTTAGGTAAGAGGGAAACTGAAAACCCTGAGGCCTGGGAACTTTACCACCGAGGAAGGTTTCATGTATTCAAACTTACCCCCGATGAGCTTGAAAAAGGGCTCAAGTATTTTAGGGAAGCAATTCAGATCGATCCGAACTATGCTCTCGCCTATTCAGGAATCGGCGATGCGTACCGGACCTTAACGCTTAGCGTCGAAATGCCTCCGACCGAATTCCTGGGAATGTCTAGATCGGCATTTTTGAAAGCGATCGAGCTTGACGAAGGTTTGTCCGAGGGGGCACGGCGGTCTCGGGATGACATATTTTTGGGGTGATTGGAAATGGAAGGAGGCCGAACGACGATACCTCCGGGCTTTAGAACTGAACCCAAACAATGCCTTGGCGCATTTGTTCTATGCACATCTGCATTCCAATCTGGGCCGCCACGACGAAGCTTTGGCGAGGGTCAAACTCTCGCGGGAACTGGATCCGGTCTTTCCCTTTAGTAATGCTCTCGAGGGACAGTTTCTGCTTCATGCAGGCCGGGTTGATGAAGCTTTGGACAGACTAGGGAAGACTCTGGAGGTAGCTCCGAATTTCTGGATGCCACATTTGTTCAGTTCCGCTGCCTATATCGAAAAGGCGGATTTCGAAAAGGCCGTAACTGCCGCGAGAAAGGCTTCAGAGCTATCTCCCGCTCAAACGACCTCACTGGCTTTTGAAGCATTCGCTTTATCAAAAGCTGGCCGCCGGAGCGAGGCTGAGGCGATTCTGGATAGGTTGTTAAAGCGATCACGCGAGCGATTTGTGCCGCCGTATCACATTGCTCTCGTCTATCACTCATTGGGCGACGAGGCGAACACTTTTTTGTGGTTGAATAAAGGTCTCGAACTTCGGGATCCGAAAATGACCTTTTTGAAAGTCGATCCGAAATGGAGAGATTTACGGGACGATCCGAGATACGCAGAATTATTACGGCGGATGAATTTTGAATAGACGCGAGACCGGAATTGGATGAGACTAGCACTTATAGGCTACGGAACAATGGGAAAGCTGATCGGGGCCTTGGCGAATGACGCCGGGCATTCGGTCGTCGTTACCGTTAACGAATCGCACGCCGGGCTGGGTGCGGCAAATCTTGCCGAGTCGCTGAAGATCGCGGATGTCATCTGCGGTCGCGGCGAGATCGAGGTTCTTTCATGCAGCGAACCGGTAAAGCTTCATCCGGTCGCCGGTTTAACGCAAAAGGTCGTCCGCTCTACCACCGACATTCCCCACATGCCCAACTGGGGCAAACCGCTCCTCCTCGGCCCCGGCTCGATACTTGTCGCACATACCAAAGATGAGTTTGTATCGAAGCGAGACCTCGAAGAAGCGGTTGGCCTTTATATCAATCTGACGAAAAGACTCTTGGCTACCAAAGAGTAAATCTGGTTCCCGAAAGCGACGAACAGCCCGCGAATACCTGGGTCCCAGTCGCGTTGAAAACCCCCGCTGAGCCAACGGCGTTAAACCTATTTCCTCTATGGTCGACCGCAACGTCGTTATTTATAATTATCCAGCCGGTAAAATTACCGCCGGCATCGAACGTGAATGACCGAGTTCGAAATTTGTATGATGAACCGGCAACGTACGCCCAGACACCGTGAGCCGGAGCCTTTAGCGACGGAGGCGTTCCTGATTCCGTGACTATCAACGTTCCGCTCGAGTCAAATGTTGCTAACGCGGCGAAGGACGCGACCGGAGCCTGATTCAGGCAGTTCAAAACTGTAACCTGAACCTCCCATGTTCCTACGATCTTTCCTGTCGGGCTGTTACCCTGGCCGGCAGCATGTGCAACCGAGATAACCAACACCAGCAGCAGAATATTCACTATTTTGTTCATTTCTATCTCCTCACTGTTTTTTTGGGATTTCAGTCAAAACTATTCGGTTTTGGTGATGTGTGCCATAATTTCATCAATGACGCGGAAAGTAATTAGGATCGGATAAAAGTTTATAAAAATTTATGAAAGCCCATGGATAAAGGGTCTGAGAGAATGTTTCAGTTTGACGGGTTCAGTCTGGATCCTCAGAAACGTTTGCTTTGCGATGCGGAGGGAAACGCCGTTTCGCTGACGCCAAAGGCTTTTGACATCCTTGTCTATCTGATCGAACGTGCTGGTGAGGTCGTTGAGAAAGAAGCAATTCTTTCAGCGGTCTGGGGCGATACGATAGTAGAAGAAAACAATCTGACGCAGAATGTTTCCTCCCTTCGCCGAGCTCTCGGCGAAAGACACCGGGAAAATCGTTACATCGCGACCGTTCCCGGACGCGGATATAAATTTGTCGCAAACGTTGTGGCCAATCCCGTCCTGACCAACCCTACCGAAAGACCTCAAGTAGCTGATGAACCTGCGTCACGTACACGATCGTTTCTTCTAATTGCCGCCGCGATCACATTGCTCATCCTAGCCGCAGCTAGCTTTTACTTCTTCTATTCTCATGACACCAAAGCCGGCCATGAGATAAAGAGCATTGCCGTTCTTCCATTTCGATCGATAACGCCGCAGGGCCGCGACGAAGTGCTTGAACACGGAATGGCCGAGGCTCTTATTATGAAGCTAGGTGCTATGGGGGAGATCATCGTACGGCCGAAAAGTTCCCTCCGGGATCTAAACCTTGAGGAAAAAGACATTTCCGCAGCTGGCCGCTTGTTAAATGTCGAGGCGATTCTAGAGGGAAGCATCCAGAATGCGGGCGACAGAGTGCGTGTCTCGGCAAATCTTTGGCGTGTATCCGACGGCAGGCAGATATGGTCGGGGCAATTTGATGAGCGGTCGGCAGATATTTTCGCGCTTCAGGATAGCATCTCGGATCGCGTAGCTTCCGCACTTCGGATCTCTCCCTTGGTGCGGAAGAAGTCTACCAATCCCGTAAATGTTGATGCTTATCAGGCGTATATGCGGGGAAACTTCCATGCGTCGAGACTGATCTTGCCGGAGGTATTGAAAGGGATCGAGTTTTATGAACAAGCGATCGCGATCGATCCGAATTACGCATTGGCATATGTCGGTTTGGCAAATGCGTATCGGGCCTTAGTTCTGACCAACGACGCTGATCCGTCAGTGATGATGCCAAAAGCAAAGGATGCCGCGCAAAAAGCAGTTGAGGCGGACAACACTCTTGCTGAGGCTCACACCGCCCTGGCTATAACATCCTTTTGGTATGATTACGACTGGAAGTCCTCGGAACGTCATTATCTTACTGCACTCGACCTTAATAAAAACAGCCCGCAGGCTCGGCTGTTCTATGCTCATCTCCTTTCTAATTTAGGGCGACACGAGGAAGCTCTTGCGCAATTAAAGCTTGCTCGCGAACTGGACCCAATAAGCCTTGTTGCTCAGGCTCTTGAAGGACAAGCACTTTTCTTTGCCGGGCGGCATGATGATGCTGTCGAGATCCTGGAGACCACCGTCGCGATGGAGCCGAATTTCTGGCTGGCCCATCTCTTTATTGCTCGCATTCATCTCGATCGAGAGGATTACGAGGGTGCAATTCGGTCTGCAGCTACCGCAAGCAAGATCACAAACGGAAATGCGGAAGCAATGGCGACCATCGGATTTGCACACGCGAAGTCGGGCAGGATCGACGAAGCAAGAGGTGTGATAGACGAGTTGCAAAACAGGAAAGGTACAAGATATGTCCCGCTGTATGCAATTGCTCAGATACATGTGGCTTTAGGAGAGAATGACGCAGCGATCGAACTACTGGAAGCGGCTCTTCAACATAAGGCCCCGGGAATGACTTTTTTGAAGGTCGACCCGAAATGGAAGGGACTGAACTACGACCCGAGATTTAAAGAATTACTGCAGCGGATGAATTTCTGAATACACGCGAGAACGGGAGATAAATGAGACTAGCACTTGTTGGTTACGGGACGATGGGGAAGTTGATCGGGTCCTTGGCGGAGGGGGCGGGGCATTCGGTTGTCGTTACGGTGAACGAGTCGCATGCGGGGCTGGATGCGGTGCATCTTGCCGAGACGCTGAAGATCGCGGATGTGGCGATAGATTTTTCGATAGCCGAGGCTGTAAAGCGAAACGTCGAAGCATGCATGATCGCGAAAGTTCCGATCGTTGTTGGAACGACGGGATGGAACGATGAGCTTACCGACGTTGAACGGATCGTCACCGACGGGAACGGGTCGCTAGTTTACGGGTCAAATTTCTCGATCGGCGTAAACCTCTTTTACCGGATCGCCGAATATGCCGCCGCGTTGCTTTCCCGCTTCCCTGAGTACGAAGCTTTTATCGAAGAGCAGCATCATTCCAAAAAGAAAGATTCCCCCAGCGGCACGGCGTTGAAGCTGAAAGAGGTTGTCGCGAAACACTTGGAGATTGCCGAAATTGCAGCGACGCGGGCCGGAAACATTCCCGGAACGCACCGACTGGGGTTCGACGGCCTTGCCGATCAAATCCTTCTCGAACATACTGCCCGGACTCGCGAAGGCTTTGCCTTAGGTGCCATGATGGCAGCCGAATGGATAGAGGACAGGAAAGGCTTTTACGAATTCACTACTGTTATCCAAGAACATTTATCGTCCACAGATAAACACTGATCAACTCAGATAGGAATTGATCTATTTGTGTCCACCTGTATTCCACATGCCCGTTGTTGCCCATTTTTGTTCAGTTGCTTGAGTGCCCGAACGGAATACACCCTGAACAAAAATCGATGTTGTGTCAGTTTGTCTTTATCGCACCATGACGGGAAATATATTTCTTAGCTTTTATTCTACCCGAGTCGACCTGAGCGTCAGTCATTCTACTTCTTAATTCATCAAGCTGTTTTTCTGCATCCTCAAGGACCGGTATTTTAGTAGCGTTGTTGTCGTCCATTTGTCCGGCTGAATAAATGCCAGTTTCCGTCCAAGCGAATGCCTCGACAAGGTCAACGCGTAGAACTTTGCCATCCGAATATGCTTTGCCGAGAAAGCGTTGGGACTCGGCAAATCCGTTTTCCGCAGCGAGTCGCCACAATCTGATGCCTTCCGTCGGGTTCGCTTCGAAACCATTTCCGCCGGTATAGTTTATATAGCCGAGATTATTGTAAGCCCTTATGTCGCGCCCATACATAGCTTGTTGCCAGAGAAACGCCGCTTTCGACCAGTCTTTTGAAACGCCCTTGCCGCTGTAAAAATAAGTACCCAAATTGTATTGGGCGATCGTTTTTCCTAACGCCGCATCAATGGCCAATTGTTCGAGTTCACAAACCGGTCCTTCGCTAGTCTGCGAGTACGCTGCTGTGGAAAAAAATACGGAGATCAGAAGTATTGGTAGTAATCGTTTCTTCATATCGTTGTGTAGATTTGGAGTTGGGTCCCCAAAAGAGCCGATCGATTAGGCCTTGAACTTTGGAGCAGAATATAACATTGAAACGGATCTGCCGCAATGTTTTCTTTATCACAGAGTACGTAAGGGCCGAGCGGAAGTTGTAGGGGAGAAGTGCGAAATGTGGTGGTTAGGAAACTGGCCATCGGCTTACACTTGCGCCACTGACCCGGCGAACCTGGCCGCCCGGCGATGCAGGCGGTTCTGAGATATTGATAGTTGGTATAAGATACGTGTATGACGATGCGAGTTGAGTGGATGGTTGGGGTTGGGACGGCTTTGGTTACGCCGTTTCTGAAGGACGGATCGATCGATGACGACGGCTTTCGAAGTTTGGCCGAGCGGCAGATCAAAGGCGGCGTGAAGCTGCTCGTTCCGTGTGGGACGACCGGTGAAAGCGTGACAATGTCCGAAGCCGAAAGACTCGAAGTGATCAGGCTCGCGGTCGAGGTCGCTCACGGCAAGACCAAAGACGGCGATCTGAAACTCGGACGTTTGCGACCCCGCCGCGGAAAGGTGATAGCCGGGACCGGCAGCAACAATACCGCCGCAACCATCGAATTCACGCGAAAGGCTCGCGAGCTTGGGGCGGACGCGGCTTTGATCGTCGCTCCGTATTACAACAAGCCGACGCAGGAAGGGCTCTTTGCCCATTACTCCGAGATCGCGAAAAGCGTAAAGGGCTTCCCGATAATGCTATACAATGTCCCCAGCCGGACCGCGTCAAACATCACTGCGGAAACGACACTGCGGCTTTCGGAAAAGCACGAGAACATTGTCGCGACGAAAGAGGCTTCGGGAAATTTTTCGCAGGTGATGGAGATCATTGCCGGCCGGCCGAAGAATTTCAAAGTATTTTCGGGCGACGACGCGACTGCCGTCCCTTTTATTTCGCTCGGCGGTGACGGGCTCGTTTCTGTGATCTCGAACGAAATGCCCAAAGAGGTCGCGAAAATGGTCGAACACGCGCTTAACGGCTCGTTCCATTTTGCACGAAAGATCCATTACAAACTGCTTCCGCTTATGGAGGCGAACTTTATCGAATCTTCACCCGCCCCGTGCAAATTTGTTATGTCGCAAATGGGCCTGCTCGAAGAGAATCTGCGGCTACCGCTCGTGCCGGTAATGAAGGACACGCAGGCAAAGTTAAAAGTAGCAATGAAGGCATCGGGAATAAAATAACAACTGATCAACGCGGATCTGCGCGGATTCAGAAGAACGGTATGGAATTGAAGGAAAAGATAGAAGGATTGACCGGTAAGACCGAATTTACCGCCGACGACCGAAAGACGTTCGAGGAGTTCAAGGCCGCATTGCGTTCGGGCGAGATACGTTCGGCGGAGAAAGGAGCGGACGGGAATTGGCACGCCAACGCCTGGGTGAAGCAGGGAATATTGCTTGGCTTTAGGATGGGGCAGATGGTCGAGATGTCGCAGCCGAGCGAGACGCTGCAGTTTTTTGATAAAGATACTTTTCCGCTTCGCCCGATGACGCTGGAGGACAAGATCCGTGTTGTGATCGGGGGTTCGGCGATCCGTGATGGAAGTTATGTTGCCCCGGGAGTCGTTGTGGTTCCGCCGGCCTATATAAATGTTGGGGCGTATGTCGATGAAGGAACGATGGTTGACAGCCACGCTCTCGTCGGAAGCTGTGCTCAGATAGGGAAACGGGTGCACCTTTCCGCTGCGGCCCAGATCGGCGGCGTGCTCGAACCGGTCGGGGCGGTTCCCGTTGTGATTGAAGATGATGTTTTGGTCGGCGGAAATACGGGCGTTTACGAGGGAACGATTGTTCGTGAACGGGCGGTGCTTGCGTCCGGAGTGATACTCACGCGGTCAACGCCGGTGTTCGACCTGCCGAACGAACGCATCATAAAGTCAGACGGAGATAAGCCGCTTGAGATCCCCGCGGGTGCGGTCGTGGTCCAGGGCTCGCGAGCGATCTCGAAAGGCTTTGGCAAAGACAACGGCCTTTCGATCTATTGCCCGATAATTGTAAAATACCGCGACGAAAAGACCGACACATCGACTAAACTAGAAGATTACTTGAGATAAAAACCAAAAGGAGCCTTACCAATCAATGATCCGTGCATTCATTACCTTTTCATTTATTTTCTTGGCGTTCACAGCAAATGTGGCCGCCCAACAGCAGCCGAAGCCTGCGCCGACACTTCCCCCGGGTATGACGGGCTCAGACCCTTCTGATCCGAGATCGAAATTGTCGGCCGGTATGTTCGATGCAGGCGAGGCCGCGTTCGGCATGAAGCACCTGACGCTTTTCAAGAAGGCTAACATCTTCAAGATCGGGTCGAATTTCGAAGACCCAAAGGTGCTGCAGGAGCTTGCCCGAATGGGTATTCCGGATATCACGAAATTTCCCAAGGAACAGCTTCCCTTACTGAAGGATTTCCTCGACGCCGGATTCGACAACACCGACCTCGCATTTCAGGGAAATTATTTGTTTCAGGGCAATTATCACGGCATGGGCATATTCGACATCACGGAACCGACAAACCCGAAACTAATAACGGCGATGCTTTGCCCGGGCGGTCAGGGAGACGTTTCGGTGTACAAAAATCTGATGTTCAAGTCGGTCGAGAGCCCGTTCGGACGCGTCGATTGCGGAGATCAAGGTTTTCCTCGGAATCCGGACGGACAGCGTGGACTCCCTGTCGCACAGAAAGATCGTTTTCGGGGCGTACGCATCTTTGATATTTCCGACATCCGCTCGCCGAAGCAGGTCGCCACAGTGCAGACATGCCGAGGTTCGCATACGCACACGCTGGTGGAGAACCCTAAAGACAAGGCAAACATCTACGTGTATGTCTCCGGAACCTCTTTCGTCCGGCCGTCGGATGAACTCGCTGGCTGCTCAGGAGCTTTACCGGATAAAGATCCCAACACCGCCCTTTTCCGGATCGAGGTCATAAAGGTGCCGCTTGCAACTCCTCAGGATTCGAAGGTCGTCAACGCGCCGCGGATCTTCGGAGATGAAACCGGCAAGATCAATTCACTTAACGATGGCGGCTCGCACGATAATCCGGACGGCCGTCCGCAAGAGACCAATCAGTGTCACGACATCACCGTCTATTCCGAGATCGGCCTCGCCGCCGGAGCGTGCGCCGGCAACGGAATATTGCTCGACATCAGAGATCCGGTTAACCCAAAACGCGTTGAGGCGGTTAATGATAAAAATTATGCCTACTGGCATTCGGCGTCGTTCTCAAATGACGGCAGCAAGGTCATCTACACGGACGAGTGGGGCGGTGGAGGCGGACCGAAATGCCGTACGATCGACCCGAATATCTGGGGAGCTAACGCAATCTTCGATCGGGTGGGCAACAAACTCGAATTTCAGAGTTACTACAAATTGCCCGCGGCGCAGACCGATCAGGAGAACTGCGTTGCGCATAATGGTTCCCTCATTCCGGTACCCGGTCGCGACCTAAAGGTCCAATCGTGGTACCAGGGCGGAATCTCGGTGATGGATTTTACCGACACAGCAAATCCGATCGAGGTAGCCTATTTTGACCGCGGGCCGATCAACGGTGAACGGCTGATCAGTGGCGGGACGTGGTCGGCTTATTGGTACAACGGGTTTATCTATTCGTCCGAGATAGCCCGCGGCCTCGATGTCCTTGAACTAACTCCTTCTAAGTTCCTAACGCAGAACGAGATCGACGCAGCAAAGCTGGTGCGATTTGCTGAGTTGAACGTGCAGAATCAGAAACGGATCGTCTGGCCGCGAAACCTGACTACGGCGAAAGCGTATGTCGATCAGCTTGAGCGTTCGAAGGTTCTGTCAGAGGATCAAGTATCTTCGCTTCGAAGCGACATCGAGAACGCTGATAAGAAAGCACTTAAAAAGCATGCCGCCTCTCTTAAGAAGATCGCTTCCAACGATGAGAACGATCTGCATCGGCTGAAGGAACTCGCGGCGATCCTTGAAAGGCCTGCTAAATAATGAACGACAACCGATCAACGAAAATGGCTTGACGAGACAGCTCGTCAAGCCATGATCGACAATGGCTTCAACCGGGAGTTTTTTCACGAGAGTGGACCGGTAGCGAATGAATTGTCGGGCGTCCGATCGGAGATGCCCGCCGGAGAAGTTGTGGTCCAAGGTTCCAAAGATCGTCCACTGATCAGGGCCTAGGTTTAAGTGAGACGTTTGGCCTGGATCATCGAGTTATTTCGGTCGAGGGCGATAAATTGTAAAGGCAATTCAAATACACTAGAATCGGTACGGAAATGACACCTGAAAACGAAAAACCTGAGAACGACGATGTTCACGAGGACGGGCATGGCTTTAAAGACCAGATCAGCGGCCTCGGCCAAAAGATAATCGGCGAGGTCGAGATGATCGGCGGGATCTTGACCGGCGACCCAAATACGGCCGCCGAAGGCGAATTTAACCTTGAGGTCGGCGATCTGCGCGAAGATACGGAAGAAGACCTGGAGTCTAGCAAACCGCCGCATCGCGAGTCCGCGGAAGACGACGCCTAACGACCTGAAGATGACATCTGTAATTGAACAAAAGGATTTTCAACTACCGAAACGGTTGCAAGGCCTTCAGCCTACGTTGATCAGACAGTTTTTCGAGCGTGCGTTGCCGGATTCGATCAATTTTGGATTGGGCGAGCCTGACCTGCCGACGCCGGAGTTTCTTCGCGAAGAAGCTTCGCGGGTGACGTTGACGGAACAGAATGGATACACGTCGCATCCGGGCCTGCCGGCGTTGAGGGCGAAGATCGCGGAACAATATCCGCATCTCGGCTTGGGCATCAATGATGTCGTCGTAACATGCGGGTCGCAGGAAGCGATGACGGCGGCGTTTCTCTCCATCGTGGATGTCGGCGATGACGTGCTGCTGCCGAATCCGAGCTTTCCGGCGTACGATGCGTGCGTACGGATTTCGCAGGGAAATCCGGTTTACTACAAGCTGCCCGCAGACAAGGAGTTTGCCTTTGACATCGACGAGTTCAAGCGGGCGATCACTCCAAAAACGAAGGCCGCGGTCGTGATCTCTCCGTCAAATCCGACGGGGAAGATCTTTACCGAAGCCGACCTTAAGCAGATCGCCGAAGCACTCGAAGGGACGGGCATTTTTCTCATCTCAGATGAGATCTACAGTGACCTTTATTTCACCGAACGGCCGCACTCCGCATCCGAATTCTACGACCGAACCGTTATCGTCAGTGGTCTTTCGAAGAGCCTGAGCATGACGGGCTGGCGGCTTGGCTGGGCGGCAAGCTCGCGGCCGGAAGTGATGAAGGGAATTCAGGTGCTTCACGGTTTTCTCACCGTCTGCACTTCTGCGATTACCCAGAAAGCATCGCTGCTCGGTTGGACCACCGAGGCCGAGAAATGGAAGGCGCACGCACGCGACGTATATAAATTACGCGGTGAATTTTTGGTCGCTCTCTTCCTTAAAGAACTTGGCTTGAAAGCGACAGAGCCGGAAGGAGCTTTTTACACCATGCTCGATGTACGTTCCCTTGGCGACGACATTGAGATCGCCGAGAAGTGCCTACAGAATCGTGTGATCACGGTTCCCGGCGTCGCATTCGGCACCGAGGCAAAAGGATTCTTGCGGATCTCTTTCTGCAACACCGAAGAGAAAATGGCTGAAGGCGTCAAACGGATGAAAGAAGCTCTCTTACAGTGATCTCTAGAACAGTTAAGTCCATTACTATTTTTTTGATTGTCATCAATCGATAGATCTACACGTGAAAAAATACAGAGTTGGAATTTTAGGTGCGACCGGGACGGTCGGGCAGCGATTTATACAATTGCTGCAGGATCATCCACAGTTTGAGATCACGGCGTTGGCTGCGTCGGACCGCTCGGCGGGCAAATCGTACGAAGAAGCCTGTGCATGGAAACTGACGGGCGACATACCTGCGAATGTTCGCGACATCATCGTTCAGCCGATCGCACCGCCGCTTGATTGCGATATTGTATTTTCCAGCCTTCCGTCGTCGGTGGCACGCGAAACTGAGGAAGTGTTTGCCCGTGGCGGATTCCCAGTCATCAGCAATTCGTCGTGTTATCGAATGGACGAAGACGTGCCGCTTTTAATACCGGAGATAAACGCCGACCACCTCGGCCTGATCGAAACGCAGCAGAACAAGAGAGGGTTCGGAAAGGGCTTTATCGTTACCAATCCGAACTGTGCCGTCGCGAGTTTTGCTCCGCCGCTTGCCGCACTTCATGAAAGATTCGGTGTCGAAGAAGTGATCGTCACCACGCTTCAGGCGATCTCAGGTGCCGGGTATCCGGGCGTATCCGCGATGGACATTGCGGATAATGTGCTGCCGTACATCGCTGGCGAAGAACCAAAGGTAGAGACCGAAGCTCAAAAGATATTGGGTAGATTCAGCGAAGGTTCGATAATCAAGGCAGATTTCACCGTTTCAGCTCAATGCTTTCGCGTCAACGTCATTGATGGTCACACCGCCTCGGTCCGCGTTCGGCTAAAGAAGACCTCGACGCTTGAGGAGGTCGTTGATGCAATGAAGAGCTATAAGACCCTCGACCTCTATTCGTCGCCCGAACAATTCATAACGGTGACCGATGAACCATCGCGGCCCCAGCCTCGCCTTGACCGCGGACGCGGCGGAGGAATGACGATAACCGTAGGGCGGGTGTTCCCGGACAACATCTTTGACTATCGTTTCGTTGCGCTCAGCCACAACACAGTGCGCGGTGCGGCCGGGTCAACGATATTGAACGCAGAACTTCTCGCCAAACGGAACCTGATCTAGATATGGCACAAGAGCACTCGGGCAAGAATACTTTTGTCGAGCGAATTTTGATCGCGGTTGGCATCATCCTTCTGGTGATGCTGCTCGTCCTTTTGCTGTACTACACGTTCGACATTCTGCTTTTGTTATTCGCGGCGGTTTTGATCTCTATCTTTCTCCGCGGACTTGCTATGCCGATCGCACAACGATTCGGGATCAGTGAGACCATCGCCGTCCTGGGCGTCTCGATCATCTTGGTGCTTGTGCTCGCTGGGGCTATAACTTCGCTGGCTCCGAGTGTGGCCGAACAGGTTCAGGTGCTGCGGGTCAAGCTTCCAGAATCGGCACGCCAGACGGGAGAATATATCGGCCAATTTGGCTGGGGACAGGCAGTGTTGCGCCAGATGCCTAGTGCTGACGAGATCATGCAAAAGATCGACACGGGGCAGGTGATCTCAGGTGTTGGCGGCGTTTTCTCATCCACGGTCGGAGCGGTGGGCAATTTTTTTATTGTGGTACTCCTGGCCGTTTACATCGCTGCCGAGCCGCGGCTCTATACCGGAGGTTTGATCCGCCTATTTCCGATCAAGAGCCGGCCGAGGGCGGCAGAGGTGTTTTCTGCAACGGGCGATACGCTCCGATGGTGGCTGATCGGCAAGATCGGCTCGATGATATTTATCGGAATTCTAACGTGGATCGGCCTTTCGATCATCGGAGTTCCGCTTGCGTTGACACTTGGTTTGATCGCGGGCCTTCTGTCATTCATACCTAATTTCGGCCCGATCCTTTCTGCCCTTCCGGCACTGCTGCTCGCGTTTATAAATAGCCCGGTGACGGCTCTGTATGTACTCGCCCTTTACATCGGCGTCCAACTCATCGAATCGAATATCGTCACTCCAATAATTGAACGCGAGACGGTCGAGCTTCCACCGGCACTGACAATTACGTTTCAGTTGGTGTTCGGGGTGCTGCTTGGAGGGCTCGGGCTTGTCCTTGCGACGCCGCTGCTGGCGATGCTGATGGTGATGATCCAGATGGTCTACGTGCAGGACGTTCTCGGCGACAAAGGGATCGAGGTCGAAATACCTGATGGAGACGTGGTCGAGGTTCCATCTGATGTTGGAACATAAAATGACTCTATGATAGAACGCTATACTTTGCCCGAGATGGGCTCCGTTTGGTCGCTGCAGAATAAGTTCCAGAAGTGGCTTGACGTCGAGATCGCTGTTTGTGAGGTCCACGCCGAGGACGGCACAATTCCGGCGGACGCCGTCGATGACATCAAAGCGAAAGCTGCCTTTACCGTCGAACGCATCAATGAGATCGAGAAGACGACCGATCATGACGTGATCGCTTTCACGACTAATCTTGCAGAGAATATCGGCCCGTCGGCACGCTTTGTCCACTATGGCCTAACATCGAGCGACGTCGTCGATACGGCGAATGCCTTGCTGCTTCGCGATTCGTGCGACCTGTTGCTTGCGAAGATCGACGCGATGCTGCCGGTACTGAAACGGCGGGCGTTTGAATTCAAGGACACACCGCAGATCGGGCGGACGCATGGCATCCACGCAGAACCGACTTCGTTCGGGCTCGTTTGGGCGCTATGGTATTCGGAGATGCAGCGGAACCGGGAGCGGCTTGTCAGAGCGAAAGACGCTGTTGCCGTTGGCAAGATAAGCGGAGCTGTCGGGGCATTTGCGCATCTGGCACCGGACGTTGAGGAACGAGTATGTTCGCGACTCGGCATCGCGGCCGCGGATGTTTCGACGCAAGTGATACAGCGGGACAGGTATGCGGAATACCTGTGCACGCTCGGGATCATCGCATCGACGCTGGAGAAGATCGCCTTGCAGGTTCGCCATTGGCAGAGGACGGAGGTGCGTGAGGCTCAGGAGAAGTTCAAAGCCGGGCAGAAGGGGTCGTCCGCGATGCCGCATAAACGCAATCCGATCCTTTCGGAACGCATCTGCGGAATGGCGCGGACGGTTCGGGCGAATTCGATAGTTGGACTTGAGAACGTAGCACTCTGGCACGAGCGCGATATTTCGCATTCGTCTGCCGAGCGGATCGTTTTGCCTGATTCGTCAGCGACGCTCGATTATATTCTCGCGAAGACCACAACGCTGCTCGATACGCTTGTCGTTTATCCCGAGAATATGATGAAGAATCTGGAGATCACGCGCGGGCTGGTCTTCAGCGGCCAATTAATGCTCGCGCTCACGCAGAAAGGCGTATCGCGTGAGGATGCGTACGTTTATACACAGCGAAATGCGATGAAGGTCTGGGACGAGGGCGGCAATTACAGCGAATTGGTAAAGAGCGACGCGGACATTTCTACTCATTTATCACAAGAGGAAATTGCCCGCGTCTTTGATCTCAAACACTATCTACGTAACGTCGATAAAGTGTTTGCCAGGGTCTTCGATTAGTTTGACCACTTATCAGCAAGGTCGCCGATGATCGGAAGCTTGGTCATTTCCAAACCGTATGCCTTGATGCACATAAAGATGGCAAGGCCAATGAACGCCAAAACTACGATCCACACTATCAGACTGAACAGGAAGCTTAGCGTAGACGACACGAACGCAAGCACGACGCTAATGATCACGATGCCTACCCAGAAAATGATCAAGGCTCCGATCAAAAGCAACGATTGAAAAGCATGAAAACGTACGATCTTGTTTTGCTTATCGGTGACAAGCACGATGATGCTATAAATGAGGTTAATCCCGCAAATCGGCAGATATGTAAGCAATCCACCAACGTTGAGATCGAGTCCTAAAGCGGTTTTGCCGCCTGACGGGTTCTGCATGATTTATTAAAAGTCTCCTTTCTTTCTTTAATCAGAATATATGGGTGTGTTTGAACTTCTTTAACACGGGGAATCTATCACAAGACGTTGATAAAAACAAGAAATTGCGTAAGAATCTACAATTTGATTTGGAGTCGAAAATGAAAGCTAACGTATTTGTAACTTTGAAACCGAGCGTCCTTGACCCGCAGGGAAAAGCGATCCATCACTCGGCCGAACTGCTGGGTTTCAGCAAGATCGCAGACGTGCGACAAGGTAAATTCTTCGAGATAGATATCCATAACGTATCTACCGAAAAAGAGGCACACGATGCCGCCGAGCAGATAGCGAGAGACGTTTTGGCTAATCCGGTCATCGAAGATTACAGAGTGGAGATCGTTGACTAATGAAATTTGGCGTAGTAGTTTTTCCGGGCTCTAATTGCGATCATGATGCGTATCATGTCATCTCGAAACACGTAGGGCAGCCGGTCGATTTTATATGGCACAAAGAGACCGACCTGAGCGGTTATGACGCGTTGATAATACCGGGCGGGTTTTCGTATGGCGACTATCTGCGGGCCG
Organism: Pyrinomonadales bacterium; assembly: GCA_038212935.1. Lineage (GTDB taxonomy): Bacteria > Acidobacteriota > Blastocatellia > Pyrinomonadales > Pyrinomonadaceae > OLB17. The sequence continues at coordinate 2,995 of JBBQTV010000031.1, read as the reverse complement.
GAGCCTTGGCGCGTTTTTCGCCGGTGATGAATTCGGTCAAGACATTTGCGGCCGAGGGCAAATATGTTTTCGGGATCTGCAATGGCTTTCAGATACTTTGCGAGGCCGGCCTGCTTCCGGGTGCGTTGATCAGAAACGCGGGCCTTCATTTCGTTTGTCGGCACGTGAATATTCGAATAGAAAATCAAAACACGCCCTACACGACCGAGTTGGAAAATGGCCAGGTGCTTTCGATACCGATCGCTCACGCCGAGGGTAATTATGTTTGCGATGATGCGACGTATAATGAACTTGAAGAGAACGGCCAGGTAGTGTTCCGGTACTGCGACTCAGACGGAGAGACGACGCCGGAATCCAATCCAAACGGTGCCAGGTCAAACATTGCGGGCATATGCAATGCCGATAGAAACGTGCTCGGGATGATGCCGCATCCGGAGCGAGCCTGCGAAGAACTCCTCGGTTCAAACGATGGCCGCAGTATCTTTAGTTCGTTGACGAAAGCGATCAACGGCGATCAATAACGTGCTTGCCTAAAAACGACGAAAGCCGCTCAGTGCGGCTTTTCGTGTTTTTGGGAATGTAAGATCTGCTCTACTAGAAAATGGTTCCAGCCGACGAACTGATCTTTACTCCACCGTTCGTTGTCACTACCTTGATCGGGGCACCGCCCGCATTTAGCGGCGCGTTTATCTGCTTCGATCGACGCCGGTCTGACGAATCTATGCTGAGGCCCGCAAAATCGCTCTTAAGCCCGCCGTTTACGGTAGCGGCCTCAATATTTGCATTGTAACCTTCGGGGATCGACAGACTGACACCGCCATTCGTGGTCGACACGTCAAGTCCCGATCCATTCCAACTTGTCCCGTTCAACTTAACGCTAACGCCTCCGTTGGTCGTCCGGCCGCGAACGTTCCCAGCCACTTCTGCCAAGCTAACGCCGCCGTTGACCGTTTCGAATTCGAGTTCACCTTCGACACCGGCGATCGCAATGCCGCCGTTCTTGGCAGAAAGGTTGAGGCTTGTGTTTCGCGGGACGGTGATCTGATATGAGACGCTCCAGTTTGATCGGCCGTCTCCTTCGGCTTTGATCGTGCTGCCGCGGCTGATCTGGATCCCGCTGACGGCGTTTCGAGCATCCTGTTCGGAATTGCCCCACGCGTTGACACAAGCTTTGACCTGTATCTCGTTGACCGTTCCGCCTGTGACAGAGATACCGCCGTTTTTGCCGCCGTCCACGTTCAGCGAGCCCTCTGCAGGAAGCGAAAACTCGCGAACTTCCGAAAATCCGGCACGGTCACTATTCGAATAATTGTAGTTATTACAAAATCCGCCAGAACTCTTGCCGGATTTGTCCTGCCCGTGTATAGCCTCGAGCGGAAGGCCGACGAACATCGTCAATAGAAGTGCGAGGTAGAATATAGGAGTGCGTTTAAGAAATGACATTTTTAGATCCTCCGTTGTTTTCGTTTAGAAACTTTGTGTTCTAGAACGTAAAACACCACGAGCAACTAAATTGTGACGAAAATCTGATCAGCGCCACGAAACATCGATCAAATGCTCGGCAGCGCCGCCGCGTGTGTCAGATATCTCTATGATGGCAGTGAAACTGTTTTCTGCTGTAGGCTGCTGGATGACGCTCACGGTGCCGCGGCCCTCGAGTTTAGTTGCCGTGACTGCAACAGGTGCCTGCGGTAGCGGCGCGGTAAAGCTGTGGTTTCCGTCCGGCATTGGTCGGCCACTGATTGCCTTTTGCTCCAGCGTAATGCCGGTGATCGTCAGCTGAACCTTATCATCGACGGAACCAAACCAGTAAACGCGGCCTTCGTTGGACGCCGACTGTGAGTTAGCCGAAACGGTTAAAAGAACGAGTAGAAATATAGGTGCAAGTCGTCGCATTGTTGACCTCACAGCAGATCGGCCCGATGGCCGCCAAGTTTTCTTTTAAATTAGAAAGGGCTGATGCAAATACTAGCGCCAAAACATCAAAAGATGCAACGTTCATTAATCAACTGTGACGGTCAGGCCGTCGGTGTTCAATCGCCAGGGAAGAACCTCGACGCCGTTTAGTTGCGAGATCGCCGCTTCGACATCAGGGCGTTTTCCGTCCTCGCAGAAGAAGGCAATGCATCCTCCTCCACCGGCTCCGCAGACCTTTGCAGCGATCGCTCCACTGGCGATGGCGACGTCGATCAGCTCGTCCATATGCGGCGTCGTGATGTTGGGCGACAGTCGTTTCCTGATAGCGTAGCCCTTTACTAACACTTCACCAACGGCATCCCAATCTCCGGACGAAAGCGCATTTCGCAGATCAATTGCGCCGTCACGAATGCCCTCAAAAATATCGAAGAGTTCGGGGTCGCCATCGATATGCCGTTTAGTTATCTCCCAATTATTCGTACCGGAATTTCGCGGCTCACCCGTGTAACATACGGCGATTCGCGTTTCGAGAGTCTCGGTGTCTATCGAAAGCGGCTCACGCCGCATGCCCTCCACGCCAAAATGAATACTCGACGCACCGCCATGCTGGGCCGAGAAATAGTCCTGAAATCCTGTTGGAACGCGGATGACCTGACATTCGACATTCGCGGCGATCGGTATGAATCTTTCGGGCGGATATCGGTCGCCGACCAATTTATTGAGTGCACCGATGCAGGCAATGTTCAAGGTCGATGATCCGGCAAGGCCAGCGCCAGCGGGGGCTTGCGATTCGGTCGTCATGTGAAAACCGGTCTCAGGCCGAAAGAAATGGACAAGTTTGGCAAGAAGCTCCAGCCTTGGTTCATGCCGAAGTTCGTCGATCCGTCCGATCGTAGTTTCAAAGCTCACGCTGCGGTCGATCGATTCGAGAATTATTCGGTCATCGTCGCGCGTTTCGATCCGGCATTTCGCAAGAAGCGAGATGGCGAAATTCACGGTTGAGGCACCGTCGTGGAAAAGAAAAAGGGGCGGTATGTCAATTGTGCCTCCCGCGAGGTCAACTCGCGTTGGGGCAGAA
>JBBQTV010000030.1:0-24384 GCA_038212935.1 Pyrinomonadales bacterium | reverse complement strand
TTCCCGCTGCTGATCGCCTTCTATACCGCGATAACCATCTCGTTGCAGGCGCGACAGGCAAGCTTCGCGTGGATACCCGACCTCTCGGCGGGCGACCCCTGGCATTTGCTTGAGTTCGCCTTTGCGATCTCGATGGTCCTGGCGATGAAATTTACTCCGACCGGTCCGGCGATAACACCGGAGCAGCAGATGCAGCAGAAGATGATGATCTATCTGATGCCGGTGATGATGCTTTGGATAATGTGGTCAGCACCATCTGGTTTGCTGCTATATTGGTTCTTCGGCAATATAGTTAGCTTCGGGCAGCAGATGATAATAAATAAATATAATAAGCCAACTGAACCGCCGGCAGCCGAGGTCGTTGAGACCGTTCCGAAGAATGCAAAGAAGGTTAAAGGCAAGCCAAAGCTTTCGACGACCTAGCACGATGTAGGATCGTGACCGAGGTAAAAGGATATGACCGAAACATGTGAAAAAGCCGAAACCTTTCTTGCTGAGATCGTCAGCGGGTTGGGTTTTGATCTGGAAGTGAAAGCTCGTTGGATTGACGAAGGCTGTTTGCTAAATCTGAGCGGAAACGATGTCGGGATGGCGTTGGCGGAAAATGCAGAGATGCTTGACGCGTTTGAGACGCTGCTGTTTCAGGCTTTTGGCCGTGAGTTGGAACGCGAACACAGGTTCATTTGTGACGCGGATGGTTTCCGTCAGTCGCGAAAGGCCGAGTTGCAGGCGATGGCGCGTTTTGCGGGCGATCAAGTTCGTAAGAACGGAACGCCGTTTAAGTTTGGTGTGCTAAATTCGACAGAACGGCGAATAATACACGTCACGCTGCAGCAAGAAGAAGACCTGCTTACCGAATCGGTCGGTGTCGGACGTGACCGTCGGCTGCAGGTTCGGCCGAAGTGATCTAACTTTGTTTCTGAGACGGGCAGGCTCTAAAGGATTAACGCGTTATCCTGAAGATCCTGCTCTTTTTATGTTTCGCAGATTATGTCAGAGGTAATCGTCGCATTAGCAACGCCGTTCGGCCGCAGCGGTATTGGGGTGATAAGGCTCAGCGGAAGCGGTGCGTTTGATATCGCGTCCGGACTGACGGGCGGAGCTTTTTCGTCGATGCCGCGAATAGCAGTTTTGCGACAGATCGTTGAACCTGCGACGGGTGAACCGATAGATGAAGCTCTGATCACATATTTCCGTGGGCCAAATTCGTTCACGGGCGAAGACGTTATCGAGGTAAGCTGCCACGGTTCTCCGATCGTGCTTCGGCGAGTGGTCGATCTTTGCTTGGCGGCGGGAGCACGGATGGCCGACGCGGGCGAATTTTCGCTACGGGCATTAGCCAGCGGACGAATGAATCTTGCCGAAGCCGAGGCTATCCGCGATCTGATCGATTCTCAGACTGTTGCGTCCGCACGCCAGGCTGTCAGGCAGATGCGAGGCGAATTTTCGCTTGAGCTACAGCCATTGAAAGATGAATTACTCGATGTAATCGTAGCTCTCGAATCAGCCCTTGAGTTTGTGGAAGATGATCTGCCGGAAACGCAGGCGGAGGGTATTGCCGGACGCCTTGCCGCGGTTTCTGACGGGGTTGCGAGGATCGCAGAGACATTTCAGGCCGGCAAGCTTATCCGCGAAGGCCTAAAAGTTGCACTCGTGGGCCGGCCGAATGTCGGGAAATCCAGCCTATTTAATGCACTGCTTGGCACCGATCGGGCGATTGTGACGGAGATCGCCGGAACGACGCGTGATCAACTTCACGAACGGTTTACCATTGGCGACATTCCGATATCGTTAATTGATACCGCGGGTTTGCGCGATACGACCGACGCGGTCGAAAGTATAGGGGTCGAGCGTTCGCGAAGGGTTATGGTCGATTCGGACCTGGTGATCGTTTTGGTTGACGCCTCGGAAAAGATCACTGCCGAGGACCGGGATCTACTCGATAGCGTGAAAGAACTCGATCACCTGATAGTGCATAACAAAATCGATAAAAATCCGGTCCGGGAGCCATTTGGTGACTACGTTCCCGAAAAGCCGGAGATTTATATTTCTGCTAAAACGGGTGAAGGGTTGGATGACCTGAAGCGCGCTATCGTTGACCCGTTTGCACCGCAGCATACCGAGGTGTCGGGCTTTTTGGTCTCAGACGCACGGCATTTCGATCTGCTCGATCGTGCACACGGCGAGATCGAGAATTCGACTGAGCTTTTCGCACAAAAGGTCAGCGAAGAGATGGTCCTTGTCGGGCTTCATAACGCTCTTCGATACCTCGGCGAGATCACCGGCGAAACTACGACGGAAGATATGCTCACGCGGATCTTCTCGACATTCTGCATCGGAAAATGAGAAATCAGCCACGCGTTCGGACGACCTCTACGGAGCAATGAGCCCGAGCGGCGACGGCCGATGATGTGCTGCCGATAAGGTAGCGTTCGAGCCTGCTCCCGAAGGCATTCGCACCCATAAATATCGAATCCGCGTTCCACTCTTCGGCAACCTCTGGCAGGAGCTCCTTTGGATTGCCGGAAACTATCTCGAGGGATGCCTTCAGGCCGGCTCGTTCGAGTTCGGCGATAGCTTCGGCAGACATTTTCTCGATCCATTCGCGTTCGGTCTCGTTCACCTCCTTCACAGCATCGGCTATTGGCGGTAGAAAACGTCCGATCGCCGTGGGCGAGACCGGATCGGTGACCGAAACAAGTTTTACCTCGCTTCCAGGAAACCATCGACGTTCGGCTACGGCGGCTACGGCAGATTTTGCGCCTTTAGAACTATCGAAGCCAACAACGATCCGATTGATCGAAGGGTCAACGTCGATCTTTCCGCGTGCGACTCGAACCGAGCATCGGGCTTCGGTGAGTATCTTCTGTGAAATGCTCCCGAGAAAGAATCGGCTTATCGCGGACTGTCCCTGCGAACCCGCGACGATCAGATCAGGATCGATCTCTTCGGCGATAGAAAGTAATTCCCATGCGGGCGAACCGTAGGTCGACCGAGCCGAAATTTCCCAATTTGAAAGAATGTTCCGAAGTCGTGTTTCCGCATGTTTGGCAAAGGTCGACGCTTCAGCAAGTGCGCGTTCGCCCTTCTCACGGCTACGTTTAACTATCTTTGCGATATAGGGATCTGCGTCACCATTGGCAGTGGCCCCATCTTGGGGCGGGAGCCAGACTTCTGCTACAGAGACGACGATCGCTTCGCCTTCGCCCGGCAAGCCGGCCCGCTGAAGATCATCGATCGCTGCTTCTGAACACCGTGAACCGTCGTATGCGATCAAGAGTTTCATAATGTGTTAAACCTATCCGAATATTATTACAACCGCGGGTTGGTTACGCAATGAACGTGCCAGTGAAATCGTGATATAACGACCACTGCAGAGCTACTTTGCCGACAATGGTCATTCATACTGCGGAAATATTCGCAGTACAATGCTTGATTATTCCGGATTTTCGGTTTATACAAGCGAGTGACACTCAGCAAACTTCGACGAGTCGATAATTAATGGTAACAAAGAAACCACGCGTCCTTATCCTAGACGATGACCGTTTCATTCGTATGACTTTGGGCGAAGCACTTCGTTCGTGGGACTACGAAACGGTTGAGGCCGAAACGGTTGCTGCGGCACAGCAGAAGATCGAGGAAGAAGAACCGGCCGCTGTCCTACTGGATATAGATCTGCCGGATGGTTCGGGCCTCGATGTTCTTCGTTTTACCAAGAATGTGGATCCAGACTGCGTTGCGATAATGGTGACGGGCAACGTTGATGTCGAGAACTCGATTGCCGCCCTTCGTGGCGGTGCCTACGATTTTATCGGAAAACCCGTCAGGCTCGAGGAGCTGCAGATAACGCTCCGCAACGCACTGGAGGCGCGAACGCTTCGTCGCCAAGTAAAGATCGAAAAGCGACGGGCCAAGTCGGATTTCGGATTTGATCAGATCCTCGGTGATTCTGAGGCAATGCGGAAAGTAAAGGATCTTTCACTCCGAATAGCGGAATCGGATGTTGGGTCTATACTTCTGCAAGGGGATACAGGTACGGGGAAGGACTTGTTTGCCCGGGCGATCCATTTTGCGTCAGAACGGTTTAATGCACCCTATGTGGCGATAAATTGTGCGGCATTGCCCGCGACGCTGATCGAATCCGAACTGTTCGGCTACGAGAAAGGCGCATTTACGGATGCTAAACAGCGGAAAGAAGGCCTGTTTGAACAAGCTCAGGGCGGGACGATATTTTTGGATGAGATAGGCGAAATGGAGCTCTCGCTACAGGCGAAGCTGCTACGCGTGCTTGAAAACGGTGTGTTCCGACGGGTCGGCGGCTTAAAGGATATTCCTCTCGATGCAAGGATCGTTGCGGCTTCGAATCAGGATCTAAAGAAAGCGGGCGAGGCGGGTTCGTTCCGGCAAGACCTATATTATCGTCTCTCCGTTATACAAATTGATATTCCGCCCCTGAGAGAACGCGGTGACGATGTATTGCTGCTAGCGGAACACTACATCAACCGAGCGAACGAAAAGCGTCGGGGCCCAAAATTGAAAGGTTTAACTCCGGAGGTAATGCGTCGTTTCATAAATTACTCGTGGACAGGAAACGTACGGGAACTTAGGAACGTGATCGAGCGTGCTTCGATTCTTGAAGACGGTGATCATGTAACTGTTGCCCATTTGCCGGCTGACCTTCTCGGTTCGGCTGCGGTAAAGTCCGGTGGCGCGACAGGAGGTTTCGTTTTGCCCATTGATGGAATCTCGCTTGAACAGTTCGAGAACGATTTGGCCGTCCAGGCAATGGAACGGACCGGCGGGAACCTCACTCGGGCCGCGAAGCTACTCGATATCTCCCGAGACCAACTTCGCTACAAACTCAGAAAGTCTGGGAATTACGAACCACCAATTAGCGAGGCTTCCGAAACGAACAATGACTAACCCACAGTCAGACGAACCTACTTCTCGTGAAACGCTATTAAAGGAGCTGTCCGACCTTAAGTTCGCGCTTGATCAGTCGGCGATCGTCGCGATAACCGACCAGCGTGGACGTATAACGTTCGTTAATGAAAAGTTCTGCGAAATATCAAAATACAATCGAAAGGAGTTGATCGGCCAGGACCATCGGATGATAAATTCGGCATTTCATCCGCCGGAATTCATTCGCGATCTATGGACGACCATCGCTAATGGAAAAGTTTGGCGTGGCGAGATAAAAAATCGAGCAAAGGACGGAAGTATTTACTGGGTCGACACGACTATCGTTCCTTTCCTGGACGAAGCCGGGAAACCGGTTCAATATGTTGCGATCAGATACGAGATCACGGAGCGAAAACTTGCAGAAGAGCGCATCCACCAGCAGGCGTCACTCCTTGACAAGGCGCAGGACGCTATCATTGTATGCGACCTGAACTACAACATAATCTTCTGGAATCTCGGAGCCGTCCGAATCTACGGCTGGACGGTTACCGAAGCCCTCGGCCGATTGATCGGCGATATTCTGTTTGGCGGTAATGCGAGGCAGCTAGAGCGCGTCCGAAGTGCTTTTGAAACTCAAGATGAGGTTCGAAGCGAAGGGCGGCAAGTAACAAAATCCGAGAAAAAGATTTACGTCGAAAGTCGCTGGTCGATGGTCAGGAATACCAGTGACCAACCCGACTACATACTCCTGATCAACACCGATATAACAGAAAAAAAGGGGGCTGAGGCACACTTGCTTCGAGCGCAGCGGATGGAATCGATCGGAACCCTCGCGGGCGGCATCGCTCATGACCTGAACAACATCCTTTCGCCGATATTGATGTCCGTCGGGATGCTGCAGTTGAAAACCCAAGACCCGGAAACCCACCGCTGGCTCGAAGTGATCCGGGAAAATTCTGAACGTGGAGCGGCACTTGTACAGCAGGTATTGACCTTTGCCCGCGGGATGGAAGGCGAGCGGACGACGGTTCAGGTCAAGCACATCATCGTTGACCTGGTAAAAGTCCTAACCGAGACGCTGCCGAAATCTATATCGGTTAAACGCGAGATCGAGCAAGACCTACCGCTGATCTCCGCCGATCCGACACAAATACATCAGGTCCTAATGAACCTTTGTATAAACGCACGCGACGCAATGCCAAGCGGGGGCACGCTGTCAATTCGAGCCGAGACGATCGCGCTCGACGAAACCTTCTCAAAGATCAACGTCGACGCGGCGCCGGGCAGTTATGTTCTGATAACCGTTACCGACACGGGCACCGGAATGTCGCCGGACGTGGTCAACCGGATCTTCGACCCATTTTTTACGACCAAACCCGTCGGCCACGGAACAGGTCTAGGCCTCTCAACCTCGATCACCATCGTCAAGAGCCATGGTGGGTTTATCAATGTCTACAGTGAGCGGGGCAAAGGAACGCAATTCTCTATCTATTTTCCTGCTATGGCGGACGATCGGCCCCTCGCGGACCCGAAAATAGCCGAGGCCCTTCCATCCGGTTCGGGCGAGATCATTCTGGTCGTGGATGATGAAGAGAATATTCGCGAAATAACCCGTGCGACGCTCGAACAGTTTGGCTATAAGGTCGAGGTCGCAAACGACGGTACGGAAGGCCTCGCGAAATTCGCTCAAATGGGATCGGAAGTTGCCGTTGTCCTCACCGATCTTGCGATGCCATATATGGACGGATTAGCGATGATACGTGCGTTGCGAAAGATGAACAAAGAGTCGAGTATTATCGCGATGAGCGGGCTCTTTAGTACGGGGGATATTGAGGAACTGGAAGCACTCGGTGTAACCTACCGTTTAACCAAACCATTTACGGCACAGTCCGTCGTAAAAACCATCAATGAAGTTCTGACCGGCCGCAAGACGTCTTAATGCCGTAACGCTGCAGCTATCAGCGGCGAGAAGGCAAGGAACGCCAGGCCGAATGGCATCAACGAACCTCGTTGTGGATCGAACGCTGCAATGATCTCATTCAACGGCATTCCCATTGCGAAGTAGCCAAGCGCGAACTCGAACACCACCGTCAGCACAACCCAAAAAATGCCGACTCCGAGCAGTGTTGTTCGATCCGTGATTCCGAGCCACTTGATAAGACCGATAACAACGATAAAGATCAATATCGAACCCGATACCACCCCGATCTGTCGAGACAGGAGATCGCCCATATATGGCACAACAAAAACTCCGCGGGCTATACCGTGGAGCGTTTCAACGAACATTATGACGAGCCAGATAATGACTGACCGCCCGAGTTTGACGAAGAACGTATCGTTATTCAATCTCTTTTCTGACCACCAGAACGGAACAGAGGGCGTGGTTGACGACACCGTTCGACACAGAGCCGAGTAGCCTTCCCCAGAACCCGCGGCCGTGAGAACCGACGATGATCAAGTCGGCGTTCCATTTCTCCGCGTTTTCTACGATCCGGGTTGCCGGTTTGCCGACTAGTACATCGGAAGCTACAACGGCGTGACCACATTTTTCCTTGATCTTCGACGCCGCCTTTTCGGAGAAACTGGTTGCCTGAGCTTTCGCAGCCTCGGTCATGTCTCTCAAATATTCGGGCGAAACGGCAAACGGTTCGCTGGCGAGGATCGGTGCCTCCTCGTAAACTGAAACGACCTTTATGACTGCCCCTTGCAGGTCACAAAACAGATCTATGCATTTTGCAACCGCAGCATCGCTGAACTCTGAACCGTCGGTTGCCAGAAGTATCTTCACGTTAGTTCTCCTTAAAAATATCGGTCAGCCGGACTCGTATATTTACCTTTGAACAAGGAATCCGACATTGGAGAATGGTGCAAACATTGTGCCGTGTATCGGCGCATATTCCAGAGTAGTGCGTTTATGATATATTTCTTGCGGACTAGCGATCTAAGGAGATGAACGATGATCGAAGTAGAAGATATGCGCCGAGAGGAAATCGAGGCATTGTTGCATGATGTTGGATACGGACATCTCGGTGCCTCGGCCGATGGCCAACCATATGTTGTTCCGGTACATTATGCGTTCGACAAACCCGACATTTACGTTTATACGACGGAGGGCAAAAAGGTCGAGATCATTCGGGAAAATCCAAAGGTCTGTCTACAATTGGAAGATGTAAAGGACAACGAAAACTGGCGAAGCGTAGTCGTCCTTGGTACCGCTGAGCAAGTCACGGACAATGCGCTCCGTGAGACCGCGGTCGCGTTGATAGCGAAGGTAAACCCGACACTTACGCCAGCGGTGAGCATTCGCTGGATGGACAGCTGGGTCCGCGAAAACATCGAGGTGATATTAAAGATAACGCCGACACAGATGACCGGTCGGGCCTCAGTCGAACGTGATTCCGGAACTTCAACATACGCCCCCGTCGAGCTCGGAAAACCCACGAATATAAATTAACTATTAGTAAGGAATATAGTTCGAATGCCCGGATCTTTGCCGGGCATTTCTTTGTTCGGACAAACGTGGCATTGGGGAAAATTCCGCATTCTACGGTTGCTCTCGTGGGTTTTTTAGCGCCTTTTAGTGTGCAAACCGCCTGAAAATCGGCAATCTACGTTGGCACATGCGTTGCGATATTCGATAGTGACGAAATGTCGACATAAGGAGAACAAAACGATGCTTACAAAAATATACTTTGCACTTTGGGCCGCAATCATTCTCGCGTTCGTGGTAACGTTTGCCGTGGGAGCTCTTACTCCTATGGCTCTTGTCGTATTTGGGTTTTTAGCTTTTGGAATGTGCTATATGGGCATGATCTCCGTTTTGCCGACCGCCGTTCACGAATGGTTGGTGAAGCACTAGCCCGCGGGCCGCTCTGCGATCAGCGTTTGAAGTAGTTCGATCTGTTCTTGTTGCATGTTCACGAGCTCGACCCACTTCTGTTCACGTAGTTCATCGAGCTTTTCGTGAAGGAGTTGAACCTCAAGTTCGGCTTTTAGATTAACCTCATAATCGTGTGCTGCGGCGATGCGATCCGTCGCCGCTTGTCGGTTTTGCGACATCAAAATTACAGGTGCCTGGATCGCTGCGAGCATTGAGAGAAAAAGGTTGAGCAAAATATACGGGTAGGGATCGAAGTCGCTACCGTTTGTGATCAAGACCCACGAATTCAAGATTACCCATCCGGCCAAGACCGCACAAAAAAAACCGATAAATATCCATGAACCGGCGAACTTCGCGACACGGTCGGCCATGAGCTCGCCGAAAGTGCGCCCGTCACCAGCGATATTCCCAACATCGCGGCTGATGGTGTCACGATTGAGGAACGTCTCTCGCACCCGCGAATGGCTTTGGTTCGTTTCTGACGTTTGGACGGGGATATTTTCTTCGATGATCCTCTTCAGTTGCTTCATGATTCTAGTGAGCCGCTCTAGCGACCCATCCTCCTTAACTGTTTTCAGAATAACGATAACATCGATCTTCGGCTAGACACGGCGGGAGTGGCGGGCCAAAGAGAAATTCATACCAGCGCTTGAATTCTCGCATAGCGAATAAGTTGGCCAGTTAGAGGAAGCAGGTTTTATGGGCACCATCGTCAGCTGCCGCTGGCATGCGCCTTGCGACACAATTATTAAAAGTGGCTCTCACGGAAGCAACTAGAACATGAGGAGAAATTTATGCAAAAGGAATCCACTCAATTGACCAAAACGGAACAGGCCCAAGGGCCTTTGTATCCAGCATTCATTGAAACTGAAAAGATGCTCGAACATATTGCGGAAGTTTCTAGAAATATTGAAAAGAAGGTATTCGAGATTTTCCGAGAGCGCGGTTTTGATCTGGGTGATCAACTTGACGACTGGTTCCGGGCCGAGGCAGAAATGTATCGGCCGACACCGGTGGAAATAGTTGACAACGGAGACACGGTGACCGTGCGTGCAGAGGTCGCAGGCTTTACTCCAAATGAGATCACGTGCAGTTTAGTCGGAAATACCCTGATCCTATATGGTAACTCCGGCACTGAGCTAAAAAGCGAAGACGAGTCCGTTTTTTACTCTGAAAGAAAAAGCGGCCGTTTCTATCGCCAGCTTGAACTGCCGACCGAGGTAGTTCCCGACGGGATCCAGACGAAGCTTACGGACGGCATCCTGACGATCGGCCTTAAGAAAAAAGCCATTGATGAACTAGCGACGGCGGCCGCGGGTTCGGTAGGATGATCGATGGAAAAAGTTGCCCCCTAACGCCGTCTGGATGCCGCAATGAGGTATCATCTTGGGCGGATGCGTAAGTGGTTGATGATCATTTCGGCGATAGGTGCGGTGATAATTTCGTCGCACGTATTTATCGATTCGGTATTTTTCGCCCGGATCGTTTCAGTTGCCGGCGTTTGCATGATCTTATGGCTGACCGAGGCAACTCCGCCGTTTGTCCCTTCGTTGGTGTTATGGGCATTGATCCCGACCGTTCTTGGCCAATTTGACCCGAGGTTATCGCCAGCCCAGGTGATGACATGGGCGGCCGACCCTGTTCTTGCTCTTTTCTTCTGCGGTTTTGCTCTTGGGTTGGCAGCTGAACGGCACGGGCTTGACCGACGGTTGATCGGGACGGCACTTCGATTTTCCGGTGACTCCTATAATTCCCTCCTCTTTTTTATAATCTTAATTACCGCTTTTCTCTCAATGTGGATGTCCAACATCGCCGCTGCGGCCTTGATGATCGCTTGTCTGCGTCCGGCTCTTGCGAGATTCGAACGCGGGGATGTCCTCAGGCGAATGCTGCTTGTGGGTGTAGTTCTCGGAGCGGACCTGGGCGGAATGGCAACACCGATCGGAACAGGCCCGAATGCCGTCGCTATCGCGGCTGTAGCGGAGCGTCAGCCTATATCGTTCATTGGATGGATGACGTTCGCCGTACCGTTGACGATCGGGATGTTGGCACTTGGGTACATGATTCTTCGTTGGCGAGTTCGCACGGCAGCGGGCAGCTGGCGGATCGAGGACGTTCGGACGGCAATGGCGGTAATGGCGCCAAGATCCGACCCGTCGTCTATGAGCAGAAGAATCTTTTTCCTGATCATAACTCTAACTGTTGTCTTTTGGTTGGGAGAACCGATTCATGGCATTTCGGCGACGGTGGTAGCCATGTGTGGAAGCGCCGCTCTTTTTCTTTCTGGCGTTCTGGAACGGTCGTCACTTAAGGAGATCGATTGGTCAACATTACTGCTGATTGCCGGCGGCATCACCCTCGGTAAACTTTTAGAAAGTTCTGGAATCATCGCGAAGCTTGCCGCCGATGCCCCATTCGATTACCTGGGTCCGACATTGGCGCTATTTGTGGTTTGTGTCTTTACGGCGCTTATGGCGGCGGTGATGAGCAACACTGCTTCGGTGATAATGTTGATACCGCTCGCGACATTCCTCATCCCGGAACCATCGACGCCGATCCTAATAGCGATAGCAGCTTCGTTCGGTATGCCCTTCATCATAAGCACTCCGCCGAACGCTATGGCTTTTGGCGAAGGCGGAGTGAAAAGCGACGACATTTTTTGGCCAGGCATTGCGATAATGCTCATTGGTTGTGTGGTGATCAGCTTGACAGGCCCTAAAGTTCTGAGATTTGCGGGAATTGGGTAGAACACGCTTTGGAATTCTGCCTGTATTGGACGTTTGATTGAACTGTTTGACCTTTGCGCACTTACAGGCCGCCGCTTTCGCCGATAGTTGATCGGCTCGAAAGCGCCGATTTTAATGAACGGATCAGGTTTGGAGTCCCAGGAAGCGAGTAGTATGATTGATATTTCCACCATCGGCATCTCATCTAGCTGCTCACCGATGAATCTATGGGACGAACCCACGAAAGAAAATTGATCATGATCGAAATCGTCCTCGACTCATCGGCCGGTAAAAGATCTTCACGCATCAGCGACCTGAGCATGGGTGGGTGCTTCGTTGAATCGATCACCAGCTACCGCGAGGGCGAGGAACTTGCATTTGAACTTCGATCATCTGAAGGCGACGTACTTCGGTTCAGCGGCCGTGTCGCATATGTGATGGATACTTTCGGTTTTGGACTTGAGTTTCACGACCTCGGTCCGGAACAGAAGCAGTTTCTTGAGCAGGCTATCGCTTCTGGTGACTCTTAAGCCTATACGGCTTCCTCGGTTTCAAACTCTTTCCGGAATTTTCGTTTTTCCCATCTTTTGTTGACATTCCACGCACGACAGTTAATATTCTTCTGAAAACAATTTCCAGGAGTCAGTCGAATATGCCCATTTCAGACAGTGATCTTGAGACCAAGGTCACGCTCGAAACCCAAAGAACAGGGGTCGTAGAAGAACCGCCGTTTCACATAATGGTGTTAGGCGGGTTCAGCTGTGACGCGAACCGCGGGCCAGTGAGCGATCGCGGCCTGATCGAGATCGACCGAGATAACTTTGATGCGACGATCGCGCGTTTGGGCGTTCGGCTTGATCTGGAGATGGGCGGCGAAAGGTTGCCGCTGGAATTCGCCGATCTTGATGATTTTCATCCAGATCAGATCTTTCGCCGGGTGCCTATCTTTGCCGAGCTTCGGGATCTGCGGAAGCGACTCAAAGATGAAAGTACATTTAATGCGGCGGCACGCGAAGTCCGGGAACGGTTTGGAGGCCTGGAAGCAGACGATGGGCCAGCCATGGACAATGACGTGCCGGACTCCGCATCTGAAGCGGATGCACCAACGGAGAACCTTCTCGACGCAATATTAACAAAGCCTTCGGGCGGCGGGCCCCCGCCGAGGACCGGGGTATCGTCAGATATCGCAAACCTTGTCAGTGATCTTGTACGTCCACTGCTTGTTTTGGTTAATGAGAATGAACAGGCGCAGATGGTTGCGGCAGTTGACGCCGCAACCAGTGGATTGATGAATGGCATCCTCCGCGATCCGAAGTTCCAGGAGCTTGAGGCAGCATGGCGTGGATTGTTCTTCCTAGTCCGCCGAACTGAAACCTCGTCCGAACTTAAGATCCATCTTTGTGATATTGCGAAGGACGAGTTGACGGATAACCTCAAATCTAGCAGTAGTTTAGCGGAAACAATTGTCTATCGGCATTTGATCCGCGACTCGATCGAAATTCCCGGAAGCGAACCCTTTGCGGTTGTCCTCGGCAACTATGCATTTGATGGCAATGTCGATGATGTTGCAACGCTGATGCGTCTCGGAAAGCTTGTAGCGGCGGCGAATGCTCCGTTTATTTCGCACATGCGGCCCGACGTTTTGGGCGTGCATTCGCTTGCGGACAGCCCTGACCCTTCGACGTGGCGAACATCGGACGAGACCGAGGCGACGAAGCTTTGGGCAACGCTCCGTGGTCAGGCGGAGGCTGAGTTTATCGGCATGGTGACACCCCGATTTCTCGCACGGTTGCCATATGGAGCCGATACCGATCCGCTGGATACTTTTGCCTTTGAGGAGTTTGGCGAGGGGTCAAACCACGACCACTACGTTTGGGCAAATGGATGCTTTGCCGCCGGACAGCTTCTCGCCGAAAGTTTTGCGGGACACGGGTGGGAAATGGGCCGTCAACTTAAGCAAGACCTTGAAGGGTTGCCGGTCCACGTTTATAAAGCTAGCGGCCAAACAGTTTACAAGCCATGTTCCGAGGTGTTGCTCACCGATGCTGCTGTCCATAAGTTGATGGACCTCGGTTTCATGCCGCTGATGACGTACAAGAATTCCGATCGAGTGAAACTCGCTCGGTTCCAATCGATAGCCGACACTGAGTTGAGAGGGATATGGGCTTCTTGATCCTTCAAATTATTAGCAGGCATGTGAATTTTCGGCTACAATAAAGAGTTTAGCGATATAGCGGGTTAAACCCGCTATTTTTTAACTTTGAGTTTGTAATGTTTGACGAAAGTTTTGATGTAATTGTCATTGGGGCGGGGCATGCGGGTTGTGAGGCGGCCTCGGCGGCGGCGCGCCTTGGGGCAAACACCGCCTTGGTAACGATAAACTTAGATCTGATCGGGCAGATGTCGTGTAATCCGGCAGTTGGCGGGATCGCTAAAGGCCATGTTGTTAGAGAGATAGATGCTCTGGGCGGAATTATGGGCCGGGTGATTGACCGCACGGGCATTCAATTTCGCCTACTGAACCGCTCGCGCGGTCCGGCCGTACAATCGCCTCGTGCACAGGCGGACCGAAGCCTCTATCGCACCGAGATGCGAAAGGTATTAGAGGCAACTTCTAACCTGCACTTGCGTCAGGGTGTTGTCGTCGATCTAATCATTGAGAACAACAGGGTTATCGGTGTTCAGATGCAGGACACCCGACGGTTTGGGGCTAAAGCCGTCGTTGTAGCGACAGGGACGTTCCTTAACGGCACGATCCACACCGGGAAAGAGACTTTTTCGGCAGGGCGGGCTGGCGAACCGGCATCCATCGAACTGGCGGAAGCCTTAAAGACACATGGGTTTCCTGTTGGACGGCTGAAGACGGGAACGCCGCCGAGGCTGGATGGGCGTACGATCGAATGGGACGCATTTGAACCGCAACCACCGGACGAGAAGCCGGTAGCGTTCTCGTTCGCGACGGAGAAGATCGAGCAACCGCAGATCCAATGTTTTATCGGTTATACCAGCGAAAAGGTTCATCAGACAATTCGCGATAACCTTCATCAGTCGCCGCTCTATTCCGGCAAGATCACTGGGATCGGCCCTAGATACTGCCCGTCTATCGAAGATAAGGTAATTAAATTTGCTGATAAAGACCGCCATCAACTATTCCTGGAACCTGAGGGCCACAATACGAATGAGGTTTACCTAAACGGCTTCTCGACCTCGCTTCCTTCGGCTCTACAGCTTGAACTTCTCCGTATGATTCCGGGCTTTGAACAAGTGCAGATCATCAGGCCAGGATACGCGATCGAATACGATTTCGTTGACCCTCGTGAGATGCGGCCGACTATGGAATCGACACGCATGAACGGATTGTTTCTGGCAGGGCAAATAAACGGAACGACCGGATACGAAGAAGCTGCGTGCCAGGGGCTAATGGCGGGAATCAATGCGGCATTCGCTGTGCAGGGCCGTAAAGCCTTTATTCTGCAACGAGATGAGGCATATATTGGTGTCCTTACAGACGACCTGATCAGGCATGGTGTGGATGAACCTTACCGGCTGTTTACTTCGCGGGCGGAAGCACGATTGAAGCTCCGCCACGATAACGCTGATCAGAGGTTGTCGACAAAGGGAAACGATGTTGGATTGCTAGCCGATGTGGAGTGGACACGATTTAGTGCCAAGCGGGATCGGTTAGCACGCCTTCGCAATGCGCTCGATGAAACACGATTT
The DNA here is from genome assembly GCA_038212935.1 of Pyrinomonadales bacterium. Lineage (GTDB taxonomy): Bacteria > Acidobacteriota > Blastocatellia > Pyrinomonadales > Pyrinomonadaceae > OLB17. The sequence goes on along the minus strand of JBBQTV010000030.1, from coordinate 9,156 downwards.
AAGCGCTCCTCTGTAGAATATGCTGGAGTTTCGCAATTGCTTGGTGTTGACCTTGGAGACGCATTCACATTGTCTCAGCTTGCGATGAGGCAGGGGGTCCATTCGGACCTGATCGCGAAGCTATTGCCCGATGAGTTAGCTTCGGAATTAAGTGAAACGGATCTGGCAACTGCCTTGGCCGATTCATTGTATTCCGGGTATATCGAGAAGCAAGATCTAGCGACACAAAGGGTAAACCATCACGATTCGCTAAAGGTGCCTGAGAGTTTTCGGTTTAGGTCGATAGGCGGACTTTCAAATGAGATGGTAGAGAGATTAGAGCGTGCCCGTCCGCAGAATTTTGCTCAGGTTAGATCCATATCAGGTCTGACTCCGACTGCGATATCGACCGTCCTAGTTCACTTGACGGCAGAACAACCAACGGGCACCGACCGCAATTAGCGAATGTGGAACGTTCCACATTTAGCGGTTGGCGATGTGGAACGTTCCACAAAACGAAAGTTGAGTTAGTTAGGTCAAATTCTCCTTCGGCCCGCGATTTAACTACCGAAGTACTCAGAGCACTCAATTTCACTAATAATGGGACGAATTATAGCCATTGCTAATCAGAAAGGCGGAGTCGGAAAGACGACTACTGCGATAAACCTCGCTGCGGGCCTCGCACTGGCTGGGAAGAAAGTGCTGCTTGTAGACGCCGATCCGCAGGGAAACGCAACCTCCGGCGCCGGTATCGAGAAACTCCCGGGCCGAAGATCACTGTATGATGCAATGATAACCGGGAATTCGGTCCGGGAATCCGTGCTACCGACTGCGATAGACAAACTTTGGGTGCTTCCATCTCACAAGAACCTTGCCGGTGTTGAGATCGAGTTTGCGGATGACAAGGGGCGTGCGAAGATACTAAAAGGACTCCTTGAAACGATCCGCGAGTTTTTTCACTATATTATTATTGATTGTCCTCCGTCGCTCGGTATTCTGACGGTTAATGGGCTTACAGCGGCGGATTCGTTGCTGGTTCCGATCCAGACTGAGTATTTCGCGTTAGAAGGCGTGACAGAACTTTTTGATACGCTCACTAAGCTAAAGTGCGAGCTTAACCCTAATCTGAAGATCGAAGGCCTCCTATTAACAATGTATGATGAACGCACGAATCTATCGTCTGCGGTCGCTAAGGATCTACGCGATTTCTACGGGCCGCAGGTTCTTAAGACTGTGATACCGCGGAATGTCCGTCTGGCAGAAGCTCCGAGCTTTGGGCAGCCAATTCTGGTTTACGATCCCAAGTCGCGCGGCGCGGAGAGTTATTTTCAATTGACCAAGGAGATAATCGAACATGGCTAGGAAACCGCTAGGCCGCGGACTGAGTGCTCTCCTCGGCGATCCGGCCGAAGAGAACCGAACGTCACACGACGCGCACGTAGCAGGTATTCAAGAGATAGAGATATCCCGGATTACCGGCAACCCGGAACAGCCGCGAACCCGTTTTGAGGACAAAGCACTTGACGAGCTCGCCCGTTCGATATCGGCGAATGGGATAGTACAGCCAATCGTTATCCGCTCCAAAGGCTCCGGCTTCGAAATTGTAGCCGGCGAGAGGCGTTGGCGCGCGGCTCAGCGAGCAGGGCTTCACAAGATCCCTGCGGTGATTAGAGAAGTTAGCGACGACAAGATCCTTGAGATCGCTCTGATCGAGAATATACAGCGGGAAGAGCTTAATCCGATCGAAGAAGCGAACGCATATCGCAAACTTATTGATGGCATTGGACTTACACAAGAACAGCTGTCGGAACAAGTTGGGAAGGAGCGGTCGCTTATCGCCACGACACTACGGTTACTTAAGCTTCCGAAAGAGATTCAGGTACTGGTCGAAGAAGGAAAACTTAGTGCCGGCCATGGCCGTGCCCTTCTACTGTCGGACGACAAGGCACTCCAGATACAGACAGCGAGGGCTATAGTTGAAAAGCAGATGTCGGTCCGCGAGGCGGAACGAACCATTAAGCGTTCAACTGAATCGGCATCCGATCAACCGAAAGCGAAACGGAGCATCATCACCAAGGACGCCAACGTCCGTCACGCCGAAACCAAGTTGATGCGATCGCTCGGAACCAACGTTAAGATCAAGCCGAACGGCAAAGGGAATGCTGGGAAGATCGAGATCGAATATTACAGTACGGATGACCTCGACCGCTTGTTTAGGCTTTTGACTACCGATAAAGATAAATCTGCTGGGGTAGCATAAGTCGTTGTGGCACAGCGGGTTAAGCTGCCCAAAAAATGAAATAGGAGGAATGATCGACCAATGACAAAGCGTCTGACGGAAATGGTTTCGTGTGCGGGTTGAGTGGCCAAACTCGCCCCGGGCGACCTTGCTCAAGTTTTGGGTAAGCTTCCGTTGCAGCCAAGCGAAAATGTGATCGTCGGGTTCGAGAATTCCGACGATGCTGGCGTATTTCGCCTTACGGACGAGACCGCGCTTGTACAAACCGTGGATTTTTTTACACCGGTCGCTGACGATCCGGAGATCTATGGTCGAATTGCGGCTATCAATTCGTTGAATGATGTCTACGCGATGGGTGGCCGACCGCTGACGGCGCTATCTATTGTATGCTACCCGCAAAAAGGCGACTGGGACGTTTTTGGCAAGATCCTGCTGGGCGGGCAGAAAGCAATGAATGAGGCCGGCGTGGTTGTCATCGGAGGGCACTCGGTCGATGATCAGGAGATGAAATTCGGCTACGCAGTGACGGGTATCATCCATCCGGAAAAAGTAATCACTAACGCAGGAGCGCAACCGGGCGACGTACTAATATTGACTAAGCCGATCGGTACCGGTGCCATCAACACGGCGGTCAAACGAGGGGTCGCAAGCGAGAATACTATTTCCGCATGCATCGATGCGATGACGACCTCGGCAGCTGCGGCGTCCAAGGTTATGGTGGAGCTCGGTGCTAACGCCTGCACGGATGTAACGGGATTCGGGTTAATGGGCCACGCGTTTGAGCTAGCAAAGGCTAGCGACGTTACCTTAACTATTGTATCTAATGAAGTTCCGCTATTACCGGATGTTCTGGACCTGATCGCTCAAGGAATGTTGACGCGCGGGGATAGGAATAATCGTGTCTATGTTGGTGATACTATATCGATAGTCGGTAACGTCTCTCCGGAAATGCAAAGCGCGTTGTTCGACCCGCAGACAGCGGGCGGCCTGCTGATCAGTTTTCCTGAGAAACAAGCGGCCTATTTTTTGGAATCAATACCGGATGCCAAGGTCATCGGACGTGTCGAGGCGAAGAGTGAAAAGCTGATAAACGTGATATAGAGTTCGCCAAGTGAGTTTTAAGTTGTACTTATTCATCTTTCAATCTATTGGAACGCAGGAGCTGATCCTCATCGGTATTATTGCGCTGATCTTTCTCGGCCCGAGGAAACTGCCGGAATATGCCCGCAAGATCGGAAAGGTGATGTCAGACCTTCGGAATACGACCAATGAATTCAAAACGACATGGCAACGCGAAGTTGATTTCGAAGAAGAAACGAAGGCGCTGAAGATGGAGTCCATACTTGCTGAAGACGACCACGAAACACCCGTATATCGCGAAAACAAGATCTTGGATCAGCAAGAGGCTTCACCAGAAGCGTCGTTACCGGCGATAAAGTCGATCGACCCTGAAACATTTGCGGCCGCGCGCGACAACGTACAAGAACCCGCCGAAAAGACGAGCGAACCCGATGAGGATGTGTCTCCTGACCCGTCGGATAAGCGGAGCTGGTTGTAAGCCAAAGAAATTTCCCTGAAACATGAGATCTATCGCCGGAAAGCAAAACGAAGAAGGAAGCCAGATGTCGTTTCTCGACCATCTGGATGAGCTTCGGCGCCGAATTGTCCGGTCTGTAATATTTGTAGTCATTGCGTTCATGGGGTGTTGGTTTGTTTCGGGAGCGATCTACGATTTCTTGAGTGTGCCGATACGGCGGGCGCTTTCGGAGGCCGAACGACGAGAGCTTCCGGTCGAGGGAAGGACTGGTAACGAAACGATCTCGCCGCTCTCGACGCTGTCGGTGGGAGATTCGGGCCGATATGTTTTCGACCGGGCGACCAAACTTGGTGCAAGCGTGGTTCAGCCAGGGACGTCAGTAAAGGCAGTCGTCGAAGCGACATCAGACGGTAAGCATGTTCTATTTACCGACGAGCCTATTTACACGATTAATGCGGTGATCCCGCCGGGCGTTCTTCTGCCTGTTGACCTTACGCCCGGAGCCGTAAACGAAACTGCAGACGAAAGATTGATAGTCACGACGGCTCAGGAATCGTTCACGCTGTTTGTTTCCGTATCTCTCTATGCTGCCATCGCAGTTTCCGTGCCGTTCCTGCTGCTTCAGATCTGGGGATTTATCTCACCAGCTTTGTATAAGCACGAGCGCGCTTACGTGACCCCGTTCGTCTTGTTATCCTCTATTTTCTTTGTGGCAGGCGTGGCATTCGCCTATTATATTCTGTTTCCGCCGGCGGTCCGCTACCTACTCGGTTTGGGCGAAGATTTCCGCCTGTTGTTAAGGGCAAGCGATTATTTCGATCTAATAACCCTGATCATGCTCGCAATGGGGATCATTTTTCAGATGCCGGCCGTTGCGTATGTGCTTTCTCGGATCGGACTAATATCTGCAGGGCTTTTGATCAGGAGTTGGAAGCTGGCTTTGATCGTGATACTTATCGTCGCAGCGGTCGTTTCGCCGACCGGCGATATTCCAAATCTAATGTTGTTTGCGATGCCGATGTTCGTACTATATGGCGTATCGGTCTTGATCGCGTGGATCTTTGGAAGAGATCGCGTTGCCGACCCGGTGACGGCTTGATCATTAAACTTGCTAAAGACAACCAAACAGATGGGTCAGAGCATCTTGAACTAATGGTTACAAGTGTCTAGACTTAGAAGAGGACAAATATAAGTCCCTGTACCCGCGTAGATGGGATCAGGCATCTGACTTGTACAGTCGCAGGAGCATTTATGTTATTACGAATTCTTACACGTAATCTGGGTATCGGATTAGTTTTGTCGACTATGTTTGTAATCCCTTCATTTGGCCAGGGCGGCGATAAAAACACGCCGAGCCAGGATCCGACTATGAAGGGGCGTACCGTTACTAAGGAAGTGAATCAGGTATACAGGCGCTGGCTCAGCGAGGATGTTGCATACATTATTACGAAAGAAGAGCGGCGGGCTTTCAATGCGCTTCAGACCGATGATGAGCGTGAGAATTTTATCGAGAATTTCTGGCGTCGCCGCGACCCAAATCCTGATACGGAAGAAAACGAATTCCGCGAAGAATATTATGAGCGGATCGCATACGCGAATGAAAAGTTCACATCCGGTATTCCCGGGTGGCGGACCGATCGCGGTCGCATCTACATCGCATGGGGCAAGCCTGATTCGGTTGAATCACGTCCTTCGGGGGGCGCCTATGACCGGCCTTCATACGAAGGAGGCGGCTCGACCACAACGTATCCGTTCGAGATCTGGTTTTATCGTCACCTGGACGGGGTCGGTGACGGTCTCGAGATCGAATTTGTCGATCCGACGGGAACCGGCGAATATCGATTGGCTCGAAACGCGAATGAGAAAGATGCTTTGCTGATGGTTCCCGGCGGCGGCTTGACCTTGGCCGAGTCGCTTGGACAATCGAATAAGGGAGATCGTATCTCGGGTATCGGGGGGAATAATTATTATCAACGCGAACAGGACACACCTTTCCGGCGACTTGAGGTCTTAACTAGCCTTTCGCGTCCGCCTCAGGTCAAATTCAGTGACCTGCAGGGTATCGCGGGCGGCGATTCGGGGGTTCTAGGCGACAATCCGCTTAACTTCGACCTTCGTGTCGATTTCTTCCGGCAATCTGAGGACAGAGTGGTCGTAACCTTTACGGTTCAGGCTTCGAACAAAGATGTGACGTTCGAGAACGAAGGCGGACTCGAAGTAGCTAAGCTGAATGTTTTTGGAAGGATCACGTCGGTGGCGGGCAAACGCACGGGGATCTTTGAGGATGCTGTAACGACGTACGCTACCCAGGCCGAGCTTTCGGACCTCAGAGATCGAAAGTCTGTTTATCAGAAAGCCGTGGCTTTGACTCCGGGCACGTATCGGGTCGACGTTGTGGTTCGCGATGTCGTTACCGGCAATCGCGGTATCGTCAATCAGGGCTTCACGGTTCCAAAATACGATGACAAGATTCTGTCCACATCATCAATGATATTGACCTCGACCCTTCGCGGAACGACCGAGCAGGATATCGGTGGAATGTTCATCATCGGCGGTGCTAAGGTCATTCCAAATTTAGCCGCTACGTACCGTAAGGGTCAGGACGTTGGGGTCTATCTGCAGGTCTACAATGCCGGTGTCGATCAAACGACATTGCGCCCGGCTGTTGATGTTGAATACGTTCTAACGAAAGACGGCAGAGAGGTTCTGCGGCAGGCCGAAGACTGGAGCGGACTTAGCGATTCGGGCCAACGCTTAACGCTCGCCCGGCTACTACCGACAATGACGCTGGATAAAGGCGATTACGAATTAAAAGTACTGACTAAAGACCGGGTTGGCGGTCAGGTGATCGAAAACAAAAGCAAGTTCTCGATCGTCGACTAGTCGCCGAAGATATTTCGCGAACGTGATACCGGCGGTTCAATTTTGAATCGCCGGTCTTTTCGTTTGGGCTAGGTGGCGGCGATCAGGTCACCTAACTCCACGAAAATGACAATCGCGTATATTTTCGCTATAGTTTTCAAAGTTCGACTCCTAGTGCTGGCGTTAATAATCATTGCTAAATTGGGGCTTCGGAACATTGAAGGCCGCGGTTCGTAAGAGTTACAGGTTCACCTAATGATCGTTGGAACGGAATGGCTGATAGAGGCCGCTGGGTGCAATGCCGCAACACTACGCGATGAGGCGGTTTTTCGCAGCCTTTTTGATCGCGTAATGAATGAGCTTGGCCTGAAGGCGGTCGGTGAGGTCTGGCATAAATTTGACGGCGAGGGCGGAATAACCGCCTTGGTCGCGCTGACGGAATCTCATCTTACTTGCCACACGTATCCGGAATATCAAACCGCAACTTTCAATCTGTATTGCTGCCGCTCGAGGCCCGAATGGGACTGGGAATCAAATCTGAAAGTCGTCTTGGGCGCGGCAAGCGTTACGATCACTAAGTTCGAGCGTGGTGAGATGGAAGCCAAAACCGTCTCCACAGGAGGTGACGCTTGAGCGTACTCCAGGCAAACTGTCCATCATGTGCGGCACCGATCGAATTTAAAAAAGGCTCGACCATCGTGCTCGTTTGTCCTTTCTGCCGCTCCGCCGTGGCGCGGACAGATCGTGCTCTCGAGGACCTTGGCAAAGTCGCCGAGATCGCCGATTCGCAGTCTCCGCTCAAGCTCGGATTGAAGGGCGAGTACATGGGGCAGCGGTTTGAGCTAACGGGCCGTGCCCAGCTCAGACATGAAATGGGCGGGTTTTGGGACGAATGGTACGCTACATTCTCAAACGGATGGGTCGGTTGGCTTGCGGAAGCTCAGGGACGATTCTATTTTACGTTCTTTCAACCGATGCCCGAACGTTCGTCGCTGCCTTCCTATGACGACCTGCAGATCGGGGCTACGATCGACAACATTCCCGGCTCTCCGGCAATGTTGATCACGGAGCGAGGGACAGCGACGGCCTCAGCTGCCGACGGCGAGATCCCGTATCAATTGGTACCCAACGAACAGAGCAAGTACGCCGATCTTTCCGGAAAGGATAATTCGTTTGCGACCATCGATTACAGTATGGACCCGCCGTGGGTCTTTGTCGGCAAACAAGTGACTCTGCCCGAGATCGGACTTGCTGACGCTCGCCCGGTCACCCGCGAAGCTCGGCGAACGACAGCCGAAGCGATGGGTTGTCCGAACTGTGGAGGCCCACTAGCCCTCGTCGCGCCGGACAAGGCAGAGCGTGTCACGTGCCCCAACTGCATTTCGCTGCTGGATGTTAATCAAGGAAAACTGAAGTATTTCAAGGCACTCGATCCTTCACCGTCGCCTACTCCGTTCCTCTTGTCTGTGGGACAGGAAGGGACCTTCCCGGGTGATGTTAAGTTCAAGATAATCGGGAGCATGGTCCGCAGCGTAACGATCGACGGAACGACATATTACTGGCACGAATACCTTCTCTACAATCCGATGATCGGGTTCCGATGGCTCGTGCATTCGGATAATCACTGGAACTTCGTTGAACCGGTCAATCCGGCAGAGGTGGCGCAAAGTTCAAACATCAGTGCCGGCGGAACCGCACGGTACAATGGGCGGAATTTTAAGATATTTCAGGACGCAAAGGCAGTTGTTAGATACGTTCAGGGCGAATTCTACTGGCGTGTGACGCAGGGTGAAACCGTTAGGGCCGTGGATTATGTTTCAGCACCTTTGATGCTCTCACTAGAGACGTCGTCGGACGAGATGAATTGGTCGGCCGGCGTCTATATGACCAACGCCGAGATCGAAAAGGCCTTTGGCGTCGAAGAACTTCCAAAGCCGTGGTCGGTCGCGCCGAATCAGCCATTTACAGGTTCGTTCTATTACACGTGGGGTGCGCTTCCGCTCTTTTTTCTTTTTGTGACTGCGATATTTATGCTTCCGCTCTCGGGAGTTAAGTCGACACTATTGACCGAGCAGATGACTCTGCCGCCACTCGTAAATGCGACACAACCTCAGATCGCATTCAGCAAGCCGTTTGAGATCAAGGCAAACCGCAACGTGCGTATCACGGCCCGGGCGCCGGTCAGTAATTCGTGGGCCGATGTCGATGTCGATCTAATCAATGACCAAAGCCAGGAGGTTGAATCCGTTAATATCCCGATAGAATACTATTCTGGTACGGATAGTGACGGAGCGTGGACCGAAGGAAGCCAAAACGAGACAGCGATGTTGTCAGCGCTACCGGCGGGAACATATACGCTACGGGTTGCCGGGACGTGGCAGGATTGGCAGCGATCAATGGCAGTCGACATTGCCGTTGAGCAGAATGTCAGCCGCGGGATCAACTTTCTATGTGCATTGCTTTTGTTGGTTCTTGTACCGGTCCTGGGATTGATACGAAAGCTGTCATTTGAATCTAAACGCTGGAGCGAGAGCATGTT
>JBBQTV010000029.1:0-24588 GCA_038212935.1 Pyrinomonadales bacterium | reverse complement strand
GGCTAAGCCCGCTTCGTTGATCGCTTCAAACACACCGCCCGGATTCGTCAGCGACGTAAAGATTTCTCCCGTACCGACACTGATCGTCCCCGTAAACGGCGGCGGCACGTCAAGAATTGTTAGCGTCGCCGGATTGTTTGTTCCGATCGTTGCTCCGCCCGTCGGAGCTGACAGTGTTAAGATCACTGTTTCATCTGCTTTGAGCGTTGCGTCCGAACAGGTTTGAATCGTGAACGATTGAAGCGATACGCCGTCGCCGAAGCTCAACACCTGCGGTCCCGGATTGATGTAGTCGACGCCTGCGATGCAAGATGCGTCGCCGATCGCCGTTCCGTCCGTAATTGTTGCAGTAACTCCGACCGTTCCGTCCGTTCCGGCTGAACGGATAACGTTAATAGTTGCCGTTCCGCCTTCGTTGACGCTGTAGTTAGTCGAACTGAACTGAACTATACCCGGACCGGCAACAGAGATCTCGTCTGCTCCGATATCGGGAACTGCCGGTCGCAGATCGCCGTCAATATCGTCAATTACGCCGACATCAACCCCGCCGCTTTCCGCCAGAGAAGTCGGCAGAATATGCAGATCCGTATCTGATACGAACTGCGGATTAACCGCCTTACTGGCGTTATCGTTTGTTCCCGCCGCATTCAGGGTGCTTGAGTAAGACCTGAAGTTAGAGGCCGGTGTGGTTGATGACGGATCAAAGTCAGCCGCCAGATATGCAACGCTCGTTGCAAATGTCGGTCCGACCTGTGCCATGGTGCTCAAAGCGTCTGTTCCCTGGAAATAAATATTATTATTCAGGGTCAGATCCATTGCGCTTGTTGCGCCCGACGGCAGGAATATCACCGTATTTCTCGTTCCCGCCGGATTTCCGCCCGTAATCTGGTTGGAGAAGATGTTATTCCTAACATCAAGACCCGTTCGAGCGGTGGCGGCAACCAAGAAAGCTGCAGTCAAATTCGTACTGACATCGCCCGGCATCGCTCCATAGAGGTTAACCGAGTTGTGATAAATTTGGTGATTCGTTCCCGAAATGATTCGAATACCAAATGCACCGAAAGTTGTACCAAATCCGCCAGTTCCCGCTACCTGGTTGTTGAGCACGCCGGACACAAAGTTGTTCCGAACAACATGTGCGCTGGCGGCAACGCCGGCAATGTTAATACCGAAAGCCGACCATGTCGTCGTATTGTTATTTTTTACGCGATTGATCTCATTCTTTTCAATCGTCGAGCCAGTCGTATTGATGCTGTTAACACCGACGTTGATGCCGTGAGTAGCTGCACTCGAAGAGATAAAGCCCTCAACATATACGGTGTTACCGGCGATCACTGCACCGGTCGAGCCGTTTGCCGTAATACCGATCGAGGTTACCTGATCAACTTCCGCGGCGACAGGGTTGCCGATGAAGTTGTCTCTTATCTCGAGCCCTGTGTGGACCGTAGTCGCTGATCCATTGATCGAGATCGCACGAGCTGCCGTCACAATGCTGTTGTTTTCGACCTTGAGGTTCGTGACGGTAGCTCCTGATGCAACACCTGTGAGTACCGATGTTATAGGATTCGGTGCCGTCGTTGTATCAGTTGCGTTCGGACCGGAGAAGACACCAAAAGTGGTGTTTTGTGGACCGGTAGTCGCGGTCGCAGTGGCAATGTTTTGCCCGGTCGCGCTGCCAATAATGTTCAAATTCCTGATAGCATTATTGTCAGCACTATTGACCGTCGTGACATTAGTTGCGATACGGATCACCGATGTAAAGTTGGTCGTATTGTCAACGTTATTGTGGATCGTAAGGTTACGGTTGGTTCCTGCCGTATTCGGGTTGTCGCCGTCAATGGTGACATTGTCTGCACCGTTGAGTTCGATCAAACCGCGTCCCTGAACCGACGGTCCAGCAACTGTTACGCCATCAGCACCTGCGCGAATTACAAGCGAAGTATATGACGCTGGTCCCGCACCGCTGCCATTGAGAACGATCGGGCCGACCTCTGTAGTATTGGCAAAGATGTCAACCGTTACCGCCCCCGTGTGCGTTCCGGCATTGATCGCTGTTACTGCTTCGCCGAGTGTTGCGTACGCAACGTTGCCCGGATTGACTACGACGTTACCTGATGGGGCAACGACATCGACAATTGTTAGCACCGCCGTATTCTGCGAGCCGATAGTGGCTCCGCCCGTAACGTTGGAGAGGGCCATATTGACCGTTTCATCCCCCTCGACATCCGAGTCCGGGCAAACGGTGATCGTGAATGTTTCGGTCGTATCCCCGTTTACGAAGGTCAGTGTTCCTGAGGCAGTTATGAAATCGATGCCTGCAGCACAAGTTGCTCCGCCGGTAGCAGTGCCACCGGACATAGTTGCGTAATCAACTGTTACGGTGCCGGCACTTCCGTCCGTACGAATGACAGTGATCGTCGCCGTTCCGCTATCCTCATCTACCGAGTAGGCAGCAGAATCAAATGCTAGCTCGCCGGCAACCGCCGCACCATCTTCGCCAATGCCCCAATCTGAGAAATCGCTAACGCCTGTCACAGTTGCCGTATTAGTTGCATCATTGACGCACGGGCCCCCCGGACACTGATTGGTAAGCACGCCGCCGCTTAGCCTAAATACGCGGTAATCAGCTTCATTGCCGTTAACATCGGCATCGAGGTAAGTGAAAGCTAGATCAGCCGTCAGATCGCCCGCTTCAGTCAGACTCCAGTAACGCGACGCAGACGTAGCGGAATTTAACCCTGGTAAGGTGTTGTCGTTCGGACTCACCGTCAGACTCGAAGGATTGGTTCCAAGCGCCGTGACCGTTGCCAAGATAGGCGAATACCCATTCTGCCCTACGTGATACGTGTACGCCCCCGTCGACGTGTAGCTTCTGCTCAAATTGCCGTCAACAAAACCGTTGGTCCGCGTCGCGGCACCGTTGTGGGTAAGCGTATTTGCACCGGTCAAAATCACGCCATTGGTCAATGTCAATGCACCGCTAGCTGTCAGATCACCCCCCGCGATCGTTAAAGTATGCGACGGATCATTATCGTCATACGTCAAATTGCCGATCGTTCTAGTAGCTGGAATTTCGCCACCAGTGATTCGGGATAGCGTTGTTCTTAGATACGTTAGATTGATTCCACCTGAGCCCGGGTTAAAGCCGAGTTGTGAGTCAAACGTTCCGGCTGCGGTCGGTGTCGTAGTATTGCCGATCTGGACGATCGCGGTAGTCGTTCCGCCATTTCCAACTGTCAGTTTGTTGGAGTTTACAACGTTTCCGACAAAGTTGATGATTCGGTTGGCAACGACAGTCGAAACCGATGGATCGAATGTGAACCCCTGATCAGTTTGGAATTCAAAACTGCTCATCGGAGCCGTGACGACTCCTGTTCCGGTGTAGTTCTGAGCCTGTGTGGAGTTAAACGTAATGAATCTCGATGAAGCACCGTTGTGCGTGAGAGTTCCGTTGTTGGTCAAAGTTTGGCCGGCAAAGAGAAAGACGAGATTGTTGAAGTTGACCGTCGCTCCCGAGGTAACTGTGATGTTAAGTGAGATATTGTTCCAGTTCGCTAGGACGGTATCCCACTGTCCGGTGTGTCCGGCACTAGTGTTATCGATCAGGAGATTCGGAACTACGCCTCGCATCGTGAAAGTCTTTGCTGCCCCGGAATCAGCATTGCCGAGTTGAAGCGTGCCACCAGTGACAGTGGCAATACCAGTCGTCCCGGACTGATGGCGATAGTCGCGAGGTCCGCTAGCCGCCGTATTGGCCGACTGAACAACGATCGTGCCGCCAGATATACTTACGCTCGAACCGGTAGAGGTTCCCATGTCAAAGCCGGCGAGAGTTGTTGAAGTATTTCCGGCCGTTTGAACCGTAATAGTCCCATTCGTCTGAGTGTAGTTGATGGCACTTGTAGATCCACTAACACCAAATCTGCCCGCCGCATTCACAGCGCCGCCCTCGACGATGATCCTGCTGCCCGTTGCAAATCCCATTGAATTACCGGTTGAGGTTCCGATATTCAGTGTTCCTTGGGTTATACGAAGCAGTCCGGTTAATGTCGGCGAGCCGTTAAGCGGTGTAACAGTAAAATTCGGATTGTTGTACCAAACGCCGCCCGTTCCGGGGATCGAATATCCGGCGGTTTGAAAGACCGGATCGCTGAACGTGTTAGTGCCCGAAAACTTGAGGATGCCGTTGAATACGGCAGTGTTTAGGAAACCTAACGTTCCACCAGCCGATAAACCACGAACGCTCATATTTGCGAGATCGATTTCGAGGGTCGGACTATTTAGATTAACAGTGCCTGCTCCCTTCTGGATCGTCAGTAGACGCAAGTCCGTTGTCGATCCAGATCCGCCAAAAGACGCATTATTTGTACCGATGAAACGAAGTTCCGCACCGGCCGCATCACCGTTCGTGCTAAAATCCAAAACGCCGTTATTAGTTAAATCTCCGCTAACCGTCAAAAGGTTTATGTCCGTTCCGGCAGTTGGCGATTGAAGCGTACCGCCGGCGTCGATCGTAAGACTCAAGGCGACGGCCGTCGTCACATCGACTGTCACTGTGCAACCTGAGCCGATGGTAACGTTATCCGATGCCGTCGGGACACTTCCGTCGGACCAAGTCGCAGTGGAGCTCCAATTACCGCCTGCACCGTTACAAGAGTCATTGCCTGCGGGGTTTGTCGCCTGGCTTCCGGCCAGAACGCCGCTTAATGCACCTTCTGAAACGGCGGAAACTTGATAAAAGTAATTTGTTCCCGGAAATAGCCCGCTGTCATCAAACGATGTTGCATCAGCGGCGGTCTGCGTAAGCACGGAGAAATTGGTGCCGTCGGTCGAGCGAAAGATAACATAACCGAATTCATTTGACGCATTATCAGTCCAGTTCAACTGAATCGACGTTCCGGTTACAGGAGAAAAAGTTAAACCAGTGGGAGCCGAAGGCACGTTTGGCGTGAATAAGTAGCTTTTGCCTGCCGGTATGCCTGCCGCATTCAGGGCATCATGAGTATCATAAGAAACCGTATCGGTTGCTGTCGTAACGGAGGCAAAATTAGTAGCTGCTCCCGACTGGAGACCGATTGTGGCACCGGCATCAGCGGGTGCGGAAGCGACAATGCCGTCACCATAAACGAATTGAATCCGCCCCGGCGATGCCGCTCCGGCCGATTCGAAAAGCCACATTTGGAAATTTCCAGTTGCCGGATCTGCGGGAGCGCAACCCGCCCCACGCGTAACCCTCATTCCGAACCATTCGACAACGAGTTTGCGATCGGGCGCAGAACCAACAACTTTATATCGAACGCCTCCGGTCGAGCCAGTGCAAAGGTCTTCGAAAAAGGGAGCGATCTTCGGCGCATTGGTCGTCGTGGCAAATCCAGTGGCGTTATTAAAAGCCGTTGTAATTGCCGCCGACCCCAAACGAGCCACGCCGTTGGCATTGACAGAAAACTGAGAATGACGAACTCCGTCATACCAGAAATCAAAACCAATATGAGTTACCGGCGAGGCGGTGTCATCAAGCCCGGAACCGACGAGTTGGGTTGTTCCGCTGGACATATCTTCGAGAACTGCGTTCCCAGCCACGAATCCATAGGTGGATGCGGTTATCAGATTGCCGGAGAAAATAAATTCGGTCGGGCCGTCTTCTGGTTCTTCTTTTTCACCAGGAAATAACTCAAAGACCCTGTGATCCGGAACCCAAATTTGTGGGTCTGTTTGTCCACTTGTATTGCCGCTGAACGCAGCGAGAAAAACGAAAAGACCTACTAATGTGAAGGAAATGGCTCTTAGGCCGAAGAAGTTACCGAAGATTTTGTCCCTGTTCATAGCTCTCCTACTGAAGTGAATTTCCTAAAGATTGTTTGAAAAGGATTGACTCGTGCACGGTGCTAAAGAGTGAGTTTAAGGCGTCCGTGCATTCTAGCTTTTGACGGATCACGTACGCGACTATGAGGTGTCTAACGCACGTATGACCTGATGGTCGTCCTACAAAAGAGATAAAGCTCTAGCTGGCAATTCCTATTGGAAAATGATTATTGATTGACTAGAGGAAATATACGCGAGAATGGGATTTTGTCAAGGCGAAGTGGGGGGATAACTGATATTCACCAGTAAGTTAATCCAGCGGAGCCATTTACGGACGCCGAAGGTCAGGAAAAACGCAGATATTATTAGAAAATAGCTGGAGGCCTCGATGTTGCCGAGGGTTGGGAAGGTCGCACCAAAACAAGGAAGGAATGTAGAAGCTCAATGTATCGGAACGGTCCTGACCGGAGCCGACTTGCGACATCACGCACTGATTATGAGAATCTTCGGATCGCGCGGCTTTCGAGCAGCTCAGAGAACGCAACGATTGCCAATATAAAAACTAAAACGCTGGTTCCTCGTAAATACCGTAAACATCTCGCAAAGCGACGCAGATCTCTTCGACCGTGGAGTAGGCTGCGACCGCATCAACGATTGCGGGCATTGTGTTTTCGTTTGCGTGTGCCGCGAGTTTTAGCTTGTCGAGCGAATTCGAAACTGCACCCTGATCGCGAACCAACTTGGTGTGAGCGAGACGTTCGAGTTGGTGAAACCGGACATTCTCATCTATTTGTAAAATGTCCGTTTTGTGTATCTCAGTTTCCATTGCGTATTTGTTTACACCGACGATCACTTGTTCTTTACGCTCGACAGCTTTCTGATATTGATAGGCGGATTCCTGTATCTCGCGTTGCGGGAAACCGGCCTCGACCGCCTCTACCATTCCTCCGAAACCATCGATCTTATCGAAATACTCCAAACAACCATCGATCATCTTTTGGGTAAGTGATTCGACATAGTAACTGCCGCCGAGGGGATCGACGGTGTTGCTGACGCCTGTCTCTTCGGCAATGATCTGTTGCGTGCGAAGTGCGATGAGGGCCGCATTGTCGCTAGGCAGCGCAAGCGCTTCGTCAAATGAATCAGTATGAAGCGACTGAGTTCCACCGAGAACGCCCGCTAGTGCCTGGATCGCCACGCGAGCGATATTGTTGAGAGGTTGCTGAACGGTCAAAGAAACCCCGGCCGTCTGTGTATGGAAACGCATCTGCATCGTGCGGGGATTCTGTGCGCCGAAGCGCTCTTTCATCGTTTTCGCCCAGACAACGCGAGCCGCTCGATACTTGGCGATCTCCTCGAAAATGTCGTTGTGCGCGTTGAAAAAGAAGGAAAGCCTGGGAACGAATTCGTCGACCACCATTCCCCGATCAACCCCATACTGAACATATTCGACGCCGTCGCGAAGCGTGAATGCAAGCTCCTGCAATGCCGTCGCTCCGGCCTCGCGGATGTGATATCCGGAGATCGAGATCGGGTTATATTTCGGAACGTGCTTGGTGGTATATTCGAAGGTGTCGATTACCAATTTCATCGCCGGTTTGATCGGGTAGATCCATTCTTTTTGGGCGATATACTCTTTCAAAATATCGTTTTGAAGTGTACCGGAGATCTTGCTGAAATCGGCCTTTTGCTTTTCGGCAACGACGAGGTACATCGCCAAAAATATCGGTGCCGGAGCGTTGATCGTTTGCGAAACCGTTACCTCATCGAGCGGAATCCCGTCAAACAGAACCTCAAAATCGGCAAGGCTCGAAACAGCCACGCCGCACTTGCCGACCTCGCCTTCCGAGAGCGGCGAATCGGCATCAAGGCCCATGAGAGCGGGAAGGTCATAGGCGACCGAAAGACCGGTCTGGCCCTGAGCCATTAGGTACTTGAAGCGTTTATTTGTTTCCTCAGGCGACGAAAATCCGGCGAATTGTCGCATTGTCCACAACTTTCCGCGATAGCCCGTTGGGTGGATGCCGCGCTTGTAGGGAAATTCGCCTGGAAAGCCAACATCGATTCCGTCGCTGTCAGTCTCGGTATAAAGCCGATCGACCGGCTCGAGCGATACGCCTTCGAACGACTTCTTCCGCTCTTGGCTGCGTTCCAGAACCTTCGCAAGCGTTTCCTGTTCCCATCGCTGCTTTTCGCTCTCGGCAGCGGTCTTAGCTTCTTTGATCTCGGTAGGCATAAGTTATAGATGAGATGTATAAAAGAAGATTTTAACATAGGTGCCGTCGGAGCGACGAAGCAGTGTGGAGCGGGAATATGAAGATAGTGCGATTGTGAGCAATGCGTTGAAAGGACAGCTTATTTCTCGCAGGGCTTTTTCATCGACCTTGCCGCGAGAAACATAACCGCGGCCAACGCGGCACAAAATATTGGAACGATGTACATTGCAGACTGCAGGCCGGCGCCGCGAAACGGTTCGAGCGTGGCGGCCGTATACTCTGTGACACCTGCTAACGTGGCTGCTCGTCTTGTAAAATGGTCGCTCAGCACTCCGACGACGTATGGGCCCAGCGCGCCGCCCATCAGGTACATAGCCATGAAATAGACCGACATCGCGGTGCCGCGAAGCTCGGGACGCGTTATGTCAGCAATCGTTGCGTAAGTTACCGAATAATAGAAATACATCAATGCGAACGCCCCGCCCATTGCGAACAAGAACAAAGTGGTGTTGCCTGATTCGGCCATGATCGCCGCAAAGAAAAGCGGAACAGAAAGCAGTGTCGCTCCCGCTACGACGAGCAGGCCGCCGTTGACCCGCCATCGTCTGGCTAGGTCGCCCGCGATGCCGCCAAGGATTAGGCCCGGCAAAGTGAATACGCCATTGACTAACATCGCAATGATGTTTGCGTCGCGAATGTCGAGGTCGTGAAACCGCATAAGGTACGGCGTCATAAACGAACTGAGAGCGTAAAGACTAAAATTGTGAATAGCTCCAGAAAGAATGAGCCAGAACATGGTCCACGACGATAGCACTTCGCGGAAAGGTGCCCACGAGAATGTCGTCGTCGAGGCGACTGTCGGCGCCGTTGAGCGGTGCGGCTCTCGTATGAAAAGTGCTGCAACTGCTAATAAGATTCCCGGAACACCGGCCACGAAGAAGGCCGTCCGCCAACCGTAGTTCGCAGCTACCCAACCGCTTATCGCAAAGCTTAACGCGATGCCGATCGGAAGTCCCAGCATGAAAATACTCATTGCGCGCGCTCGTTTGTCGGGAGGGAAGAGGTCGCTGATCAATGACGTTGCCGCCGGGGCACACGAAGCCTCGCCGACTCCGACGCCCAATCTGAGTAGAAATATTTGGGTGAAATTGCGGGCAAAACCCGAGGCGAACGTCAGCAGGCTCCAGGCAAAAACTCCGGCCGCAAGGATTTGCTTGCGCGGAAGACGATCGGCTAGGCGCCCAAACGGAATCCCAACAAATGCATAGAGAAGCGTAAAGGCAGTGCTAAGCAGTCCAAGCGATGTATCAGAAAGTTCGAATTCACGCCTGATCGGTTCGCCGACCGCACCAATGATTAGCCGGTCAAAGAAATTGACGGTGTTGATCAAAAATAGCACGGCCAGAGCAAACCACAGATGACGGCGTTCGATTTTTTGAGGTTCTTCCATTTATATAATAGCCCGCGATTCCGCACTCCGACTCGTCTCTAGACAACGCTGTCGCGGCCAATTGCAAAGGTGATTGGTTCTGCTTACAATGCTCGAATGCTGGCAAAAAGATTTTCATTGATCATGACCGTAGCCGCGGTGTCGATGCTTTCAGCATCGTGCGTTGGCAAACTCGATTCGAATCAGAATACGAATGCAACCAGCAATATCAATCAGATCGTCCAGGTCGAGCGTGCCGCAAACCATAGTGTCGAAGAACTCGGTTTGATTATAAAGCTCCCGTATCAACCGGTTGAGGCTTCATGGCGGAACGAGCCCAAAAGCGACAATAGAAGTTCGATCCAAGCAGTACTTCTATTTACTATAGATGACGGCAAGACATTGATCGCAGAGGCCGAAAAACTTAAGCCGGGACAACCCGTCGAGGTCGTTGCCGAAAATTGGTACCCGACGGAACTTATCGCTAAGAGCGAGATGGGCGAAGAGTCAAAAATCGCCGGCAAAGCCTATCCTGCGGACGCCTTCTTCCAACCGCCTTACAATTTCGGGCGGCTGATCAAGATTGAGGACACAGACCATTTCATCCTCGAGCTTCGTGCCCAATAAACTTCTTTCCTAATAAAACTTTTTCAGCTTTCGATAGAGAGTCGAAAGATCGATCCCCAACGCCTTTGCCGCTGCGACTTTGTCGCCCTCAGCCTCATTCATAATGTATAGGATGTGGCCCCGTTCGATGTTTTCCAAAGTTCGATTAGAAGCCGGATCATCGAGATTTGCCGCGGCTGAAGCCCGAATCTTAGGCGGCAGATCATCCACGCCGATGCTCTCCCCGCTTAGTATGAATGCACGCTCGATGGCATTCTCGAGCTCTCTTACATTTCCTGGCCAGTCATATTGCTCAAGCAACGTTAGGGCATCTTCGCTGATCGCTTTCGTAGGCTGATCTTGGGCAGAAGCAGATTTCGATACAAAAAAGTTTCCTAAGAGGCGGATGTCTCCCGGACGTTCACGCAGCGGCGGAAGTGCGATCTCAATCACATTGAGCCGATAAAAGAGATCCTCGCGGAAATTACCTTTGGCTACCTCTGCATCAAGGTTTTTGTTTGTGGCTGCGAGTATCCTTGCGTCAAATTTGATCGAGACCGAGGATCCGATGGGAGTCACCTCGTGCTCCTGCAGTGCTCTAAGAAGTTTAATCTGGAGTTGCATCGGCATCTCACCTATCTCATCCAGAAAGATGGTGCCGCCTTCAGCCGAACGAAACAGCCCGTTCTTGTCCGCTACCGCTCCAGTGAACGAGCCCTTTGTATGACCAAATAATTCGCTTTCGAGCAATGATTCGGGAAGGGCACCGCAGTTTACAGCGAGGAACGGTTTGGCAGAACGGCGGCTGTTGAAATGAAGTGCACGAGCGATAAGTTCTTTGCCGGTTCCGCTTTCACCTTGGATCAAAACAGTCGAATTCGTGTCAGCAACTTTTTGAATGATCGAAAAGACTTCTTTAAGGCTGCCCGTTTCGCCGATCACATCAGAGAAATTGTAGTGGCGGTTTAGCTCGCGACGCAGTGCCCGGTTCTCCCGAAACAACTCGTTTTGAGCTATTGCGTTCTTGACGCTTTGCAGCAGATCTTCGTTCACGAATGGCTTGGTAATGTAATCGTATGCGCCTTTGCGGAGAGCAGCGACAGCCGTATCGACTGACGAGAAGGCGGTGATGATTATGATCAAAGACTCGCTATCAAGCGACTTGATACGGTCCAGCAGATCGATCCCGTCCATTCCTGGCATCTTAATATCGGTTACCGTGACAGCGAACTCGTTTTCAACAAAGAGCCGAAGGGCGGATTCTGCACTATCCGCAGTTATGACCTCATAACCCTCGCCCTCGAGCAGACGCCGAAGTATCGAGCGCATAAGCTCTTCGTCCTCAATGACAAGTACCTTTTTGGAGGGCATATTGGAGATCACGGTTATCGAAAAAGATAGTCTAGCATAAGCTTTTTTCTTTGCTCCGATTCGTGGTAGCATCAAAAATTATATTCCGCACATCTCGATGTCTTTTTACCGGCTTCTTATACTTTTCGCCCTTACTCTCCTGCTGATCGAAGCCGGGTCTGGCCAGCAGACGAATCCCGTTGAAAGACAGGTAGCCAATCCTATAACGGACACGCCGAATATCAATCCTGTCTCTGCGGAGCAGGACATTTCTTCGGTAACGGCCAAACGCCCTGCCGGACCGATCGAAGGCGGAGACGGTGAGGTAGTAGTCTATTCGGATACCCAGACCGTCGAAGGGGAAGCAGGCAAACGCGTGATCGTACACTCAGGCAATGTCGATGCCCGCTACGGAATTTATCGTATTCAGGCGGATAAGATCACGATCTACGAAGCCGAGAACAAGATGGACGCACAGGGCAGCGTCGTCTTTGATCAAGGCAGCGATCAACGGATCACGGGTGCACGCGGCGTATGGAACTATCGTACAAAGCTAGGTTATTTTGAGGACTCAACGGGATTTACGAATCAGACGAACGACGGAACCGTTATCTTTTTCACCGCGGACAGGGTCGAACGCGTATCTTTGACCGAAGTGGTGGTCACTAAAGGAAAATTCACGGCCTGCGACGAAGCCGTTCCCAAATGGTCTTTCACAGCGGACGAAGCACGGATCAGAGCAAATGATCGGATCAAACTAAAAAACGCGAAGTTCCGCCTAAGCGACGTTCCGGTTCTTCCCGTTCCTTTCGCGTCGATCCCGATAAAGGAACGCGACAGAGCGAGTGGTTTTCTAACACCAACTATCGGCTACTCGGCGAACAAGGGCCTTCGAATCTCTGGGGCTTACTATCAAACGCTTGGACGTTCGGCGGATGCCACCCTCCGCACAGATGTCTATACCGGACGGGGACTCGGATACGGCCTGGACGTTAGGACGCGTGCGAATTCGCGTTCTTATTTTGACTTTGGTTTCTATGCGGTCAAGGACAGGATCTTCGGTCCTAAAGCCAGTACCGAGAATCCGGATCAGGGCGGGTCGATAGTCTACGCCCAAGGCGTCCAATACTTTCAAAATGGGTTTACAGCAGCGGCCGATGTTCGGCTCACCTCCAACCTAGACTTTCGGCAGGTTTTTTCTGACGGCGTTCAACAAATAATCTCGCCTATCGAAGTCTCCCAAGTCTTCGTTAATAAGAGCTGGTCGAACTATACGATGAACCTGCTCGCACGTTCGCAGGTCATCTCGATACCAAACGTGCGAATCAAAACTCGCAATCTCCCGAGCATAAATTTTGAAAAGCGGCCGTCGATGATCTCATTCCTGGAGCCCGTCTATTGGTCTTTTAAGACGAGCCTCGAAGGCGTATCTCGCCGCGAAGAGGCGACTGACATTGCCCTCTATCGCGAGGCGACCGGTGGAGATCCCGTACTTTCGCCTGCCCTTGGGCAGCGATTCGACGTATATCCACAGGTTACATTACCAATAAGCACAAAATACGTGAACTTTACCGCGACTGCCGGAGCAAGAGTTACGTATTACTCTAATTCTTTCAACGACATGCGTCTCGTTGTCGGCCGGGATGTGATTCGAAAATACGGCGAGTTCGAATTCGACGTACGACCGGTGGCCTTGGCAAAGAACTACTACGGTAAGGATGACATTTTTCGGTTTCGACATGTCATTGAGCCGTACGTCACCTATCGCTACATCAAGGGTATCAACAATTTCCAACGCATCATTCGGTTCGATTACGTTGACACGATCACAGATACCAACGAGATCGAATTCGGTGTCATCAACCGGATCTATACTAGAAAGTATGCTGAAGCCGTAACGGGCGAAGCTCAGCAGCTACTGCGTGATGCGGCGACGGATGACAAAGAGAAGGCCGTTCAGCCTTACGAGATCTTCAGTTTAGCCATTCGCGGCAAGTACTTTTTCGATAAGACGTTCGGTGGAGCCTTGACGCCGGGTCAGCGGAACCAGATCGCACCGATCACGGCAATGAGCTTTTACACGTTCGGCGGTGTCCCGCGGCGATTCTCTCCGCTAAGTGTCGACATGACCTACCGTCCGCAGCGCACGATCTTCGTCAATGCCCGTGCGGATGTCAGCATGACAGGCGACGCATTAAGATCCGTCTCGGCGACGGTCGGTTATGACACTCCGCTTTTCAAGTTCTTCCAAACTTTCTACTATACCCGGGCGATCACACTCGTACCTTCGCTAGCCCAGTATGCCGACACGAATGGCAAAGAACCCGGAACGCTTCGGGGGTCTCAATGGAGCCCATCGGTTTTTGTCGGTAATCGGGAAAAGGGACTCTATGGAGGAGCGTCAGTATTTTTTGACTTCGAGAATCGACGTGCCTCACGCCTATCGCCGCTTATCAGCTCGCTCTACACACTCGGTTACGCCGGCAACTGTTGTGCAGTAGCTGTACAGTATTACACCTTCAATGTGGGCGTGCGAAACGAGAATCGTATAGTATTCAGCTTTCGCTTGAACGGAATAGGAACCTTCGGAACCGAGCAGTTCGGCCAAGGGCTTAGATAAGTAAATCACTGACTATGGCCTTGTGCGATTGAATTATATCGATCGACCGGTACCAAGTCGTCGTTCAGGATCGGCAGGTCGAGCGTTATCTCGCCGGAATATCGGTTATCGAGAAGGTCCGATATCATGGGTTCGCTGCTTTTGGGTGCCGCGTCGCACTTGTTTTTGCAAGCAACAATTACCAAGTTTTGGAGCCGATCGTCTGGTGTTGTAGGCAGGACCTTATAAAGCCTCACTTCGCCGAACACGGACGCGTACGTTGCAAACTCCGCCCGAAGAAACATTCCCGCAGGTCCGGTTATCGCCGAACCCAAATTGAACACAACAACTCCATCATCGTTCAGCACACGATGGATCTCGCGAACCGCCTCGACCGTCGTGAGGTGATAAGGAACACTGAGTAGCGACCCAAAGGCATCCATCATCACGGCATCGTACTGCGCCGAACCGGCCGTTCTTAGAAAAGCACGGCCGTCGTCGTGAAATATCCTAAGCCGATCACTGTCTACCAGTCCGAAGAACTCTCTTGCGATCCCTGTCATCTGCGAATCGATCTCTACGACGTCGATCCGCGCCTCGGGATACCGCTGAAGATAATCTTTTGGGAACGAGTAGCCCGCACCGCCGATCATCAGCGAATCGTTGAGATCGGGGTGATAGTGTGCCGCAAGGTGATAAAACTTTGTGTATTCAAGTGCGAGTTCGTCGCTCTCAAGCAACATTCCTGACTGTATCGAGAAGGGGTCGGTCGCCATGGCCCGCATTCGCATGCCGGTCCGCGGATGATCAGTCTCAAATACGCGGACGCGGCTGTATTCAGTATCGAGATCTAGAACTCCGGCCGTAGTCCGCAAGAAGTACGTCGAATACTCGCTTCCAATAACTGCAAAAATGAATAGGGCAATAGCCGAAATATGAAGCCGAGTTAACGAGATAGTGGCAAGTAAAAATGACAGAACAAAGAGCGTAGCGGCAATGAAGTAAAGCGTCCTGACACTTCCGACAAACGGGATTAGAAAAAAACCCGCAGCAAAGGTTCCGGCAATACTGCCAATGGTCGACAAAGCGTAAAGCCGGCCGACCGACGCGCCGGTCAAATCGAGAGATGATACGCGAATCTTGGTTGCGTAAGGAATAACAAAGCCAAGCGTAATGCTCGCCGGTGCGAACAAAAGAAGTGACGCCAAAACTGCCTTTAGTCCGAGTCCGAAAGGCATCTGTGACACACCGACTAGCACAACGTCTTTGATGAGAACGGTGACCGCGACCAAACTCGCTGATGCAAAGATCGCCGACGCCAAGACGGTAACGGTTGGCCGCCGGTCTGCGATCTTGCCGCCCAACCAATAGCCTAGGCTCAATGCCCCGAGGATCACGCCAATCAAACTCGTCCATATATATGTCGAGGAACCGATGTACGGTGCGACGATGCGCGAACCGATGATCTCGTAAGTCATCACCAGCCCGCCGCAAACAAAGACAGTGATCTCGAGAATGATCCCTGGTGGCTTGGTCTCGTTAGATTTGTTCATAGAAAAAGCCCTGTTTCGGTAAACTAATGTTACCAAAACAAGGCCATTGATGGTCGAGCTGAACTTAAGTCTCGAAAGCGTTAGTTAAACCGCCGCCGTTTTTTTTTCTTCAGTTCCGACGAAGGTGAGCCAATCTGCTCCATCCGGAGCCGGATGTTCTGCCCTGATGATCTTGAAAAATTCGTCTTGCAGCTTTGCAGTGATCGGCCCACGTTTGCCTTCACCAACCGTAATCCTGTCGACGGAACGGATCGGGGTGATCTCTGCGGCCGTTCCGGTAAAGAACAATTCATCCGCAAGATAAAGAGCCGCCCGCTGAATGGTCGTTTCCACAACCTCAATGCCGAGGTCGCGTGCGATCTGAACAACAGAATCACGTGTGATCCCGGGAAGGATCGATGCGCCAAGTGGAGGTGTGATCAGTTTACCCCCGTTGACGATAAAAAGGTTTTCGCCGGACCCCTCAGAAACCATTCCACGATCGTCCAATGCAATGCCTTCGGAAAAGCCGCCAAGGATCGCTTCCATTTTGATCAGCTGCGAATTCATATAATTCGCACCTGCTTTTGCCATAGTAGGCAGGGAATTAGAGGTGATCCGCGTCCAGCTGGACACGCAGACGTCAATACCACTTTCCAGGGCTTCTTCGCCCAGATATTTACCCCACTCCCAAACCGCTATATACGAATCGATCGGATTCGGAAACGGATTAACGCCAAAAGCCGGCTTTTCTTCATCAAGACCCCGAATGATGACCGGGCGGATATAGCACTCTTCGAGGCCGCTGTCGCGAATCAGTTCGACCGTGCCTTTGACAAAATCCTCGCGTCCAAATTTGGGCTCCATACGATAGATCTTTGCCGAGTTGATCAATCGCTGCATGTGTTCAGTGAGACGAAAAACGGCTGATCCCTTGGCGGTCTTGTAACAACGAATCCCTTCGAAAACGCTAGACCCATAATTTACGACATGGGACATAACGTGGATACGGGCTTCATCCCACGGGATAAGATCACCGTTCTTCCAGACCTTCGATGCGATCTTCATTGTTGCAACGTCTTTAGCAGCCATATTATAAATGAGTCTCCTGTAAAATGGTATTAAATAGCGGATCTTCGATCTGCGGAATGCGGTAGCGGGCAGTTAATGATAGCGGCCCGTCAGAAACCAAGTACTAGAATAATACATAGCCGGAACGATATCAAACATCACCTAAAATTATGGTTTCATAAGGTAACGTAGATCTAAACGAAAAAAAGCGGACCGCGATCCGCTTTTCTAAGATTCCACGAGGAACTTCTATAAAAAGAAGATGCGAGGTGCCGTGTCTGCGAGTCGAGAGGAAAAAACCGTATCACCAGCCGTCACTTGAATCGTAACCGGTTGGTCACCCGTCCCGTTCAAGCCCGGTGGCACATTGAAGTCAACCGTCTGGACACCCGGCTCAACTGGGACACCACCTGTAAGAATCTGCCCTACGACAACAAACGAACCGATCCGTAAAGTAATAGACGACGGAACCGTATTAGATACGCCGGTAACACGGATCCGGAATACGGTCGGTACCCGTCTACCTCCTCTTAGCTGGATCGTATTGACGGTAAACGGCTCGGTAGTGTGTACACGGTTAGTAACGTTCTTGACGTCAGCTCGCCCACCGGGGCCAATATTGTCAATTGAAAATATGTCAGGCCTGGCTGGCACTATCGTCAAGGTTCCCCGAAAAACAGCGCCGTTGTTGTTGACGAAGAACGGATACTGCGTACCCGCTGTAGAACTGGCGATACCGATCGGAACTACGAAAGTGATCTGATGTTGGCTAACGGTTTTGAGCCCGCATGCTACACCGTTTATCGCCATAGTTACGCCGCTAAGTTCGATCGGCAGTTCAAAGCGCCTGTCAATGTCTCCGACTCCAGTCCTTGCTACAACCGGACGAACGATCGCAGAATCGAAATTCATAACAGCTAACATCCCAGGAGAAATACCAAGAACGGCTGGCGGTGTCACCGGCGTCGGACTAGGAGTTGGTGTCGGCGATCCGGTCGGGGTCGGAGTCGGGCTCGGAGTCGGCGTAGGACTCGGTGTAGGAGTAGGACTGGGTGTAGGCGTCGGACTCGGCGTCGGAACTGCAGTTGGCGAAACAGGTATGCGCGTTGCTCCGGTTGCGAAATTATAGGACGCAACGGTCACCGCGTCGCGATCTGGGGTGTACAGGTAATAACCTTCTGCCTGGCCATCAAAATTGCCGGTTCCAAGCTGCGTTAAGGCGAGGTTAAAGGCGATTCGGGAGGAAGAATTGCTAGGCAGGGCCTGGGTCGAAGCCAAAAAGAAATTCGAGATCGGCAGTTTCGTTAGACGCTTGAATGTTGCATCGGCGGGCGGAATGTCGATCGGAAACGAATATAGTTGGATCGGGCGCGTCTCGTCCGGGTTCAGTCCATCATCTTCGTTGGCCGGAACAATGCCGGCGGGCGTGATATTCAGCCTTGTCGTCAGAACCAGGGTACTCGGCATTCCGGTCCCATCGTAATCGGTGAAACCGGGGTATCTTGCTACGTCGCCGCCTGACGCTTGTTTGTCAGCGTCGCTGCGGGCAGCGATCCGCCTGAAGCTATCCGTATCGTAATCGTAAAGATAGGTCGCGTACGACGTCTGGTTTGTCCCCGTGTGTTCATTCGCAAGGTCGGCATATGAATCAAACGCCAAAAATTTGCCATTTCGACTGATACGATTTCCAAGATCCAGAATATTTACGATTTCGCCGGGCTTGGTAGGCGTGGTCTCAGTGATCTGGCGTTGCACTCCGAACGGAGTGCCGGCTGCATTCAGGTTCGCGACAAAAATCTCTTCGTTTCGGCTGGTTTCTGGATTGTTGCCGCCGGTCATTCCGATTATCGGATTATCGCCCGTGCTCGCAAACATAACGCGCAATCCGTCGCCAGAGATCGAAGGGTTTTTGTTATAGATCGGGTCAAAGATCGGCCCCCGATCTGTCTTCGTAACCTGACCTATCGTTCCACCGCTCCCGGCTCGTACATAGGTAAATATTTCGTCATTGTCGAATTCCGGAAACGAATTGCCTCCGGGAACCAGATCGCGGGTAGAGACAAATGCGATCACCGAACCATCGTCGTTAATGCTCGCATCGTGATTGTCATCTGCGACAAATGGGCCGGTCGTTTGCGTTCCGGCAACAGGGAAGCGGCTCGCAGGGGTGTTTGTCACCGCGATGAAACTTCCCGCTGAGAGGTCAACAAACGGTATTTCTACGCCTGTGGTCAGGTCGGCGGCCGCATAGGCCGGTATCTCGTAAAGCCACATTTCAAGGTTGCCGTCCTCTGTAAGCGGATTCGCCGCGGGCGTTGGCGTCGGCGTTGGGGTCGCGCCCGGGGTCGGCGTTGGGCTCGGCGTAGGCGTCGGGGTTGGGGTTGGTGCCGAAAGGGAATTGCCGTCGAAACTGCCGGGGTTCGTTGCGTTCGGCGCTGCCGGTGTTGATGATGTCGCGTTCGAGCTAAAGGCTATCCAGCGTCCGTCATTGCTGATGACGGGCCGTGTGTTAACTATCTCAACGCGGACATTATTGAACGTTCCCGGAAGCGAAGGATTAAATAATACACTTTTGGTGTCTGTGATCTGAAAGATCTGCCGCTGGGCATAATCAAACAGAAATATTTCCGGATTGCCGTCTGCATTTCGAGGATTTACGGTTGCGACGTTTCCGCGAGATTCAAAGACAACGAACCGGCCGTCGCCGCTGGTTCCTCCGGCAAAGGACTGTTCGGGCGAATCAGTGATCTGGCCGATCAAGGAATCTACCTGACCGGAAACGACCGAAAAAAGAGCAAAGATAAAAAGGCTGAGAGTACCGAAAATTACGCGAAGTTTCACAAACTCCTCCAGAGGAAAATTATAACGCCAACACAATATACGACCCTGAAAATCAAATCATACACAAAACATTGCATTTTAAAGACTAAACCCGTGTTCTGCAAGCAAGTGAATGATGTATTTCCAGGAGAGGGAAATTTGTATCGCAGGCTTTGATGCCGTAGCGATGCACAATGGTTGTCATTTCACATTTTTCGTTATTCAGATAACATTATGGGTCTGCGCCATTTTGCAAAATGACATCACGAAAACACTCGATCATGATCGTGGCAGGTGAAGCCTCAGGCGACGCCCATGCCGCGAAACTCGCGACCGCACTTAAAGAAAAGGCAGGCGAAAGCAATCTCGAATTGTTCGGTTCGGCCGGGCCGCGGATGCGAGAAGCAGGCGTTGAGCCGATCGTTCGGGCGGATGAGCTCGCGATAGTCGGGTTGCTGGAGATCGGCCGTGCGTTGCCGATGTTTTGGAAGACCTTCAAAAAGTTAAGGGCTGCTGCGATCGAACGAAAGCCCGATGTTGTCGTCCTCGTCGACTTTCCCGACTTCAATCTAAAACTCGCTAAATCACTGAAAAAACGTGGGTTAAAAGTGGTCTACTACATCTCGCCGCAGGTCTGGGCGTGGCGAACATATCGCACGAAAGCCCTCGCGCGGGACGTCAACCTGATTCTGACCATATTGCCGTTCGAAAAAGATTGGTACGCGACGCAGGGCATAACGCACGTCGAATATGTAGGAAACCCGCTCGCCCGCGAGGTTGCACCGAAGCAAACCAAGGTACAATTCTGTGCGAAGCACGGGCTCGACGGATCGCGGCCGATAGTCGCACTCTTGCCCGGAAGCCGTCACAAAGAGATCGTTCGGATCTTACCGGTCCTGATCGAAACTGCGGGTTTAATGGCGGCAAAAGCACCTTATACCCAGTTTGTCATCGCATTTGCCCGCGAGCGGCATGCGGCGGAACTCGCCACGGCGACGGCCATGGCGAAAGCGGCGTGGGAAAAGATAGATCAAAAAACCGTTGTCGTGTTTGACGAGACCTATGATGCGCTGAAGGCAGCCGACGTCGCCGCCGTAACTAGCGGAACTGCAACACTTGAGACCGGAATAATCGGCACTCCGATGGCTATCGTCTATCGTTCGTCGGCCTTAAACTACCGCTTGCTAAGGCCGCTGATCGATGTCAGCCACTTTGGCCTTATCAATCTGATCGCCGATGAACGCGTTGCGAATGAATATATCCAGGACGACCTTACACCTGAGGTGCTTGCCGCAGAACTGTTTCGACTTCTGCAGCCAGACGTTAATCGCGAGACCAGTGCCCGCCTTGAGAAAGCCACTGACAGACTTGGCCATGGCGGCGCATCAAAAAGGGCTGCCGATGCGATCATGAAATTGATTACTTCGTGAGACGGTTGTTTGGCTAATTCCTATGACCGATTCTACGTTTTGCATGACCGGATATGTTTCTTGCGTGACCGAATTTGGTTTTTGTATGACCGCTGAGCGGCATATATGACCGTTGTTTCGCCCAAATCTGGTTGAGTTGGTGGTCGTTAGTAGGGTATCGGTCGTTACGGCTTTTCGGCGTGTGGAGTCGTATCGGATTCGTTAGAAGGCGTCGGATCTCGTGGTGCGACTTGTCGGTCAGTCGGGACAGTACAAGCGCAAATGGATTTTACTTGCAAATGCGTTGCAAGTGTGCAACAATGATGCATTGGAGCGACATCTCGGTATATGCAGTGGGAAAAATTTAGCCAGCCACGGAAGAGCAATTACGAAAAGATATATGCCGCGCTAAACACGGAAGGCCGGATCTATCTGAACCGAATCGCGCATGAGAAGCTCGGACGGCCGGCATTTGTAGAACTCCTTTTTGACAGGCGGGTGAACGTTATCGGGATCATGCCGTCAACGGAATCGAAGAGCAGTGCGATCCCGGTGCGGGACAAACAAAGGCAGACGAGTCTGGGCCGCGTGATCTACGCCTCTGATTTCTGCAAGCATTTTAATATAAGGCCGAAAGGAAATCTGGGATTTCACGATGTTTCCATAGACACGGAAGGCATAATGCGGCTGGATCTTAATCAGGCGGTAGCGATAAAGAAATAAATTTGGACTACGTCGATTCTTCCCTTCTCGTCGGGCGTATATTTATCGATCCTGTTTCTTTAGTGCTTTAACGTCGTCCTTTAATCGTTGAAGACCTTTGACGTGAGCATTTTGACGTTTGAATTCGTCCAGTGGCTGGATCGGTGTGCCCCACCAGACGCCGGGGCGAACGATCTTGCCGGGAAGCACGCCGGCTTGCGAACCGATGACCGCACCTGACAGCACGCGAACGTGATCGCCGAAGCCAACCTGGCCGCCAATGACGCAATCATCTTCAATAACAACGCTGCCTGAGATCCCGGTTTGGGCGGCGATGACACAGCGTTTGCCGATCTGGACGTTGTGGCCGACCTGAACGAGATTGTCGATCTTCGTTCCCTCGCCGATGCGTGTTTCGCCCAGAGCACCGCGGTCGATGCAGGTATTCGCGCCGATCTCAACGTTGTCTTCGATGACTACTGCGCCGATCTGCGGGAATTTTATGTATTCGCCATTCTCGTCCTTAACGTAACCAAAGCCATCCGCACCGACCACGACTCCTGAATGCAGGACGACGCCGTTACCGATGGTGCAGCCGTCCTCGATGAACACGTTGGAATGAATCACGCAATCGCTGCCGATCGAAACGCCGTCGCCGATCTTCGCTCCGGCCCGAATCTGCGTTCGTTCGCCGACGATAGAGCGTTCACCGATGCAGACGAAAGCGCCGACGAAGGTATTTGCGCCCATCTTCGCCGTGCTGTCGATCACGGAACTGTTGTGGATCTCCGCCTTTCGCGTTTTGGGTGGGTGAAGCCTGCCGGCGGCACGTGCAAAAGCGAGTTTTGGGTTATCGGCAACGATCAGTGTTCCGATGTCCTGTAGAGCTTTGGCCGCGGCTGGTAGAACGATAATGCACCCGGCAAGCGTCTCTGGAAGCTCAGACTTTTCGGAAAAGGCAAGTTGTCCGCGGTTCGCTGCCAAGATCTCGGAAACTGAGGTTATCTCAATGTCCCCATCACCGTGCAAAGTTCCGCCTACCAATGCAGCTATTTCGCTTGCTTTCATTGAAACGAATTTAATATGTTTTGGAGGAATTGTCAGGTTCGGAGGTTTAGCGGATGCGTTCGGCTCTATTTACCGCAGACTGCAGGAATATCTCCATTCCCTGAATACGGACGCCTTCGCGTTCACTGAGCCGGCGAATGACAGGAGCTGACTCGCTATCCATGAAACTTAGATCCGCAAGGTCGATCGTAACCTTTTTGCCGGACTCATCCTGTAGATCGGCAGCGAGCTTTTCGAGGAGGACGGCATCTTCGAGCAGCATATCGCCTTCGACATGGAATATTACGCTTTTGCCGCTATCAGTTTCTACTTGTCTTATCTTGGTTGGCATTTTAAACCTTCGATGCAAAGCGGTGCGAAAACGTACGCTGACGCACCGATATCGAAAATAATGCGACAAAGATACTTCGCAAAGACGAGAAAATCAAATTTCGCTCCTTTTTAATTTGACGGAGGCTTCGTTCTTTCCATAGCCGAGATCCCGGGCCGCCGCCGCGTGGTCATGTAAACACCCGCAAAAACGAGAGCCGCCGCGGCGATGAAAGACGTTTCAATAGCTTCGCCGAGGAAGATCACCGCCAAGACAAATCCGATAACGGGTTGAAGGTAAATGTAAACGGCGACGATCGACGGATCGACCTTCGATATGGCGAAGGCGTTCAACAAATACGGCCCGGCGGTTGCGACGACGGCGATGTAGCCGACCAGCAGCCAGATCGAGGTCGGGATGGACGCGATATTCACCGCGGCCATAGAATACAGCCCCAACGGTACGCAGACGATGCTGGCGAAGATGAATATCCACATCATCGAACGGAACGGCCCGTTTCGGGTAATGATGTCTTTGGAGGTCGCTACGTAAATGCCGTACGAAAGGGAATTCAAAATAATGAGGATATCGCCGAGCGTCGTTTGGTCAGAGAACGACGCATTTCGCGGATCGATCAGTATCACGACGCCGACAGCAGCGAGCACTATGCCGATCGTTTTGATGAGCTGCAGCCGCTCGGTCCCCAGCACGGCGCTCACAGCGATCGTAAATATCGGGATGGTGACGGCGAGCAGGGAAGTGTTCGACGCCTTCGTTAGCGAAAGCCCGCCGATGAAGAGCAGTTGGTTCATCGTAACGCCAAAAAGGCTCAGAACCGCAAGCCGCCAGTAATCTTCTTTATATTGAAGCCAGATGCGTCGGCGGTATGCCTGAACCGCAAAAAGAATCAGTGCCGTGATGCTGATCCGGAAACCCACCAGAGCGGTCGGCGGAACAACGGCAAGCACGACCTTTCCGATCACCGGAAGCGAACCAAACATCGCCTGCACGCCGAGCAACGCGGCATGGGGGGCAAAGCTTTTTTGTGCTGGTTCTTTTTCCAAAAAACGACAATGCCCACAAGACCTGCAATCGAATTCGCTAAAGGTCTTGCGGGCAAAAAGCAGGCGAATCGGATTCCGCTACATCAACATCATCGCGGGGCTTTCGAGCATTTGCTTGAAGGTCTGCAGGAATTTCGCTCCGGTCGCACCGTCGACTACGCGGTGGTCGCAGGACATTGTGACGTGCATGATGTTGCGAATCACGACAGCACCTTCGCGAACAACCGGCGTTGGGGTCGCTCCGCCGACAGCGATGATTGCGGCCTCGGGCGGATTGATGATCGCGGTGAATTCTTTGATGCCCATCATGCCTAAATTACTGATGGAGAATGTGGCTCCGGTGTATTCCTCGGGCTGGAGCTTCTTAGCCTTGGCTTTGGCGGCAAGATCCCTTATCTCGGCGGCGATCTCGGTAAGTCCTTTTAGGTTTGCACCGCGGACGACCGGCGTGATCAGGCCTTCGTCGATGGCTACTGCAACGCCGATATCGGCCTGCTCGTAGAACCTAACTGTCTTGTCCTGGTACGAAGCATTGACCCACGGATGCCTGATCAACGCCATCGCAGCGGCCTTTACGATAATGTCGTTTACGCTGATCTTGGCGTCCTCA
>JBBQTV010000028.1:0-24803 GCA_038212935.1 Pyrinomonadales bacterium | reverse complement strand
TCTCGGCCTCTTTTCGTGCGGTTATATTCTTGTGAGTTATGGCGAAGTACCGCCCATCGCTTAGCTCCAGAGGAGTTGCGGACATCATAAACCAACGCCTTTCGGCAGGGCTATGGCACGGATATTCGACCGCAAATTGCGGAACCGCACCCGTTATCACACTCCTGATCCCGGCAGCGATACTGCGGCCGGAAGCATCGCCTTTACCCTTGGAGGCGTCGCACACCTGCAGATAGTTGGCCGAGAGCCATTCATCCGAACGCGTCCGGCAATTGTTCTCTTCGCCGAAGACGTTCCAAGCGTGGTTGACGAACTTTATCGAGCCCGAATCATCGATAACGACGATCTGCTCGGTCATTGAATTTAGTATGGATCTGAAAAAATCGGAGGAGTTGATCATAGGTGCTCACTGCGTACCACA
This sequence comes from Pyrinomonadales bacterium, assembly GCA_038212935.1. GTDB lineage: Bacteria > Acidobacteriota > Blastocatellia > Pyrinomonadales > Pyrinomonadaceae > OLB17. The sequence continues at coordinate 24,382 of JBBQTV010000028.1, read as the reverse complement.
CCACGTTCAGAGCAAAGGACGTTCCACAGATCGATGGCGATCTTGCTCATTAAATGGGCATGGGCTGGTATACCACAGAGCATTTCGGCATCACTTCCCGGGCAGTTCCACTATTCGTGCGGAAAACTGCCCCACTCACGGCCTCTCACCGTCCATGAATTCGGGTAGGTCTTTGTCTTTGAAATCAACTATGCTAATCTCGATTTTCGCGCTGGGGTGGCGGAATTGGTAGACGCCCAGGACTTAAAATCCTGTGACCTTAGGGTCGTACGGGTTCGATTCCCGTCCCCAGTACCAGCACTCTTCACAATTTTATTTACGTGAAAAAGGCCTCGTTTCGGGTAGGCCTTTTTTTGTTGGGCGGTTCTGGCCGGCGGAATGTAGATCATTGTGTATGTTAATATTTACTCGGGAAGGTCGGCATATGGAACTTGATCAGCTTGCGTGGATATTTTGGTTGCTGCTTGGTGTCGGACTGATCGTCGCCGAGGTATTCACGCTCGGATTTGTGCTTTTCTGGTTCGGACTGGGGGCGTTGGCAGCGGCGATCGTCGGTATGTTCGGCTTTGGGCTAGCGTGGCAGTTTGCGGTGTTTGCCGTAGTCTCCGGTGCGCTGACGGTAATGTCCAAAACGATCTTTACGAAGTTCATCTGGGGCAACGAGGGCCCGGATGTGAAAATGGGCATGGATGCTTTACCGGGCAAGATCGGAACGATCACGTCGGCTAGCCGTGGGGAGTTGAATGCTGCCGCGGTGAAGGTCTACGGCTCCGAATGGACAGCGTTTCCTGCAGACGGCGAAAGTACCTTTGCTGACGGAGAAAAAGTCGAGGTGGTCAGTGTAAAGGGGTCATCGATCTATGTGCGGGCTATCAATCGTGAGCTTCCTGGCTGGAAACAAGACTAGCTAGCCAGCTATCCTCAGAGTATCTCAGTCGTGTCCTGGTCGGCAGTATCGTGGATGTTAGCGAGGTCAATGACCTCTAGCTGAACATCGTCGCTTTCCGGTTCGGGAAGGTTCTCGCCGGTCAATTTTGCGATAACGACCGTAATGTTGTCCTCGCCGCCGTTCTCATTCGCCACTTTAACTAGCTCAGCACACGCCATTTCCAGCGAGTCTATATTTTCAAGAATTATACGCTGAATGCCCGCGGGGCTAACCTTATTCGAAAGCCCATCGCTGCAGAGCATTACGACGTCGCCCTGATTCGGTGTAAGACGAGCCGAGACAGGGAAGATCTCGCTTTGGGCTCCGAGAGCCTGAAGTATGACATTTTTCAAGGTATGCGTCTCAGCTTCTTCGGGAGAGATCTGCTGGGCATCGATGAGCTGTTGGACAAGCGACTGGTCCTTGGTGACCTGATAGATCTTTCCGTTTCGGACCAGATATGCGCGGCTGTCGCCGACCTGGACCAGGTCGATGCCTTGCGGAGTGACGCCCATGCCGGTGAACGTGGCTCCCATTCCCTGATACTGCGGATCGGAGCGGCCCTGCTGATGCACTAAGTGATTAGCGTACAGCGTTGCTTCATAGAGCTTCCCGATCAGGTGGTATTCAAATGCTTCCGGCGTCAAAGTCGAATCGATGTCCTCGTCCAGTATCTTTTCGCAAACACATTCGACGGCCATCTTGCTGGCCACCTCGCCTGCCATCGCCCCGCCCATTCCGTCAGAAACAGCAAGTACGATACCGTTGTCGTCTATCTCGAATTTCTGACTTTCGATAACGAACTCACCATCGTCCTGCGCGCTCGTCCAAGCCTTTGAACGTGAGATATGCAGAAGAAGATAATTATCCTCATTGCCCTTGCGGACGCGGCCTACGTGTGACGTGGCGTGAGTTTCGACTGTTAACATAATATACCGATAGAGCAGCTTTAGATTTCAACGGCGGCTGAAGCCGCGTGGGATTTCCGCCGTACTGAAGTAAAACTAGCTTAGAGCTTGATCCAGATCTTGAATGATGTCCTCGACATCTTCAATACCGACGGAGATGCGAACTAATCCATCAGTGATGCCGAGCTGAGTTCGTTTTTCCTCCGGAACGGACGCATGCGTCATAGATGCCGGATGGGATATCAAGGTTTCGACGCCGCCAAGGCTTTCACCAAGCGTACAAAGATTGACGCCCTCAAGCACTTTTTTTGCATTCTCGTACGAGCCGGTCTCAAATGAGACCATTCCGCCGAACCCGCTCTGCTGCTTTTTGGCGAGCTCGTGTTGCGGATGCGAAACGAGACCAGGGTAATAGACCTTGGAGATCGCGGGATGTTCGGCTAGGAAATTTGCGACTTGGCGGCCATTCTTGTCGTGGGCTTCCATTCGGACCGCGAGCGTCTTTGTGCCGCGAAGGACGAGGAAAGAATCCATCGGGGAAAGGATCGCTCCGACGCTGTTCTGGATGAATCCGACCCATTCGGCCGCCTTATCATCATTCATCGCTGCAAAGCCGCCAACGCTGTCTGAATGGCCGTTGAGATATTTAGTGGTCGAATGTACCACGATGTCAACACCGAACTCGATCGGCCGCTGAAAGTACGGCGACATAAAGGTGTTATCGCAGACGACGAGAGCTCCGTTTGCATGCGCAAGTTTTGAAACTTCCGTGAGGTCGGTGACGCTCATTACCGGATTGGTCGGAGTCTCGACGAAAACCATTTTCGTGTTTGGGCGGAATAGTTTCTCGAGCGAAGGAATATCGGTAGTGTCGGCGAGGTCGAATTCAACGCCATAATCCCTTAATACGCGGTCGAACAGGCGGTATGTTCCGCCATACGTGTTGTCACCAAGAATTACGTGCTCACCGCCCTTGACCAATTTCAAAACAGCGTCAGTGGCCGACATTCCAGAGGCAAACGCAAAGCCATACTTTGCACCCTCAAGAGCCGCAATATTCGCTTCGAGAGCGGATCGCGTCGGATTCTGTGTCCGAGCATACTCCCAGCCTTTATGAACGCCGAGGCCGTCCTGGGCATAAGTTGACGTTTGGTATATCGGAACACTCACGGCACCGGTCGTCGGGTCGGGCTCATTGCCCGCGTGTATTGCAGTTGTCGAAAATCCCATTTCTTGGTGATCTACTTTTATTGAAACTCAAGTTTCCGTATTTTATATCTTTTGGGAAAAATAGACTAATTCAGAGGCGGAGAGTTAACCGAAATAATGCTATCTAGTTTCAGCTTCGGCTGTCAAACAGAAAACGAAGTAGCCGATCGCATAAAAATTAGGCTGTTGGCTTAAGATCATCAAGAAAAAGCTCTAGAAGGCCCCAGATGTCCATCACCCACATTTGAACAGGAGCTTATTTTGATATAATCTGCAATTATAGAAACGACAATTCAATAATCTATTGCTGCATCTTTCACGATGGATATCAACCAACTCGAGGTACTAGTGACCGTTGCTGACGAGAAGAGTTTCTCCAGGGCCGCGGAAACCTTAAAACGAACTCAACCGGCAGTTAGTCAGGCGATCAGCCGACTTGAACTCGACCTTGGCGAAAAGCTTTTTGACCGTTCATCAAAGGACGGCACATTGACCTTCGCGGGCGAGGTCTTGCTCGATTACGCACGGCAAATGCTGAATCTGCGTCGAAATGCCCAAGAAGCAGTTCGCGAGATCGCAGAACTTCATCGCGGAAAGGTTACGATCAGTGCGAATGAGCATACGGTCTTCTATCTATTGCCGGTTATAACGGAATTCCGTCGGCGTTTTCCTCACATCAAGGTCGAGGTAAAGCGCGGCGTTGCGAGCCGAATTCCGAAAGAGATCTCATCGCGCGACGTAGAACTTGGGGTACTTTCATTCAAGCCGGCAGAATCGACCCTCCGATCGGTGCCGGTTTTGACGGATGTCCTTGTTTTGATCGTCGCACCCGGGCATAGGCTTGCGGGCCGGAAAGAGGTATCGGTAAAGGAACTGGGCACCGAGACCTTCATTGCACACAACGCTAAATCGCCGTATCGAGAAAAGGTTATAGAGGCATTTGAAGCTAACAAGACGAACCTTCGGATATCGATCGAGCTTCCATCACTGGAGGCGATCAAGCGACTGGTGATCGAGGACATCGGTGTTGCGCTCGTTCCCGAACTTACCGCACGGTCAGAGATCGCGGATGGCCGGCTTGTTGGTTTGAGCGTCAAGGAAATGAGGTTCGACCGGAAATTGCATTTGGTCTATCGGCGAAACTCTGTTCTCTCCCATGCGGCCAGTCAATTCATGGAACTCGCCAAGGAAATGTCCTCGTAACGCCAGAATATCTTACGTGATCTTAGTCAGCGAAGATCCGGAGCAAAATGATGAAGGGAACCCGTTAAACAATATGTTCGACCAATTTACACTCGGTATCGAGGAAGAATTTCAGATCGTGGATCCGACGACCCGCGAGCTGAAATCGCACGTGTCTGAGATCCTCGAAGAGGGCAAACTGCTGCTTGGGGAAAAGATAAAGCCTGAAATGATTCAGTCGATGATAGAGGTCGGCACGGGCGTATGTGCAAATATTCAGGAAGCCCGTGAGGACATCACTAAGCTTAGGTGCATAATTTCGAGCCTTGCCCGGAAGAAGGGAATGGAGATAGTCGCAGCATCGACACATCCGTTTTCAAAATGGTCCGAACAGGAAATTTATGACGGCGATCGTTATAAGCTTTTGGTCGATGAGCTGCAGATGGTCGCCAGGTCACTGCTGATCTTTGGCGTACACGTCCACGTAGGTATTCCGGATCCGGACCGGCGGATTCAGGTAATGAACGCGGCTCGATACTTCCTTCCTCACGTCCTTGCTCTGACGACTTCATCGCCGTTTTGGCTTGGGTTCAATACGGGCCTGAAGTCGTACCGGTCAGAGGTGTTCAAAAAATTTCCCCGAACTGAGATACCGGACCATTTCGAATCATTTCAGCAATATCAAACATACTTAAATTTGCTGATAAAGATGAACTGCATTCAGGACGGATCAAAGATCTGGTGGGACCTGCGGCCGCATCACCTCTTTCCTACCATCGAATTTCGCATCTGTGATATCCCGACGCGGGTCGACGATACGATCGCTATAGCTGCGTTATTCCAGGCCATTGTGGCGAAACTCAACCTGCTGACTGAAGGAAACCTCGGCTTTCGGATCTATCATCGCCGTCTGATCCTGGAAAATAAATGGCGGGCGATACGTTATGGGCTCGATGGCAAGCTGCTCGATCTCGGAAAGCAGAAAGAAGTGCCGGTCAAGGATCTGATCCGCGAGCTGCTCGATTTTGTTGACGACGTCCTCGATCCGCTGAATTCTAGAAAAGAGGTCGAACACATACACACTATTCTCGAACGCGGCACTTCGGCGGACGAGCAGCTTAAAGTCTTCGAAGAAACCGGCGGCGATTTCAACGCCGTCGTCGATATGCTGATAAAAAACACGATGGAAAACGTCCCTGAAAACTGCTTCGAGTAAAGATTAGAGCCAGCATAAAAAGTTCTGTCGTCGGCAGATTTTGGAAATTGTTCCGGAATCTGCCTTTTTTATTAGTGAGCGTCGTAGGCATACTGCCGGCCGCAGAGTTTAACATCGTTGATAAATGATTGACACTGCTAAACGATAGTGCTATAAATTATGAGGGTGATTTCCCGCCAACCCCCGCACACGACGATTCCGTCGAACCGGTTCAGTTAGCTTTTTAAGCAGATACACTATATGAAAAACGCGATCTTGAAACGAAAGGACGCCGGATTCTCTCTTATCGAATTACTAATAGTAATGGTGATCTTGGCGATCCTTGTCACCTTTGCAGTACTCGCGCTCGGAAGTTCATCGAAGATCCTCAAGAGACAGAGCATCGCAAAGGAATTCAAAGTAGCGCTTGAGCGTTCCAGATTCGATTCGGTAAAGCGTAGGCCGGCGACGTGCGATCAGATGGCAAGGGTCGAGATAACAAGTGCGACCTCATTCAGATATCTTACCGACACCAATCAAGACGGAACGCTGAATCCGGCGACCGACCAGAGGGTCGTCAATTTCGGGGGATACAGCGACGTGATCATCACCGATGATCCGGCGCCGACCTTCCCGATCATCATTCGTTTCGATGGTCGCGGGCAAACCACGTCGGGAGCTTGCGGAAGCGAGACGATCGCACAGACGCCGACGCATTTTTGCGATTCGCCATGTACAACTCGCGATTCCACTAACTCCAATTCGATATACGTTTCCCCGACGGGTACCGTGGCATTCTTGAACGGCGGCGAATCCATTCCCAGTTTCATAGCTCCGACCGTAACAACTGTAGCGACAAGCTCAGGCATCAATGAGGACCTTGCGGTCTGGACCGGAACGGCCCCTACGCCAACTCCGGCGGGAACGCCTTCGGGGACGCCTTCGACCACCCCGACGCCAACGCCGACGATAACGCCTACCCCGGATCCATCCGCCACGCCAACACCGACTCCTTCGCCGACACCTCTTGCAGCGTGCGTGTACAGTCAACGGCCGGGGAATCCCGCAACTTGCGATTGTCGGGCCCCGTGGAGTGTGCAGAGAAACGGAAAGTGCCAGTGAAAGGCGGGAGGCATTAGGTAAAAGTATGAAAACAGAAAGCTCACAAGTGACCGATCTACGATCATCGGCCGGATTCTCTCTGGTAGAAGCAATAATTGCAATGTTAGTCATAACCATTGCATTGCTGGGAGCCTTGCAGGCGATCCACTATTCCGTCATCTACAACTCAGGCAACGCGACCCGCGCCCAAAATTTGGCCTTGTTACAGCAGGAGGTCGAGCGGCTGCGTGCCGCAAAGTTTACACCCGGCGGAGTTGATGGATGGGCCCCGGCCGGAGCCGAATGTCGGACGGATGCACTTCGCGATATTCGCGGAGGAGAGAAAACCTGCACGATATTTGATACAAACGGAGGAATCTTTCAGGTCAATACAAAAGTTGACGATAATCCGTTCAATACTCCGGGTACATATGACGTAGACACTACGACGCGGGTGAAAGAAATAAGGGTCGAAGTTAAGCTGGCGGCGCCGAGTCCCGGCTGGCAAACGGCCATCCCGGCAAGCGTGGTACTGCGACGAACGATAGGAAACTAATAATATGCAGAGATCAGGATCAAGAAAAGACCAGGGTTTTTCGTTGCTCGAGCTAATGATCGGAATGACGGTCACGCTCATATTGCTGGCGGTGCTCTCAACTGTGGTCAGTAGGGCAACCGGCGTTAATGCTCGCGAGACCCGAAAGGCTGATGCTCTGGTGTCCGCTCAGGCAGCTTTGAACTTAGTTTCCCGGGAGATCGGAAACTCAGGATTTGGCCTTTTTACTGACTCGATCACGAAAACGCCCAGCAACGGGATAGTCATCGCAGATTCCGGCCCGAACAGAATACGCATCCGATCCAATTATGAGAACGTCGGCGATTATTCTTTGCCGACGGGCTCTACTGTACTAGACACGAACGATCCGGGTGAGGATGTGACCTATTTTTTTGATAATGCTACTAAATCTATCGTCAGATTTGACCCAAATGCGCTAGCTGGTGACCCGACAACGTCGGTGGTCGTGAACAAGGTCAGTAACGTTACCTTCCGATATATCAATTACACAACGAGTGCCTCTACCGTTACCGAAACGGACGTCCCCACAACGGCAACGGGACGTGTGAGGATAACCGTTTTGGTCGAGTTGGACCCCGTTATAGGGCAACCGGATAACCAGACCGTCACGTTTACATCCGACGTCACGCTGCGAAACTCGAATTACATGCTGAGGCAGTACTAAGACGAAAGCGGAGGAAAAATATGAGATCCATCGAACGAAAATCGCAAATGTCCCGAAAGGGTGAAGAAGGGGCCGCCCTGATAATGGCTCTATTGATCTCCAGTTTAGTGCTGGCACTCTCGGTGAGCCTTATCCTTGCTACGTCGGTCAATTCATGGAACTTTACCGACGCTACTGCCGAACAGCAGGCGTACAATGCAGCCGAGAACGGAATTCAATCGGTTGTAGATGTTTTGCGATACAAATGCACGCCAGAACAAAGGGCTGCGCCCGGCGGATGCCGTATAAAACCCAGTCCGCTGTATGTCACGACAGAGGCCGGAAATCCGATCTATGAAGATCATAAATTGAACAAGATCTCATTTGGAAAAGCGGTCGGACTCGCCACCTCGAACAATGCATCCGACGTTAGCGGTGTTTCCAGGCTTTCGCGAGTTCTCGCCTACTCAGGTACGGCAGCAGATTCGCGAATAACGATCATCCCCGCAGCGGCAAATTACAACGCCTTCAACCTTCAGATCTCCGATCCGGATAATACGGGATCACTGATCTCATATGTAACCTACGGACGATTCTACGATCACGATTCGGGAAACAGTCAACAGATCACCTTTGGTGATATGGCGACAGCAGGAACACGGATCCAATATGTTCCCAAAACAGTGACCAACCTCAATGTTCCTATCGACACGGTCAGGCCCACTGATTTTGGCAGCTTTATCGTGACAAGCGGTACGACAGGACGCGCGATTATTTCGCGCCGGGTTCGCTTTGAGATCGGCGTTCATATGACGGTTCCGTATCCGGCAAGCCGTGTCATACGCGGATACTTAATAGAAGGAACTCCGGTAACAGATGATGTTCCGGTTGTGTTCGACTCCAAGACCTATAATCTTCGGGGAAGCAACTTTGTATTAGAATTTGCATCCAGTATTGGAAGTCCGTACACGCCCTGGACGGGAAGCCCGGCCCCTTCACTGGACACAACGAACGCCCCTATCGGTTATAAGGCCCGCATGAAAGCCAGCACGGCGGGCTTCGAGAATAAGATCCAGGGGACAATATCGCCTCCCGAGCCGGCGCGGATTAGGATCATTTCGACCGGATACGGGCCTCGCGGATCGAAAAAAACCCTCGAGGCGATAATTCAGAACAACTACTTTAACGGCCTTGGCGCACCGGCGACACTCACATTGGTGGGTCCGCCATCTGCATCGAACGGGCCATTTACATTCGATCCCGGGGCATCGAATGCCATGCTCTATTCGGGCGTTGATCTGGCGACCGGCTCTTCGGACATTATTCCGCCGGTTGGCACAACTCATCCCCCGGACTGCAGCGTAATGCCGTGTGAGGATACAAACCTGGATGCTGTAAACGAAGGATTCGGTAGAAGATTGGGCAACGTTGTCGGCTCACCGGCCAACGTCAGTGGTGAAACGCCGCCTTGGCTTCAGAGTCCGCAATCTCTCGATTCAACAGTCAGATCGTTGTACGAGACGGCTCGCAACTCTTATGACCCCACGAACTCGACCGGACGGGTCTTCACCGGAACCCAGCCGACAAGCTGGGGAGACAATGCGACCGGGACCGGTATAACCTTTTGCGATGGTGATTGTACCCTCGGCCCGGTTGCGGGCGGCGGGATCTTAATCGTCACCGGTAGGTTGACGCTCCATGGGAACTTCAACTGGAACGGCCTCATCATCGTCACCGGCGAGGAGGGAATCCTAAGAACAGGTGGAGGTAACGGTACGATCCAAGGCAATATAGTTCTTGCTCCCTATCTGGAAAGCGATATTGCCAGCAATACCAATCCGGCCACCGGGGCTAACTTCCTGTCACCTCAGTGGAATACGAGCGGCGGTGGTAATTCGACCATTCAGTACAATTCCGACAACCAGAATAGCGGACTAGGTGCTATAAGCAATAATGTCCTTGGGGTTGTTGAGAAATAACTGATCAAGTGAATTGGAAAGGGCTGCCGGAAACTTGCGTTTCGGGCAGCCCTTTCTTTTTGTAGATCGTTGAATCAGCGACTTTAAGTGAAACCGATCAAGACCCGGAATGTGCAGTCGCAAGCTTTAAGAAGTTCTCGAATAGGATGCGGCCGTCACGCGATTCGTTCGGATGTTCCCACCGGGTCGGGTTCTTGGACCAATCCTCGAATGACTTTTCGAGGTGGAATTGGACGCAATAGATCAATTGCCCATCCGAGCGTTTGGCCATCATCTGATTACGGCAAAGATAGGAGCTCGCTAAAAGCTCAAAGCCTTCGGGTACGCCATCGACCTGAACACCGTGATTCTGCCAAACGCGAAGTATGTCGTCTTCCTTGGTGTAGTCCTGCCAAACGCCCGAAAGCTGGTCATCAATGCCTTCGAATATCGGGTCCGTATTATCAAGTATCTTTACGAAACGATACTGATACTCCACGAGGCGATCGGTTCTTTTTTCGCTAAGTTCGAGGCCGTCGAGCGTCTTAAGTTCGCAACCGAACGACATTCCGACAAGCTGATGCGAACCGCATATTGCCAAAATGGGTATCTCAGTTGACTTAATGAACTCAGCAAATTTCGCAAGATGCTCTGCGTTGTAATAATCAAAATCGCTAAACGTCCCGCTTAGGACGATGGCATCCGGCCTAAAATCAGCTACTGCCGCCGCGAGCTCTGATAGATGAACCGTCAAGGTTTTTGGGCTTTTGACTAGCCGGATAACGTTCTGGGCTATGTTATTACACGCCATCGACGAGACCTTTCGCTCGAACTTAAGCTTTGCCGAAAGCGAATCGGCCCAATCGGAATGGGCAAGCGGCGACACGTCAGATTCGTAACGCAATAGGCTGTTGACGATCAGAACGCGGGCGTGTTCGATGGTCTTTTCGATGGGCTCGTAAAGACAGAAAGCACGTTTGTTGTAAGGGAACGGGAGTTCTTCTTTGATAGAAGGTTTTACGACAGCATCAAACATAGCACCAAATAATATCGAAAGCTCACCTCAAACCGAAATTACGGTTTAAGGAAGCCGTCACCTAAGTATATCAGTTATCCCGCTGCCGGGTCGAACTATTGAAAAGTGGCATCATCTCTCCTGCCCCGATACTCTTGATCTCACTCCGCATTTCCCTAAAGAGTTTTGCTCGGATCCGGCCGCGCATTTGCGGCGACAGGGAAGCGGTCGCAGAATTGAGATCGCCCATCAGATCCAAAAGCGTCGCCTCGAGAACTTCAGCAAGCGGCGGTATCTGGGTGATGTCATACGGTATCGCGACCTCGCGGCAACCGATCTGGGCGAAGACGGCAAGATAACGAGCCGTGTCAAAATTTGGACATGCAAATCGCCGCCGCCCGACCTTTAGTTCGACGCCTAGAAGCGTCTTAAAGATCGCCGGACTATTTTCGCGTTCGGGAATTTCCATTTCGAACGAACGAGTCCGCAGCGGCCGGATCTTTTCGGCGTAAACCCGCGGGATCCAGCTTTCACCGGCGTCTTTACGAAGCTGTTGAACTATGTCCATCATCAAAAAAAAGCGACCTGCGGAGCTATCTGCCACGCAGGTCCGGTCGAACCAAAAAGATGATAATCTCTAACGGAGCTGTGCCTCGGCAGCGATGGGTGAACGTGAAAACTTCTCGATCACGCTGTTGCCAAAGATGCCGAAATAGAAAACACCAACAACTGTGATCACGATAACAGCTGCCATTGCGGCCGGTATTCGCGGTTCGAGCCAGTCGGTCGTGCGTTCCTTGAAGAACATTACAACTATAAGCCGCAAATAGTAATAGGCAGAGATCGCGGTGTTGACCACAGCGACTACCACCAGGACCGTCAAAAGCGTGTTCCCGGCCTCTAACGCCGGGCGGAAGACCAGCACCTTGCCGATAAATCCGGCCGTAAGGGGAAGTCCTAACAGACTGAGCATGAACAGCGACAAAGAAAATGATAGAAGCGGTGACTTGAAGCCGATGCCAGCGAAATCTTCGAATTCCGTCCGGCGATCATTCTTTTGGCCGAGCAGCGTGACAATAGCAAATGCCCCCAAATTGGTTATGGCATAAGTGAGCATGTAGAACGCTACTGCCGCCACGGCCGTGTCACGGGCTATCAACGATGCCATTCCCGCACCGACCATGCCAACAAGAGCGTATCCGGCATGTGAGATCGACGAATAGGCGAGCATACGCTTAACGTTGCTCTGCATGATTGCCGCCACATTGCCTACCGTCATCGATAGCATCGCCATAACCGCCAGGGCTGTTATCCAAGTCTCGTGCAGGTAGCCCGAAGCCTGAGCTCCGGCGATCAGCGGAAAGCCGATGACAAAAACCCGAATAAAGGATGCAAATGCTGCTGCCTTTGGCCCGGCGGCCATAAATCCGGTGATAGGCGATGGAGCACCTTCGTAAACGTCCGGCGTCCAGACGTGAAACGGTGCCGCCGCGATCTTGAACCCAAACCCGACAAGAAGCATCGCACCGCCGACGAGCAGCAATGCAGGGAAGTTCGCATCGCCGACCTTCGCGGCGATCTCCGTTATGTTGGTCGAACCGGTCGCCCCATAGATCAGGGCCATTCCGTAAAGAAGGAAGGCCGACGCCAGCGAACCGAGGATGAAATATTTCATCGCCGATTCGTTTGATTTCAGATCGGCCTTACGTAGGCCGGCCATCACATAGGTCGCGATCGAGAGTGTTTCGAGGCCTAGGAAAATTACGACCATGTCGTTGCCGGATGCCATCAGCATCATCCCGAATGTGGCGAACATCAATAGTGCGTGGTATTCACCAGCGGGAACGTTTTCGCGTTCGACCCAGACGGTCGAGATCAGGATCGTCAGTGCGGACACCAGCAAAAATACGAATGAAAAGCTAAGCCGAAGGCTGTCGTGGACGATCATTCCGCCCCAAGCCATTGCCGGAACGCCGCTGCCTGTTGACCACATCATCGCCAGAATGACGCCGGCTACTACCAGGCCAATGAGCGAGACCGCACCCGTGATCCCGCGATTTTTGGGAAAGAAACTATCGTAGAGCATCACGATGACGCCCGTGACCGCCACAATGATCTCCGGCAGAATGATAGAAATATTTACGTTTGGATCAGCCAATTGCATAACAAACTTTTTGCCCGACGGCCGCTTACCGCTTCTGTGCCTGTACGGGTTCGACGGTTCCGCCGGCCTGGCGAATAACGCGTTCCTGGATGGAGACCACCGCGTCCCGCGATCGATCAAGGATAGGTTTCGGATAAACGCCCATGAAGACCATCAGGAAAAGCAGCGGCACCATTATCCCGATCTCGCGGTAGCTCAGGTCGGTGAGGACGCGGTTCTTTTCGTTCGTGATCTTGCCGAAAAGCACACGCTGCATCATCCACAGCAAGTAAACCGCAGCGAAGATCACACCGGTTCCCGCGGCCATTGTTGCGACATAATTCCAGTTAACGGTCGCCGTGATGCTGAGTATTTCTGACTTCCACATGCCGACCATTATCAGGAATTCACCAACAAAGCCATTAAGGAACGGAAGCCCAACAGAAGACATCGCCGTGATAACAAATATCGTCGCGTAGATCGGCATTACGTTGGCCAATCCGCCAAATTCCGAGATGGCACGCGTATGGCGGCGTTCATAGATAAAGCCAACGAGCAGGAACAAAGCTCCGGTCGAAACGCCGTGGGCGAGCATCGTAAAGAGTGCTCCCTGCATTCCCCATTCGGTGAAGGAGAACATCCCGAGAATCACAAATCCCATGTGGGCGACCGATGAATAGGCCACAAGGCGCTTCACGTCCGGTTGGACCATCGCGACCAATGCTCCGTAGATTATTCCGATTATCCCCAGGACAATGAAAAGCGGTGCAAATTCGCGGCTCTGATCCGGAAAGAGAGTAAAGCAGAATCGCATCAGGCCGTATGTGCCCATTTTGAGCAACACGGCCGCGAGGATAACGGAACCGGCAGTCGGCGCCTCCGTATGCGCGTCGGGCAGCCACGTGTGGAACGGGAACATCGGGACCTTGATAGCAAACGCCAAGGCAAACGCCAGGAACAACAACGTTCCGGCGACCGGCGTAAAAATCAGTTCACCGCTTTGCAGCGTTGCGAGGAGCGTGACGAAATCGAATGTGCCCTGACCTGTAGCAGTAAAATGAAGGTAGTAAAGGCTGATGATCGCCACGAGCATCAGCAAACTGCCGAGTGCCGTAAAGATAAAGAACTTGACCGCCGCGTAGATGCGGTTTTCGCCGCCCCAGATGCCGATCAAAAAGAACATCGGCACAAGCGAGGCTTCGAAGAACAGGTAGAAAACGAGCAGATCAAGCGAGACGAAGACGCCGATCATTGCGCTCTGCAACAGTAGAAGAAAGACGTAGAACGCCGTCGGCCTTTTCTCGACAGCATGCCAGGTCGAAAGGACCGAGATCGGCATTATGAACGTGGTTAGTATCACAAGCCAAAGGCTGAGGCCATCGACACCGACGTGGTAGTTCGTATTGATCGCTTCGATCCAGGTGACGTTTTGTTCAAAAAAGAAGCCGCTCGCCGACGCCGGACTGCTGGTCAGTAAAATAAGCGAGAGCAGAAAAACGACCAGCGTGATCGCGAGTGTCACCCATTTCAGATGATCTTCATTCTTCCAGAACATCTGGTGCCCAACGAGCCCAATTGCCCCGAAAACCGGAAGCAAGATCAGTATCGTCAGAATATTTTCAGAAATAAAATCCATTATATTGAACAAGACTCCATGAAAGCCTAAGGTTCGATCTTGTAGAACGAACTGATCGGCATCCAACCGCGAGTTTCTTTGCCTGCGTCGCCCGAAAAGACGACCTCAGCCCAATCGCCCTTTACTCTGAGCACGCTGACCGAATCGTTCTTGACGACAAACGCCCGCTGTTTGGCACCTGCGTTCGCCGAAGCGTGAAAATAAGCTTTCGGAGATGCAATCATTCTTACCGAAGTCGAATTCAATGCCTTGATGAGGTCGAATTCGACGCCTTCGGGTTCCTTTAGTACAGGGGCGACATTCCAGCATCCTCCGTGTTCGCCGTCGAGCCGCATCGTCAAACCCTTTCGGCCGTCGGTTTCGGATGCGGTGACTTCGCCGTCTATGACCTCATCGGAAAACTCCGGGTGCCACGTTTTAATCTCGAAACGTCCTTCGTCGGTCCGCTGTCCGCGAACAAAAAACGAACAGACAAATCGCGGGTTACCTTTTCCGTCGTCGCCCGTCCCCTCGCGAAAATGCCCCGTCAAAACGCCTTTGTCATCAATGGCGATGTTGAGGCTGCCGTAGTTGCCCGACTCGATCTCCGCTTGTGCGGCTGCTGAACCGGCGAAAAGTAAGCAGATCAACAATGCTGCGAGATTGCGAGCTTTCATCCTTCTAACCTATCAACTTGAGTCCGTAGAATATGAAGTAGCCGACGACAGCCATGGCGCCCAAAATAATGATCGCGGCGTATGATCGCACGAAGCCAACCTGAACACCTCGGGCCGCATTGCCTATCTCCTTTACGAAGCTGCCAATACCGTTTACGATACCGTCGATGAATCCGACATCAAAACCCCTCCACAAAACGGTTCGCGAAAGGTTCGTCAGCGGATCGACGATGTATCCGTTGTAAAATTCATCCAACCGCCACTTTTGTTCCATGATCTTGGGCATCCTACGCAGCGGGTTGTTGCGGAAAAGAGCGAAACCGATTGCGATCCCGACGATCGCAAGAACGGTCGACATCAGCGCTAGCCAGCGTTCGGTGCTGACGGCGTCCGGCGAATGAGCCTTGGCATTTTCGCGGGCCTTGACAGCGGCAGGCGTGTCGATCTTTGCTACCACGGGCTCGAGCACGTGCTCAAAGCTGTTCGCTTCCTTAATGCCGATCATCGAACTCATTGCGTACGGGATGCCAACAAGGCCGCCTACAGTCGAAAGAAACGCGAGAATAATAAGCGGAACGGTCATTACCCAAGGAGACTCGTGCGGCTTGAAGTCGTGCGGCAGAGCGTGATGATGCTCTTCGTCATCATCAGTATGTTCGTCATGTGCTGCCGCGATGACGTGACCATGGACCATCTCATCGTCGTGGGCATCACCGACGGCGAACGCAGTCTCCTCAGCATGTGCCGGGTCACCGGCATGAGCGGCATCGGGCAATGCATCGTGGAATCGCTCCTTGCCCCAAAATGTCATGATCATCATCCGCGTCATGTAGATCGCGGTGAGTATCGCGGTAATGACGGCGACGCCCCAAAGCATTTCATTGCCGGGAAAGTAGCCATTCTGAAAATACTTGTCGGCTGCGAAGGTCTTATAAAGAATCTCGTCCTTTGAGAAAAAGCCCGACCAGATAGGTATTCCGGCGATCGCAAGCCAGCCCATCGCCATTGTAATGAACGTGATGGGCATGTACTTCTTCAGATTGCCCATTTTCCGCATGTCCTGTTCGTGATGCATTCCATGAATGACTGAACCCGAACCAAGGAAGAGCAACGCTTTGAAGAAAGCGTGTGTCATCACGTGAAAGATCGCGACGACAAATGCTCCGACGCCGGCGGCGAGGAACATAAAGCCGAGCTGTGAAACGGTCGAATACGCCAAAACTTTCTTGATGTCGTTCTGGGCGATGGCGATGGTCGCGGCAAAGATCGCGGTCGCGGCGCCGATCACGGCAACGATCCACATTGCCGTTGGTGAAAACTGATATATCGCATTTGCCCGAACGACCAGATAAACACCGGCGGTGACCATCGTCGCGGCGTGGATGAGTGCGGAAACGGGCGTCGGGCCGGCCATTGCGTCCGGCAGCCATGTTAGAAGCGGGATCTGTGCGGATTTTCCGGTCGCGCCAATAAAAAGAAGAACGGCAACCGATGTCAGTCCGCCGGCAAATATCGCTCCCCATGTGAACGGATCGGCAGACATCTGCGTCGTGACGAAAGTGAAAACGCTCTGGACTTCTTCGCCGTCGACTACTTTGTCAAAGAACGAGATCGAACCGGTCAACGTAAAGATGAGGAAGATGCCCATCAGCACGCCCCAATCGCCGATGCGGTTCATGACGAACGCCTTCTTGGCGGCCTCGCGTGCCTCGTCGCGTTTGATGTAATAACCGATCAGAAGGTAAGAGCAAAGCCCGACGCCTTCCCATCCGACGAACATCAGGAGGAAGTTGTCCGCAAGGATGAGCGTCAACATCGCGAACATGAACAGATTCAAATAAGCGAAAAAGCGATAGAAGCCTTTGTCACCGTGCATGTAACCGGTGGCGAAGATGTGAATGAGCAGCCCGACGAATGTGATGAAACAAGCGTAGATCCCGGACAGCGGATCCATTCCAAGCGCAAAGTCCGCACGAAAACCGCCAACGCTTATCCACGTCCAGATGTGGTCGAGCGTCGGCCGGTCGTTGAAAAGAGCTCCGCCGTTAGCAACAAACGCGAGATAGAAAGCAACAATTGTGGAAACGGCGATAGACCCGCAAGCGACCAAACCGCTGAAAAGCTCATTCCTCAGCCGACCGCCGATCAGCCAGTTAATGACCGCACCGGCAAGCGGAGCGAAAATTATTATGCTTAAAAGATTGTTTTCGATCATTGTAAGTTTGGAGTTCCGACCTCAGCCGGCATGTTCGTATTAAAGGCCTGCTAAAGCAGGTACTCCGAACTAATTCTTCAAAATGCTTGCGTCATCGACGTCGATCGATAAGCGATTACGGTAGAACGCGATGAAAATGCCAAGGCCGACCGCGGCTTCGGCGGCGGCGACCGACATCACCATGAACACGAACAACTGGCCCGTCACGTCGCCGTAATATCGCGAGAACGAGATGAACGTTAGGTTCACCGCGTTGAGCATTAGCTCGATGCACATGAACATCCCGATGGCGTTGCGCTTAAAGACGACGCCGACGGCACCGATCGTGAATAAGATACCTGAAAGTGCTAGATAGCTTTCTAAGCTTGGTTCCATTTCCTTCAATTGCGTGCTTAGCGAGTAGTCTGCTAACAACATCCCTCGGTGGCCGGCAAAACTATTCGATCCGTTTATCTGATTGCTGTTCTTCGAGCAGTTCGAGCTCCGGAGCTTCTAATTTCCGAACGAGCGTTACCGCCCCGATGATCGCCATCAAGAGCATCACGCCGACGATCTCCACAGGCAAAAGGTATTCGGTATACATTGCCGTCCCGATGCTCATTGTTTTGCCGGCGGTCGTGCCGGCGTCGACCGGCACCTTCGGCGTCTTTAGAACGGCGTAAAAAATAAAGAACGTTTGAGCAAGAAGTGCGACCCCAAGCCCGCCGCCGACAGCGTATAAATATCTGAGCCGATTTAGCGCGGTGTCTTCTTCCAGATTCAGAAGCATGATCACGAAGATGACCAAGACCATGATCGCACCGGCGTAAACCAATATCTGCGTGACGGCAATGAACGGTGCCGCAAGCATCACGTAAAGGCACGAAAGTGCTATAAACACGCCGATCAAAGAGATCGCACTATAGATCGGATTGCGGTGATAGACCATCGAGACCGCGCATGCGATCGCGAATCCGGCGAACAGAAAAAAGAGAACGGTTGACACCATGAATCTTCCCTAGCGAGTCAACGAGCTAAGCTCGAACTCCGAACTGCTATCAGTTCATCAAATATACGACGATGATCGTTACTATCACATTAGCGATGGCGACCGGCAAAAGAAACTTCCATCCAAACGTCATTAGTTGGTCAAAGCGAAAACGCGGCAGTGTTCCTCGGATCCAGATGTAGAGGAACAGGAAGAAAAATATCTTCAACAGAAACCCGACGTGGCTCGCTAGAGCGTACGGAATAGACCCGACCTCAAAAATATAGCTGAGCCCCGGAATATACCAGCCGCCGAGGAACAGGACGACGATCATGACGGAAACCGTGAACATATTCACGTATTCGGCCATGAAAAAAAGTGCGAATTTAAGCGCACTGTATTCAGTATGGAATCCGGCTACAAGTTCGGTCTCTGCCTCCGGCAGGTCGAACGGCACTCGGTTCGTTTCGGCAAATGCAGCGATCAGAAAGACGACAAAGCCGACGAATTGCGGAATGATATACCAGCGGAACGTCGAATTGCTTTGTGCATTGATGATCGAATTCAGATCTAGCGAGCCCGCAAGAATTACTACACCAATAACAGATGCTCCCATCGCAAGCTCGTAGGAGATCATTTGCGCTGACGATCGAAGCCCGCCCATTAGCGAATATTTGTTGTTCGACGACCAGCCCGCCAACGCGATGCCGTAAACACCGACCGAAGTGATCGCTAATACAAAAAGAACACCAACATCGATCTGGGCGATCGTCAACGGCATGTTTCTGGCCTGTTCCGCGATCCATGCGACGATATTCGGCTCTGAACCTAAAGGAATAACGGGGACATATGGAACCAGCCATCCGATCGGGTCACTGATCGGCGGGCCGAAAGGATAGACAATCATCGGCAGCAACGCGGCGGTAATCGCCACCATCGGGGCAAGAAAATATACGAACTTGGTCGATTTGTCCGGAACGATATCTTCTTTGAGAATGAATTTCAAGAGATCGGCGAAGGGCTGAAGAACGCCCCACGGGCCGACCCGGTTGGGGCCGATGCGGCCTTGTATCCAGCCGAGAACTTTGCGTTCAGCAAGCACCGTATACGCAACGATCATAAGCACGCCCTGAAAAGCGAGCAGAATGGCGGCGCTATAGACCAGTACTGGAAATGCTGTCTTTACTGCCTCTTCCATAGAGATTATTTAACAGACCCGATCTGGGCCCGGTCGCCGATGCCGACCACTGCAGCTTCTGCCTTCCCGCTCTCACGCGGGGTGCCGTCTAGTTCGAACTGAACCAGGGGAGCGACCAGAAGATTCTCAGGCTTCGGGTTCCCGTTTGCCAATAGATGAAACTGCGGCGTTTTGCTCGTCATCGTCGTCAGTCGATGAAGCTTGTGCCCGACAGGCGGCGTAATCATGATCTTTTCGGCCCCGGCTGGCAAAGCTCCGACGCTTTCCTCGAGTTTCGCCGAAAGCTCATCGGTATTCTGCCCCGCAGTCAATGCGTATTTGGCAACTGCCGGGTTCGATTCGTCCTTCATGTCAGGATAACGAAGGCCGGCGTATGCGGGGACCGCCTCAGCAAGGGCCCGGAAAACGGCGGGTGCGGACGAATTGTAACCAAAGTCGACACCCATTTCCATGGCCAAAAGGCTTGTGATCATCCAGTCCGGTTTGGATTGATGCACCGGATCGATCGAACGGCGGACGCGTTGAACATTTCCGGCATTGTTCGTGAAAGTTCCGTCAACCTCCGCAAACGACGCAGCCGGAAAGACCACATCCGCATGGGCCGTCGTTTCGGTCTCGAACATCTCCTGAACGACGACGAACTGTTTACCGGCCAAAATACTTGCGTCTTGCAGACTGCCGCCCACAAGAAATGCGGCTGAAGTCGATCCAACATCAGCGACCGAGCGAGCATTCGGAGCCATATCGATAGCGCCCACAGAGTTGTTATAGAGCGGCAACGGATGCAGCAAAACTCGACGGCTATCGGCCCCCAGCGAACCGGCCGACGAGGCGATCACCGCCTGCGCGTCCGGCGAGAGGTCGCTTCCGACCATGATGATCAGATCGCCTTCAGAATTGCCGATCACATCTCGTATCGTCACCAGATCAGCCTGGCCTACACCGAGCTTGTCGGCCGCATTTGCATCGTTTGCCGAGTTGGCGAAGGCAAGAGCGAACGCATCGTATGAGCCGGGATTTATATGGACGAACTGTTTTGCCTGTGCTTTCAGCCGAATAGGCGTTTCGTTCACGATGATCAGGTTTGCTCCGCCGTTGCGGACCGCCTGCCGTATCTGCTTTGCCGTGTAGGTCTGTTCTTCTTCGGGTTCACCGCCGATCAAAACGATCGTCTTAGCGAATCGAATTTCTTTGTGCGAGCAAAGCGGCGCACTCATATTGGCGAAGAACGAGGCCATGATCTGGCGGTCATCTATGGCAATGCCGTCGGCACTTTCAATTTCATTTGAGAAACGATTCAAGCTAAAGATCGATTCGTTCGTCAACCGAGGGCTCGCAATAACGCCAACGCTTCCATCGGCCGCCTTCAGGCCATCAGCCGCAAATTTGATCGCCGCATCCCATGTCGCCGGGATCAGCTTTCCGCCCTTTGCATAGCGGATCATTGGCGTTTTGATGCGGTCTTTGTGGTTGATGAATTCGTGAGCGAACCGTGCTTTTACGTCGAGAAATTCGCCGTTTAGGCCGTTCACATAACGGTCGCGTGCAACGATACGATGGACCTCGCCGCCGCGAGAGCCGATGGAAAGCTGCATGCCGTCGGAACTGTAAGCGTCGGTCGAAATTGTCTGGTCGAGTTCCCACGGACGCGTAGCGTGGCGATAAACTCCGTCAAGCAAAGTACCCGTCGGGCATACTTCGATGCAGTTCCCGCACTGCGAACAATTCAGCCAGCCACCATATGTACCGATAACGGAATTAACGCCCCGATTGCCGGCCTCTATCGCGTCTTCGCCCATCCATTCATCACAGACACGAGTACAGCGTTTGCACAAAATGCACCGCTGCGGGTCGTTGGCAACTATCGGCGACAGGTACTTTTCCGGCTGGACGTTCTTGCGTTCGGTAAATCGTTCTTCGACGTCGCCCCAATCGAAGATCACCTCCTGAAGTTCGCATTCGCCCCCGCGGTCGCAGACCGGACAATCGAGCGGATGGTTTGCAAGAAGGAATTCGCCCATCGCCCGCTGTGCCTTTTCGATCTCGGGGCTGGCGGTCGTGACGACCATTCCGTCCGTGCATTTGATGGTGCAGGAAGTCTGCAGCTTCGGCATCTTGTCGATGCGGACAAGGCACATTCTGCATGACGCCTGCGGTTCGAGGTCCTGATAGTAGCAGAACGACGGAATGCTGAAAGCATTATCGCGGCAAACGTCGATCAAAACGGCACCTTTCTCCGTTTCAAATTCTTTGCCGTTGATCGTAACTTTTATCGATTCTGTTGACATCAGCTAAATAGATCTTGCCACCGTCCAGCACTAAGGCCGTCAAAAATGACAATTCGCTCAATCCTTGTAAATACGTGAAACAGTCCCGACGGCTATCGAGACACCGCGGCCTCGCGAGATCAAGCCTGTGCTGCCGTCTCTGCAGCCTCTTCTTTTGCTTTCGGCTTTACCTTTACTTTCGATTTCTTTTCCGGAGCGGCCGGTGAAGCCGCTTTATCAGCGGTCGCATTTGCCGGCACATTACTCTTTTTATGCTTCGGCCTGGTTTTGCCAAAACTTCCCGCAAAGATCTTCCCACGTCGGCTTTTTTTATCGCCTCTACCCATAATTTTGATTACCTCTTTTTACTGATCGAGCTGATGCCCGTTTCCGTTCGTTTTGTGGAAAAGCCACTTTTTGAAATCGTCCGGAAATTGTTTGATGGCGCTCTGAACGGGCCATGCCGCCGCGTCTCCGAGCGGGCAAAATGATTTTCCTTCAATGTTGTCACAGATATCGAGCAGCAACTGAGCGTCGGATGGCTTTCCGCCGCCGCTCGCGATGCGGTCGAATATCTTTACGAGCCAGTCTGTTCCTTCGCGGCACGGTGTACACCAGCCGCAGGATTCATGTTTATAAAATTCGGACAGGTTCTTGGTCGTTTCCATGATGTCGACCGTTTCGTCCATGACCATCATCCCGCCGGTGCCGAGCATTGAGCCCGCCTGGACAAGCCCCTCATAGTCAAGGGGCACGCTCTTTCCGAGGATCTGGCCGGCATTCATTATGTAAACGCTTGAGCCGCCCGGAATGACAGCCTTCAGCTTTTTATCGTTGCGTAGCATGCCACCGCAATCTTCCATGATGAACTTTTCCATATCGGCGTAGCCCATCGGAAGTTCGTAAACGCCCGGCTTCTTGACATGGCCGCTGATCGACCAAAGCTTCGTGCCGCCCGATTTCTCGGTGCCGAGGTCGCGCCACGCGATGCCGCCCATCTCGACGATCTGCGGAATGCTGGTCAGCGTCTCAACGTTATTCACGACAGTCGGACATGCGTAAAGGCCTTCGACGGCAGGGAACGGCGGCTTCATTCGCGGATGGCCGCGGTAGCCCTCAAGCGAACTCAAAAGCGACGTTTCCTCACCGCAGATGTACGCACCAGCCCCGGTGTGCGTATGGATGTCCATCGAAAAGCCCGAACCGAGAATGTTCTCGCCCAGCAATCCGGCCTCGCGTGCCTCGCGAAGGGCTTCGTCCATGACGCCGATCAGATAATTGTATTCGCCGCGATAATAAATGTAGCCTGTCTGTGCGCCGAGCGTGAAACCGGCGATGACCATTCCGTCGATAAGGGCATGCGGGTCGCCCTCTAAGAGGTAGCGATCCTTGAAACTGCCGGGTTCTGATTCATCAGCGTTGCAGACGATATATTTTGGCTTTGGCGAATCGCGCGGGACAAATGACCACTTCATTCCGGTCGGGAAGCCGGCACCGCCGCGACCGCGGAGAGCCGAATCCTTCACTTCCTGAATGATCGCGTCCTGCGTCATCCCGATCGCCTTTTCCAGCGATCGATAACCACCGGTCTCGCGATACACTTTTAGCGTATGCCCATTCTCCATGAGTACACGCTTTAGTTGTAAAGGTTCGCAACCTAACGCCTTGATTTCCATACGATCTAAGCCTAAAACCAGTACCAAACCGTAACCACGCCATCACCGCCATCGCATGAATGCGATATTCCAATCAATCTGTCTTTGCCGATTCCACCAGCGAATTCAGCCGCCTCCTGAAAGAGGGCTGGCCAGTTCTTTAAAGTACCCCGAAAAATCTCAAACCTGACTTCCATGTTGTTTCAGCAGAATTTTGACGATCGGCCGTCCGAACCGCGCCCCGGCCAGCGGCCTGCAACACGTTTAGAGTTCGCGATCGGCTCCAATTGCAATCAACATCCTACTTACAGTCCTCAAGAATCTCGTTGACTTTCTCGATCGTCAGATCTTCAAAATAATCGAATCCGATCTGCATCATCGGGGCCGTTCCGCAGCTTCCGAGACATTCGACCAGCGAGACGGTGAATCTTCCATCCTCGGTCGTTTCTCCGGGATGAATGCCTAGCTTCGAACACACATGATCGGTGATCTCCGGTTCGCCCATTATCTTGCACGAGAGCGTTTTGCATATCTGCAAGTGGTGGCGACCGACGGGCCGCATGTTGAACATCGAATAGAAGGTTGCCGTTTCCCAAACATCCGTCACCTCGAGGCCCAGAAACTTTGCCAAATAATTCACGCCCGCATTGTCGATCCATCCGCGTTCACGCTGAATAACGAAGAGCAGCGGGATCAGCGCCGACCGGGTTCGATCAGCCGGATATTTTGCCAAATGGCCGTTCATTTCCGCCACGACGTCCGGTGAGAACTCGGCCACCTCGTCGGTATAGACGATCTGATCTGTATAACTTGTAGGTGTTGCTGCTGCCATTAATGAATTTCCCGTCCAAGATCCTCGACCGATCGTTCAACTGCCTCGATACGGGCCGTATGGCGTTTATCATTCTCCATTACCTGTATTGCGATAC
>JBBQTV010000027.1:0-25882 GCA_038212935.1 Pyrinomonadales bacterium | reverse complement strand
CTTCCAAGCCATTGGTGCATTCACCTATCAGCTCAACGTCAGCCTCGTCCTCAAGGAAGCGCCGGATCCGTGCTCTTGCAAGCGGTTCGTCATCGACAATGAGAGTTCTGATCGTCACGAGGATTTGATCTCCTCCGACTGTCTGAATGGAATTTCGAGCATGATCTTTAACCCCGACGTCGCCCCATTCTCGATAGCAAATCGATGGTCGGCACCATACAGATGCTTCAACCGCCGACGGGTATTCGACAATCCTACGCCCTCGGTCAATGATTCAAGGTCGCCGTCTTCGATTCCCTTTCCGTTATCCGAAACAACGATTTCAAGCCGCCCATTGTTCCGAATACTCGAAATATCTATACGGCCGCCTTCCGCACGCGGGCCGATGCCATGCTTGATAGCGTTTTCGACCAGCGGCTGCAGGATCATATTCGGGACCTTTGCATCCAGGGTTTCCGACGCGATATCCATGTGGACCGTTAAGCGGTCATGAAACCGAGTCTTTTCGATCTCCAGGTATTTCCTAAGGAACTCAAGTTCCTGCTTTACCGAGACTTCCTGAACCTCCAGATTCTCGAACGACATCCGAAGCAGATCACTAAGATCAGTGATCGTTCGGTCGGCCGCCGCTTTGTCGCGGTGAATGAGTTCCGAGATCGCGTTTAGCGTGTTGAAAAGGAAGTGCGGATGAAGCTGGGCTTTCAAGACCTGCAATCGTGACTGAGCAAGACGAGCTTCAAGTTTCAGATTGTGTAGGTCGCGTTCACGATATTTTTGGTAATAGCTGAATGCTGACCTGACACCGATGACGCCCCAGTAAATGAGCAGGCTGAGATGTAGATTAACGAAAACGAAGAACTTGTATGCCTCAAAAAAGCTGGTAAATTCACGGCCCGGCGGATAACCCATCCGCATCAGAATGAACGCATTGACCGCAAGCTGGAGAAGAGAAATAACCACCCCGGCAACGATGTGGAACGCGATCGACGTTTTCCATCTGCCGCGTTCGAAAGGATACCGATTCGCAAGGTAAATGATTAGTGGGCTAAGCGCAAACCAAACGTAGCCGGACACCATCTGCCATGACAGGATCCGCCAAAACGGCAGCGGGTTCCGTGAAAGCTGATTTTGAAGTGCAAGCTGGCTGGCAAAAAAGAGCGCGAGTAGTGTCCAGATGCCCCAGATCACAAACCACTTCGCAGCCCGGTTTTTTAGTATCGAACTTGATTCCATCGACTAGCTTTTTAGCACTTCTACACCGCCGCGGCAATGTAAAAGTGATGAAGTGTCGATATTCGTATTTGAAACGCGAAAAAGCGGAGCGTCTCTAAGCAGGGCTGACTTCGGCACGGAGCCTTTCTTCGAGCAAGCGAGTCGAAACGGTGAGAAAATCATGTGCGGTCAAAAGTCCGACCAGCTTTCCGCCCTGACAGACCGGCAGACAGCCGATGTTGAGCTCCCGCATCATGTAAAGTGCATCCAGCGTTTTCGTTTCGGGCGAGATCGTGACGAGTTCGGTCTTCATCACGTCTTTGACGATTATCTCTTCGCGGGCGCGATCTTTTTCTTCGACGAAGAAACAAAGAAGATCGCGATGCGATATTATTCCCACCAAACTGCCATTGTCGTCCTCGACCGGCACGTGACGGACATGCTTCCATTCCATCAGGCTGGCGGCCAGGTCGATGACGTCATCGGGGCGAACGGTGAATAGATCGGTGGACATGAATTGCTCGACCGTCCGGTAGTTATCCACCCAGTCGGTTTTCTCGTTGAGCATAGCGAGGTCCCATGTGTGCAGCGGTTTTCCGGCGACCTGATTCTCTATCATGGATGACGTGATCGCACGCATTCTAACGTTGCTTTTTGCAAGCTTTGGCATCCCCGCGAGGGAATCTAGTATCCATCTTGAGCCGGTCATGTCTATATTCACGCGTTCCTCGATGATCCCGAGGAATCGCTCGCTATCCTCCGTATCTATTCCGGCACGGTCTAAACCGGCCTTGGCGAGAGGAAGCAATTGCTGCAAGATCAGGTCGCGGGAACTGTGCGTCTTGCCGTCGATCCAGCTCATCTGCGAACGCAGCCCGAACCGGGCCGCACTAAAGAAATTGGTCTTAGCGTCATCGAACGATAACAATTCACGCACATCGCCATATCGGACCGGTAATTCCTTCATTAATCCGAGAAAGAACGCCGAGTTGGCCATTTCATCGGCAACAGTCGGGCCGGCCGGTAGAAACCTCGCCTCAATGCGAAGACTTGGTCTGCCGTCCATTATGCCGTAGCAGGCTCGGTTCCATCGCCAGACCGTACCATTATGCATCCGCCATGCATCCAGCTTCGGGATCCCACCGCCCTTAAGCACCTCCAGCGAATTTTCTTCAAGCTGGCGAGTCAGGATAATACGGAATCGGGCAACGTCTTCGTGAAAAACGTCCAAAATCGAGTTCTCCACCCAGTCTCTCCCGAAAGTCACACGAGCCGGTTTGTTGCGTTCGTGATGCGTTTGCGAGCGTTCATCAACGGCATGTTGGAACAGTGCAAGCCGCGTTTCATGCCAGAGCCTATGGCCCAGCAGGAGCGGAGAGTTCACGGCCGCCGCCAGCACCGGGGCCGTGATCGCCTGCGCCCAGTTGTAGTAGTCGGTGAATTTTGCTATCGGCACCTGAAGGTGCACCTGAAAGCTCGTGTTGCAAAATTCGATGAATGTGTCGTGGAGATGAAGCCGAAGCTCGTCAAGTCCCTTGATGTGGACCACCCGTTCATCGCCGTGAAGGGCGGTCAGCACGCGATTTAGTTCCGCATAACGCGGGCTCGGTGTTAGATAACCTTCGACCAGGTCAGAACGCTGAATTGTCGGCAAGATCCCGCATAGCACGACATCGCCGCGGCTTTCGTTCATTTGCTTTCGCACAATGCCGACAAGCTCATTTATTTCGGACTCGAGCACGCTCAGACACTTGCCGTCAAACATCAACGGCGTGAGGTTCGCTTCGAGATTGAACTGTCCGATCTCAGTAGTCAGTCTCGGGTCATTTGCGGCCTCGATCATCTGAACCGCAAGCGGCGCCGGATGCATCGAAGAATCGACGAGGAACATTTCCTGTTCTGCGCCGATGCGGCTAACGTCCGGTTCCATTATGTCGCCGGCGAGCATTTTTTCCAGAGCGTAAAGGTCGTTGAGAACGGCTCGGGTAAACTCCCGAAGCTTCCCCTCGTCTGACATTTCTGAGACAGCTTTATCCCCCATCGAACACCTCGTTATTCAAACGGACCTTTAAGGTCAAACTTTCTTCGGCTTACGACCAATGTGTTTCCTTGCCAACGCAGCTTTCTAAAACCGAGCAAGTGAAAAAGCTGAAGTGGAAAAATGCGTGCGATCGTCGTGTTCACCATCAACCGGTCCCGGTTCTTTCGGTCTCGTTTAACTCCCGGAAGCCAATGAACGCTGTTACCGACGTTCCACCGCCGCAGGACACCCGAGAGCCGTATCCAGAACCGATTTACCTCGCGTCCGATGAAGAAACCGTCTTCACCTAATTTCTGGTAAAGCGGCATTATTACCATTCCGCTTTCCTTTGCTCGTATTGCTCCGTTCCTATCGTCTGCAAGATGCGTTCCCTTCGTAACGGGGTCGAAATTCTCAAAACCGGGCCGCATTATGAAGGCGTCCGCGTCGCCTATTGCGTGGCGATATCTGACCTCGATGATCCGTTGCGGGCCGGTTGCCTCGCGAACTACCTGCGCGAAATCCTCCGCATTCTCTACGGCCGATCGCGGAATGATACGCGCCGCTATCAGCGCCAGCCAGACCATTGCTTCATGGACATCGACCGTCGACGGTGCGAAGTGCTGGCCGCCTTCAAAGCCGAACGTTACGACTCCCTGGTCATTGAGATATTCGAGCAATGTACCCTCGAGTTGTTCTTCGATGCCGAGCAGGATCGTCGCCGGAAGCAATTGTGCGAACGCTCGGTTTCGCATCGTATCGCCAACCGTTGCAAACGGTGCTCCTTCGGCCGAAGTTGAATGCAGATCTATCGCATACACCTCGCCTCTCGCCGAATCAGTGATCGCCTTTAGTTGCGCCAATATCTCCGCTTGCTCGAGATCCTCCAAGAGCTGTGGCGAGAGCGACGCGCCGGGGAAATTCCTGACTATGTTCGTGTCGGTGAAATGCCGGTTAAGGTCGGCGTCGATGAACCTTACGCCACGCGATAGTGCTCGGACGTTTCCTCGAAAGAAATAGATCCTGCCATTTGGCTCGACGGTGTTCGAAGCCAGTTTGGCTCCGACTCTTTCAAGTGCCGCGGCACCGGCTGCTTCGTTGCCGTGAACGCTTCCGAAGACGATCATCGTCGGGCCGGGGTTGGTATCGCCGGCCTTGTAAATGACACGCTCAAGGTCAGGTTTGGTATACTCGGACGAGTTTTTCGATTTTGTTTGAGTCATTGTTCATTATGAGCGACGCTGATCTCATTTCCGGTACCGTCAAGGGCCCGGGCCAACTGCCGCACGAATATCTGTTTATTACCCGGGACAACGACCGCACGCGTATCGGCGAATTCGTTTACTACACCGCTCAGGTCACCGGTAACTCAGAGCAGATCGTAGGCACGATAAAAGAACGCAAACTGATCCGTAGCCTCCCGGATGCTCTTCTCGTCGAACCAAACGTCGTTCCTTCCGAGGTTGCCGCTATGCTCGGGCTCGTAGACGAAAAGGCCGAGATCTACGAGGTAACCGTCGAGACCATCGGCTACTTCAGCCGTTCGGTCAATGATTTTGTCAATCCGCGTATCCCGCCGCAACCCGGTGATAAGATCTTTCTGGCATCGTCAACGACGCTGGCATCAATGCTGAGCCCGCAACAGGCCGAAGGCATCGGTTCGGCCCACATCGGCAGCTTGTTGACCCGCGAACCGGGCGATGTTCCGATCGTTCTTTCTGTCAAAGACGTCGTTTCCACTCATCTCGCGATCTTGGCCTCAACAGGTTCCGGCAAATCCTATACCGCGGGCGTTTTGGTCGAAGAGCTGATGAAGCCGTACAACCGGGCGGCAGTTCTCATTGTCGACCCGCACGGCGAGTATCATACGCTTTCATCGATCCAGGGTGATGCGAATTTCGCTGATCCTGACGGCTACCAGCCGGAAGTTAAGATATTCACGCCTGAAAAGATCAAAGTTCGGTTCTCAACGCTGACAGAGGCGGATGTGAAATACCTGCTGCCCGAAGGAACGTCAGATAAAATGCTGCATTTCCTTCGCCAAGCTTTCCGAAGTCTGCAAGATCGCCTGAAGGCCGAGGGCCGCCGCGATTATCTTTACGGATACTACGACCTTCGCGAAGAGGTCCAGCGACAGCAATACGGCAAAGACGACAAGGACGCGGGCGATGGCGGCAACGTTTCGTCTATTCAGGGTTTGCTCTGGCGCCTCGATTCACGGTTTGATCGGCAGGACGGCATATTCTCCGCCCACGAACACCTTGAGCTTCAGGAACTTTATAAACCCGGCCAGGTAACGATCCTTCAGCTTTCCGATATTGAACAGAACGAACAGCAGGTCATCGTCGGATCTCTTCTTAGGCGGGTGAACAAGGCCCGCGTAGCGACCACCCGCGGCGAAGCCGAGAAAGGCGAGAGTTTCCTGAATTATCCAGTCTTCACATTGCTCGAGGAAGCCCATCGCTTTGCCCCGGCCGGTGCTAGCGTTGTGTCGACGAACGTTCTCAAACAAATATTAAGCGAGGGAAGAAAGTTTGGCGTAGGGATCGGCTTGATAACCCAGCGGCCTGGCAAACTCGATCAGGACGTCCTGTCGCAATGCATGACCCAGATAATAATGCGCATCGTGAATCCGATCGACCAGCAGACCATCGCCCAGTCCGTCGAAGGTGCCGGCCGGGCAATGCTCGCCGAGCTTCCCGCCCTGACAAAAGGCCAGGCGATCATTTCCGGGGTAGGGATCAATACGCCCGTTATGTGCCGTATTCGTCCGCGGTTGACCGCTCATGGAGGCGAGACCTTTGACGCTCCAGGCGAATGGATGAAATGGCACTCCGGCGGCGACAAGGAAAAGCGAGGACAGGACGAGGCTCCGTATCTGAAGCCGGATTCAGACAAGAAGCCGGAAAAGATCGGGAATATCCGAATATAAGAAAAAGCCCGGCCTAATTTTCGGCGATCTTGTAAAGCTCTTTCCCTTCGCTTCCGGCAAGGTCCTTGCGTACCAACAGCACTAGCTCAGGTCCGGGCCGTAGGCGATATGTCCCCACGAAGTAATAATTAGCCGAATAACGTCGAACGATATCAACGTCCTGGTCTCGTTTCTTTGCAACTATCATCTCGGCGGTCGGATTGTCGACAAGGCGTCCGTGAAAAATAGCCTTCGGATAATCTCTCATGTACCAGACAAGCGGCCAGTAATCCGGCGACACGACGTCAACGGCAGCATCTTTTTCTTTGCCGCTAATGGTCGCAAAGCGTTCGATCTCGGCAACCATATCCAGAAACTCGCGGTCGGTGTGAGCATAAACGTAAGGCATCTTTTCGTCGTCGTATCGAACGAAGTTATGGTCATACGTTTGATACGCGAGAATGCCGCACGCCGCAATGATCGCAACTATCGCGGCCGCAGTCCCTGTCGGCCGTTTCATTTTCGCGATCTCATTTATCGCGTATCCGGCGATGATCGCCCCGGGCAGCAAGAACGAAAGTGCAAGCCAGGGTGTTTTATAAGGAATGATCGTATATGCGAGAAACAACCCAAGTGTCCACAACCCTGTGAACATCGCAAATCGATGCCGCGCTTTCAGGAACGCTATTGACGTCCCGATGGCGGAAAGGATCAATATCGGAGCTTCGACCTCCCATGCCCATTTCAGATATGCTAGCGTTCCGTTGTCCGCATGATCGCGGCTGCCGGTCCTGGTCCAGATCGCATACGCTTCGAAGGCTTTCGTCACTCCTTCCGGATACGTGAAAAACGATGAGAAAAAGAGAATAAAGAGGTAAACGAACGCCACAGCAACGGCTAGAAGGATCAGCAATAGATCGATACCGGAACCCAAACCCTCGCGAAAATTCCCCCACGTCAGCCCGGCGTCATCGATGTCGTCGGGTTCTTCGCTCGCCAGCCGTCCCGCCATCTGCCGCCGCCAAAACCAAACCAATCCAACCGCTATCGCCATCGTGCCCAGCGTGATAAATGCCGTTTCCTTCGTTGCAAAAAACAGGGCCGCCGATGCCGAAGCGAGTATCAAATAAATTGCCCGGCCGTCATTCCAAGCAAGCAGCATCCTAATGACAAAGAAAACAAGTACCGCCTGAATTACGAATATTATCGAGGCGTAAAGCTTGAATTGCTCGCCGCCCTCGCCGGCAAATGATATTGTGAAATCAACGGTCGTCGGAAAGAAACAGACCAAAAGCAGTATCGCCATCCAGCCGATCGCGAACGGTCCAGCCTTTCTCCTGTCGATAAAAAAGACGACCGACA
Source organism: Pyrinomonadales bacterium (assembly GCA_038212935.1). Lineage (GTDB taxonomy): Bacteria > Acidobacteriota > Blastocatellia > Pyrinomonadales > Pyrinomonadaceae > OLB17. The sequence goes on along the minus strand of JBBQTV010000027.1, from coordinate 18,377 downwards.
TCACGATCGTCAGGCTTAAGAAAACAAAGAAGATCTCGTGTATAAAATATCGCGAGATAAATACCATTCCCGGCGACAGGGCGAGGAATGCGGCAGACGCAAGCGCTCCGATGCGGCCGATATATGGACGCAGAAAAAACGCAAGAACGACGATCAGCACGCCCCAGATCGCGACGCTCCATCGGACCGGCACGGTCTCTAATCCAAACACCTTAGTGAATGCTAGGGTGATGTAATAGAGTGTCGGGCCGTGATAGTTTTCGGGATCGTATTTATATACGCCGTCGCGAAACAAATTGGTCAGGAACCAGCCGTTGACGCCCTCGTCATGGTGGAATGGCTTCAATCCCAACCAAAAGAAGCGAACGAAAAACGCCAGTGCCGTGATGGCTCCGCAGCTCAAAAGCCATGATAGCTCGTATCGCCCTTTATCGGTTTCGGTAATGTGCTCGACGTTCTCAGTCATTCCACGGATCCATTCTGATCGACCTTGTAAACGCGGTATGGCCCGTATTGCGCCACCACCGGGAATTGCGAAAAGAGCTGCTCATTCGGCGCCAAGGCGTTAACCTCTTCCGGTGAGATCAAGACGTGCGTCACACCGTACTTTCGCAAAAGCTCCGTTGCCTCGGGACCACCTCGATACATAGTTTTCACGTCTTCCTCACGTTCTTTGTAATCAATACCGTGCGACCCGAGATGGCCGGGATATCGTATCAACGAAGTACGCCCGCTCAAGGCCACCGCCGAGTTGTACGTCGGAGCATTCAAAAATATCGATTGCGGCCGCGTCGACGCTCGGATGCGGTCCGATACCTCAATAGCATCGGAGTCGAAAACTCTATAATTTATTTGCCTCGACACCGTTCGCCAAACGTCCAGGCCGCCGCTCATGGTCAACACAAGTATCATCACAATTACGGCAGGCCGCCAAACTCCCTTATGCCTCCACGCACGCGAGAGTGCCAAGGCAACGAACGGAATCGACATCACAAACCAGTAGATCAAGACCTTTATGTTGTCCCACTCCCACGGTGCAAGTTTGAATACGTTTGAGACAACAAAGAGGAACGCGAACGGAATATAGAACAACAAGAGTGACGGTTCGGCCTTGAGTCGATCGGCTTCTTCTTCGCGCAGCTGTTTGGTCCGTTTCTTCGGTTTATCGGCAGGTTCTGTTTCGACAATTTGAGGCTTTGCCACAGACCAGATGAGATAAGCCCCTGCCGCAAGCAGTGGAAAAAGCAGGCCGGTATTCTTCAGCCAGAACCATGCGAAATTGTCCTCGCGTTTATCCCAGCCGAAATGAAAGCCGATGAATTCGCTTGTCTGGGTCGCACTGCCGGTCATCGACCATACCAAAAGCGGCAACGCAATGGTCGAAACACCGACGGCAAACGCTATCCATTCGCGCCAGAGCTCACGACGTACGAGAAGCAGAAACACACCTAGAACGAACAAAACCGCCAAGCTGTGAACGTGGATCAACGCCAACGTTCCGGCGAAGGCTCCCGTGAGAAAGTAAGGCAATGCAATACTTACCAGGTCTTGACGATTCGACGGCCCTGTTTCCCCCACATCGTTCCGCGAAAACCCTTTCCATAACATTGCGATAGCGAAGAGCGTTAGCGGCATGCCCAGCGAAAGACTTCGCTGCGTCAAAAACAGAGTCGTCAGCGAATTTCCCCAACGAAAGTCATCGCCGATCGTGTAATCCTTCGGCAGATTCCAAAGGAAGTCGAAGAAACCGCGAGCCTGCCCCATTTGGTCCCCAAAGAACCAGATGAACCCGAGTCCGCCGCTAAAGAACAGCAAGACGGGCGCGATCTTTGCAGCCATCCGGTCGCGGACAAACTTGAAAACGATCCCTTCCACTATCACCAACAATGAAAGCGCCCACGCCAGATTCTGAACAAACATCGCGTCGCGAATGCCCACGCCCAGCTTCATGAACATCGCCGTCATCAGGTCCGCAAGGAACGGATATGTGAATTTCACGCCGGCAAAGTTTGGATTATCGGGTGGAAAGTTCGGGATCTCCAGAAAGCTATATATTGCACCCAGGTGAAATGGCAGATCGCCAAGATTGTTCGAGCCGCCCGTAAAAATGCCGGCCTCAGTCACTGTCATTGCCCTGTCAAAAAAGAACAAGAAAAGAAAAAAGAAGAACGCGTAGTAAGCGAACCGCAATGCCTTGACTGCACTTGCACCTTGCAACTTCCCCTTTGCCCGCGAACGGTCCTGCGTGAATATCCGCCGATGTTTTCCTATGCGGAAGATCAAAATCGGGGCTAAGACGATCGCCAGCGACGCGATGACGACGACGCTGTTTAGTCCGATCACCGACGCCAAAACAAAGCCCGTGAGGCCGAAAAGGGCTGATCCAATGACGCAGCCGGAACCGATCCGCCAAGCCAAGGTCTCTTCGTCAGATATAAGATACGTAAGCGCAAAGCCGCCTGCGGTTATAAGCGAGATCAGTATTAGCGATAATATCATTAGGTGTGTCGACGAATCTGCCTGTTAAATTAACGCATTTTCAGTCTACGGTAAAACCGTCCGCCTTTCGAACTAAAACAAACGGTAGTCCGCGGCTTACATTAGGCCGTGAGAATTCCAAACAGGAACGCCGCTTCGATTCCTAAATTTCTCGAATCAATGTAGAATATGGAGTTTTGACCTTATAGGTGAAACTGATCGTATGTTACAAGCTGGAATCGTTGGCCTGCCCAACGTTGGAAAATCAACTCTTTTTAACGCATTGACCGCTCAGGAAGCGGCTCTCGCGGCGAATTATCCTTTTGCGACAATTGAACCGAACGTAGGCGTGGTTGCGGTGCCGGACGAGCGCCTTCCGGTACTTGAGAAAATGAACAAGGCCCAGCGGATCGTGCCCGCAACCGTTGAGTTCGTTGATATCGCCGGCCTCGTCCGTGGAGCCTCAAAAGGCGAAGGGCTAGGAAATCAGTTTCTGGCAAACATACGCGAAACCGACGCCGTAATTCAGGTAGTTCGGTGCTTTGACGACGACAATATCATTCACGTCGAAGGTTCGGTCGATCCGGTACGTGACATCGAAACGATCCAGATCGAACTCGCACTTGCTGACCTTGTGTCTGTCGAAAAGCGACGCGAAAAGGCGATCCGCGCGACCAAATCGAGCGGTGACAAGGATGCCAAGCGTGAGATCGAGATCCTCGATAAGCTCCAGCCCGTGCTCGAAGACGGCCGTCCGGCCCGTGCCGCAGACCTATCAGACGAAGAGCGTGCGATAGTGAAAAAATGGTTCCTGCTTTCGACCAAGCCGACCATCTACGCCGCCAACGTGGATGAAGGAACGTTGGCCGACCCAACCGCGAATGCCCATGTTCAGAAGGTTATCGACCACGCTGCGAGTGAAAATGCGGAGGTCGTGGTCATCTGTGCGAAGCTTGAAGCCGAACTTGTCGCACTCGACACGGCGGAACGTGACGAATATCTGAAGGACCTCGGCCTTCAGTCTTCCGGCGTCGATCAGCTAATCAAATCAGCCTACAAAATGCTCGGCTTGATGTCCTATCTTACTGCGGGCGAAAAAGAGGTCAGGGCGTGGACGATCCCGATCGGGACAAAAGCACCGCAAGCCGGCGGCGAGATCCACACCGACATCGAACGCGGCTTTATTCGGGCCGAGATCATCTCATACGATGACTTCGTTAAGGTCGGCTCACGATCGGCCGCGAGGGATAAGGGATTAGCCAGGCTTGAAGGAAAAGAATACGTGATGCAAGAGGGTGACATCGTCGACTTTCGATTCAATGTCTGATTTTCGAATTGCATACCCAAGTGAGATAATCACTGCATGAGAGATGACGACCTGAGCCGCCGCAACACCGACAAGTCCGAATCTGCGGTCATTCGCAGAATGCGTTCGCCACGAAGGTTGAACATCGAGTCAGCCGATTCGATCGTTTTCAATATCGCCGGTTTCGAACTCGACCGGAAAATGGGCGTCCAAGAGCACATTGCCGTCGGACGTAATCTTCAAGTCCTTAGCACATGGCCTGATCTTATCGAGTAGGTCGCGGAGATGGGGTCGAGGCTGCCTCATCGCGAGTTGATTTTTTCTTTTTTAGGTTTAAACTTCTTCTTACAAGGCGCCGTCGTCTATCGGTTAGGACGCAAGATTCTCATTCTTGAAAGAGGGGTTCGACTCCCCTAGGCGCTACCACCTTCCAGAAAGCCGCTACGTTCTTCAGCGTCCCAGCTTATAGATCATCCACCTTAGCCGTTTTGAACTGACGAAAAACAATAAAAATCCGGACATGATGGTGACAATTCCAAAGATCGAAAACGCTCGAAGCAGATAATTATTGAAATTATCCCTGCCTTCAAAATCCATTGTGTGGAGCATCCACAGAAGATCGAAGATCCTCCAAGTGTTCGACCGAACCGCCTTGACCTGATGGTCGTTCACGCTGACATAGACCGTATAGTCTTCTGGCCCTTCGAAAGTGACCGCGTACGCCGGAAGAGGCGCCCCGCGATATTCGTGGTGTTTCGAAACACCGTCGTTTTCGATCAATTCCACCGCGCCGATGGTGGGCGTCTCAGTCATCGACCCTTTCGCCACCTCTTTAGCCTCCGACTCGCTTATCGGCCCTCGTCTTTCGCCGTCCCGAAACCTGACCAAAATCGAACCTTCTTCGCCTGCCGCCGTCGTGTAAGGTAGAAAATAATGAGCTTCGCCAAGAATGTTTACAATACGAAAGGTAGCAAGATCGGCACTGGCTCCAGATGGCAGATGGTTTAACGGCGAAAGGTTCTCTGGTAACAGGTCGGGCGGTAGTGGAACCGGGGCTTGCTTTGCCCTAACCTGTTCGCTCCGGACCTCTTCGATCTTGGTCCAACTGAAGTACAGTCCGCCTACCGTCCAAAAAATGAACTGAATACCGATGCAGAGCCCGAGATAACGGTGCGTCCTTCGGATGTAGTGTTTGTAATTTCGTCTTACCATCGAGATGCGATCCGATCGGTATTGACGCTAAGCGGCCCCGCCATTTTCGATCGATCAAGGCGGAGGGAGGTTGATAAAGCTCAATAAGCGAATGGCAGCTAATTTCGAGGAGCAGCGACGATCTTATGCCCTTGAAAGCCGATCGGAGTCATAGCTGCTCCCGAATATTGCGTCGACAAAAACAAGGATAAAAATGGTGCCCTCGGTAGGATTCGAACCTACAGCCAACAGATTATGAGTCTGCTGCTCTAACCGTTGAGCTACAAGGGCGCAATCCAAAATTCTAATTCAAAGGCCCGTGACTGGCAAATCACCTGATCGCACAATGATGTATTACGTCCCAAAACCCGGACTGCCGGAGAAAATTGGCGGTGGAGGCGGAGCCGCGATGGCCCGCTGGCCGACTGCGATCGCACGCTTTTCCTGCCTCGATGTAATGTCCCGGACAACATAAATTGCGAGGACGGCGGCAATGACCGACAAAATTCCGGCGATGAGAAATGCGATCCCGCTGGGAATAACGGTGTCAAGGCTTTCCGGATCATAAACGCGTCCGGCTATATTCGAAGCAATGTTCGACGCTAACCATGCGAACCACCAAAACACCATGTAGGTCGGCGCGCTATGCAGGCTGGAGGTCAGGAAACTCTGCCCCTCCGGCACTTCCGGGTCGCTTTCCCACCACACCTCGCGAACCGCCTGAAACGGTTTGACCAGATTAGCAAACGGGATGAACCACCAACCGACGGTCCAGCCGGATGAGAATTCGAGATTAGTTGGCATAAGCGCGTACAGGTTGCTGTGTGCACGATATAGCCAGACCAGAAAAATAACCACGGTGGCAACATAAAATGGAAATCGCAGCAAGATCACGAGCCCCTGCAGCATTAACCATATCGACGTTCCCTCCGAACCGTCGTCAAGGTTCATGATCAGTTCAGGACTTGCAAGCTGGCCCACCCCGATGAAGATCGCGATCGCATCGGACAAACCTATGATCGAAAGCCCCGCTATCGTCAATAGAGACAAGGTCTTTGCTGATCTGTATGACTCGTTCATTCGTCCTCCGATGGTTTTGATCCGTATTCCCTTTTGATAGCCCGAATTATCTGCTATATTCTGCCTGACTCTCTTCAAATCTCAAACGCAAAACGAGGAAAACTAAATGAGCGCTGTAACTGACGCGGAACAAAGAAATGCCACTGGCGGCTTTTTCGGTCATCCAAAGGGACTCTCTACCTTGTTCTTTACCGAGATGTGGGAACGTTTTTCGTTCTATGGCATCCGGCCATTGATGGTGCTATTCATGGCCGCGGCCTTGATGGAAGGCGGCTATGCATATGACCGGGGTTACGCGGGTGCGATCGTCGGCATATACGCCGGCTCAGTCTATCTTTCGGCACTTCCCGGCGGATGGATAGCTGACCGGCTGCTCGGCCTGCGGCGGGCAATTCTGTACGGCGCGATCTTGATCTCCGCCGGCCACCTTGCGATCGGCCTCTCCGCGTTTGCAGGTGGGCCTAAGGCGTTCTTCATTGGCCTTGTCCTCATCGTTCTGGGTACAGGTTTGCTGAAGCCGAATATCTCCGCTATCGTCGGCGACCTTTATCCCGAAGGCGGCGAACGCCGCGATGCCGGTTTTTCGATCTTCTATATGGGCATCAACATCGGTGCCTTTGCCGGACAGCTAATTACCGGGTTTTTGGGCGAGGTCTACGGGTGGCACTGGGGTTTCGGTGCGGCAGGTATCGGAATGTTCATCGGGACGATCGTATTTGCGATCCGGGCTCCCAAAACACTTGGCGACATTGGCCTGGAGCCTTCGGAGCACCCTGATCCGGTTATACAGAAAACGCAGGTCGGGCGGGCAAAACTGGCGCTCTATGCCGGGCTTGGTATTTTGGCACTCGTAATTGCCTTAGCGGTCACGAATACGATCACGCTGGATCCCGAAGTGATCGGAAACGCGATGGTCTACGTAATTCTAGGGCTGGCATTCGCTTTCTTCGCCTATGTGATTTTCTTTGGCGGGCTGGATATGGATGAAAAGAAACGAATGGTCGTTATCATCGTCCTCTTTCTCGCCGCCGCCATCTTTTGGTCAGCGTTCGAGCAGGCCCCGACCTCGCTCAACCTCTTTGCACTCGATTTCACAAACCGTGACTTCTTCGGCTGGCTGATCCCGGCCACCTGGTTCCAGTCCGTCAATTCGCTATTTATCATAGCCCTCGCGCCGGTGTTTGCCGTCCTGTGGGTCCGACTTGGTAATAAGGGAATCCATCTTTCGTATCCGATCAAATTTGCACTTGGTCTGGCCTTTGCTGGCATTGGATTTCTGGTGATGATATTTGCCGCCAATCTGGTTGTCAGCGGTGGTGCCGAAACTCGCGTTGCCCCTTGGTGGCTCGTCGCCAGCTACTTTTTCCAGACTGTCGGTGAACTATTCCTAAGCCCAGTCGGGCTGGCGTCGATGACCGTTCTGGCACCACGGCGTTATGTCGGCCAGATGATGGGCATCTGGTTCATGGCGTCGGCGCTCGGCAATCTTATCGGAGGCCTCGTCAGCGGCAATGTCGATCCGGAGAAACTCGAACAGATGCCGATCCTGTTCACATGGACGGCCGGGTCGCTCATTGTTGCCGCGATCGTGCTGGCGCTTCTCGCAATCCCGATCGCCCGGATGATGAAGAACGTCAAAAGCGAGAAGCAGGTGAAAGAGGACGAAGCCGCAGTCGCAGTCGACCTCCCGCCTGATGGGCTGACAGACAAAGACAACGCTTGAGCTAATTCTCGCGGTTCCGCTGCTTAAAGGCTTGCATTGCCTCAGCGGCACCGGCGTGCATTATCTCGGGTTTGTGGTATTTCCAGTAGGTTTCAAACTCTTCGTCTGAGGACTCGGGTCGTTCGGCCCGGGTTTTTTCCTTTAAGTATTGCTCCGCCCAGGCACGAATTTCTTCGTTAGTATTCAACGCAGTGCGTGCTCCGTGCATCAAATTGTCTCGTTCCATTTATTTGATCTCCGTATGGTAGATTAAATATTAGCCTCCGGCGGATACCGAAGCAAGGAATTGCAGGCATTGCCGGGCGGACGAGCACCTTATTCATTCGGGAGAACTACGTGAAATCATTCTTTCTGGCTTTTTTACTTTTTGTACCTATATTTGCCGACACAAGCGTTGCTCAGCAGACCGGCACGGCACCCGCAGCGGCGCAGCAAACGCAGTCCCGGCCTGAATATCAGGTTCCTTTCGTCAACAAAAAGCTTGCGAACGGCCTTGAGGTCATAGTGCTCCCCGATTCGAGCGTTCCTATCGTCACCGTCGAACTCGGCGTTCGAAACGGTTCTTTCACCGAACCGATCGAGTTCAACGGCCTGTCGCATCTGTATGAACACATGTTCTTCAAGCCGAATGGTGCCAGTTTGTTGTTTCAGTGCCAGCGGGCGATGCTGACCGGGCCTCTAAACGCGTTTGGGCAATCGATGTGCAGAGAACCGCTACGGCTTCGGTCTCAGATCGGCGATGCAAGTTACGTTTTGGACCTCGACAAAGCGGGCATTACCCGCAACGGCACCACGCAAGAAGAGTATGTAAATTACTTCTTCACGACGACGAGCGGCCACCTGCCAATGATCATGCGGTTCATGCGTGATTCGACGCTTTATCCGACATTTAACGAAGAAGAACTTCGCCAGGAAATACATGTCGTCTTGGGCGAACTCGACCAACAGGAAGCACAGCCATTTTATTATCTCGACCGAACGCTGATGGATATGTTGTTCTACAAATATCCGTCACGAAAGCGTCCCGGCGGCACACGTGAAACCGTGGCCGCGGCGACTACTGAGAAAATGCGGATCATCCAGTCCCGTTACTATGTCCCCAATAATTCTGCATTGATCGTCACCGGCGATGTGCAGCCCGATCAAGTCTTTAAGCTTGCCGAGGAACTATTCGGCGGCTGGGAAAAAGGCGAGGATCCGTTCGTCAAGTTCCCGATTGTCGACCATCCGCAGCTTGAACAAAGCAAGGGCGTGATCGTTAACCAGGACGTCGAAAATGTGATCTTGCAGATAGGCTGGCATGGCCCGTCTATTGGTGAAGACGACGCAGCTACGTATGCTGCTGATGTTTTTTCGTTCATCGTTGAGCAGCCTGATTCCAAATTCCAGCGGGCGATGATCGACAGCGGCTTGGCCGTTAGTGCAAGCGTCCATTACTATACACAGCGGAATATCGGCCCGATCCGGATCACGCTCATAACATCGCCGGACAAGGCTAAGGCGGCGACCGCCGAGCTTTACCGGCAGATCTCTCAATTCAATTCACCCAATTACTTTTCTAACGAAGAGCTTGAGACAGCGAAGAACCTGCTCGAGGCCGAAGACCTCTTGCGGCGTGAGAAACTTAGCGAATACACTCACACGCTTGGATTCTGGTGGTCATCGACAGGCATAGACTATTTTCGCGGATATCACCGTAATCTCAGGGCGGTCTCGCGAGAGGATATCGGAAAATATTTGACCACTTATATTCTCGGCAAACCGCATGTCGCCGCGGCGTTGGTCTCCGCAAAGGACCAGGCCGCCGCCGGTTTGACCGAAGCCGATCTGCTCGGCAAATGATCCTGTTCTTAAGCTAAGGTCCGATCCTATGAAATTTTTACTTGTTTTTGCACTCATAATTTCAACATTCGTCGTTGGTGCGGCACAGACACCGGCGACTGCCGATACCACCGAGTTCGAGGTCAATGGTTTGCAGGTCATCGTTAAACGGCGGCCTTCATCCCCAACCGTTTCGGCCGGACTCTTTGTCCGCGGCGGCGTAAAAAATCAAACCTCCGCCAAGGCAGGTATCGAGAGTCTGACCCTAAATACCGCGACCGAAGCGAGTTCCAAATTCCCGCGCGACGTCATGCGCCGCGAGCTCGCTCGAATGGGCAGCTCGATCGGTGCAGGTTCGGGTTACGATTTTAGTTCGATCGCACTTTCGACAACGAGGCAGAATTTTGACCGTACGTGGGAAATATTCAGCGATGTAGTGGTGAATCCTTCGTTTGAACAGGCTTCGTTTGACCTCGTTCGCGAGCGAACGCTTACCGGGCTACGCAATCGCACGACGCGGCCTGACGACGCCTTGTCAGACCTCGAAACACGCGTACTTTACTCGGGCCATCCGTATGCGGTCGATGCGTACGGTACAATTGAAACGATCTCCGCCATCAAGCTGGCAGACCTCAAGGCACACCATCGGTCTATACTCCAGACATCGCGATTACTTCTTGTAGTGGTCGGCGATGTCGATCCGAAAGTGCTGGAAAAACAGGTGATGGCGTCGTTCGGTAAAGTTCCGCGAGGCAGCTACAAGGACGAGCGTGTAAAGCCATTGCAGTTCGCCAAACCGACCGTGGAAGTGACATCAAGGACGCTGCCGACCAACTATATCAAAGGCGTTTTTGCGGCACCTTCGCTAGCCGATCCGGACTACTATGCGATGCGGGTTGCGATGACCATCCTTCAGAGCCGCGTGTATCAGGAAGTGCGGGTTCGCAATAATCTTTCATACGCACCAAACGCCGAGATGGACAACAACATTGCCAACACCGCCAACATCTATGTCACCGCCAACGACGCAAATCGTTCGATCGAGCTGATGCTTGCGGAGATCGATAAACTGCAGGAACAGGTGGGCAGTGCAGATGATAATCAAGGTCTTGCCGGATATTTTTTAACGACCCATTATCTGCAGCTTGAGACAAATGCGGCCCAGGTTGCCGAACTCGCCCGTTATGAACTGATCGGCGGAGATTGGCGGCGTTCGCAGGATTTCATCAAAAATATCGAGGGCGTTACTCCGGCCGATATTCAGCGTGTCGCCAAGAAGTATATGAATAACATTCGATTCTTCGTTGTCGGCGATCCCGCCGCCATCGACAACAAGATATTTCTGCAGGCCGAAATAGGCGGATAGATATCTACAACCAGCGCGACAGGAAAGGGCAGCTCGCCGGCTGCCCTTTTCCTTTGGCTAACTCCCGTCCTTACTCTTGCTGTCAGCCGGCGGCGGAGCCGGTTTGCTAGGCGCCTTTGTAGGTGGACTGGGCTGCGGCTTGCTCCGCTGAGGCGGAGAGGATTCACGCGGTTGCGGAGCCGGACGCGAGGGCGGCGGCTGCGTTGGCCGGACGGGTTCGCTTCGCTGGACCGGCGGCCGTTCTGTCCTTGTCCTTTGTGGCGGAGCTACCTCTCGGACCGGAGGCGACTCACGTGGCGGTGCAGTCCGGATCGGCGTTGTCTGCCTCGGAGCCGCTGGTGTCGATTTCTGCTCCGACGGAGTGATCACCTGACGCTGAGGCGTTCGCATAGGCGGTCGCGGGGAATCGATTTCCCTGGTTTCCGATGGCGAAACCACTTTTCGTTCAACGGCCCCGGTTCGTCGCGGTGCGGGAATTATTCCCGGTGTCCTGACCGGATCTGCGATCTTCGGAGTTGTTTCCATTGGCGGACGATTACCGAGCATACGCGTATTCCGGAGCTGTGTATCCAGCGGCTCCTCCGTCACTCGCGTTGTCGCTCCTGTACTCGCCTTTGCGGTTGTCGAAAGCAAAATTGTTCGAGTCGGCTTAATATCGGGACTCATTTTGCGCTCAACGTCCGAATATGTCGGCAAGATCGGCGGCGAATCGACCTTTACCGGATCTTTTGACAAGACCTGTTTAGATGTTGCTATGGTAGTTCGGTCGATGGTATCTCGCCGATTTCCAAAATCACCGGCGGGCACCGATATCACACCGGTTGGCGGAACAGACTGAAGCGGAGGTGTGGCGTTCCTAGCTCTTCGCTGTTCGTTTGTGATGTCTGGTCCGCTTGGCGTTGGCGAAGGAGCCGGTGAACCCGTTCCCGGGCTGCCCGGGCCGTTATTCTGTCGCCACCCTTTGCCGCGGCGTCTGTGATGCCGGTTGTAGTCGTAGTAACCGTAATAGTACGGCAGTGGATACCAGCAGACGTTTGAATTCCAGATCGTCAGATACACCAACGCCGGCCGCCACCAACTGCGTCCCGAGCGATAGTAACCGTATGGTGACCAGTGCCAATAACCGTTGTGCCAGAACCACCTACCGTAATGATAGGTCGCCCAGCCCCATGGCTCATCGTTAACCCACGTCCAGCCATACGACGGTATCCAACGCCACTGGCCATACCGGTATGGCGACCAATCCGAATAACTTGAAATGGCCGAACGCGACGGTCGCCACACGTACCCGTAGTCCACAGTGTGAACCCAATCCCCATTGTCATTCAGCTCATCCGCTCCATAAATGTCGCGGTCATAATACGAATCATAATGGGCCGAAGCCAGTCGTTTGGCGACGATCTCTTCCCGTTCGAATGCCCATTGGTCGAGATCGTCGTAATTTCCTGCGATCGCCTCGATCTCCCATTCGCCTGCCAACCTTCCCTCGGTAAATACCCGAGCACTTCGCCCGCTGCGGAGCGTAAAGCCGGAGTTTTGCGAATAGACCCGCGCCTCGCCCTCTTCGGCCACCGAAAGACGGACCTCATCATTGCCGGAATCGATTCGATATCGTCCGGTATTCTGAAACGCGATCGTAGATCGCGGCGCATCGACCTCGAAAAATTGTGTTTCGGGGTCAAATTCCAGAAGTCTGGCGCTGATCGCTCCTTGCGAAAGGCTCATAGCGATCCCCTCGTCCTTCAACACAACGATGCGGATATAAGCATTCTCGCTGACCCGGACATGCTTGTGACTGCCAAACTGAAGTTCGAATCGTGAATCTGCTGCCGAAACGATCTCATCTCCCTCGACGATCGGCAGGTTCAATGCAGCACGTTCCCAAGTATCGGTCTCAGCACGCTTGATCTGAACGTCGCCGCTTATGTCGCTGATGCGAGCGACCCTGTCCGTTACATCAGGAATGGTATCGTCCGCAAATTGATAAGCTGAAACGGAAAACGACACCGCTAGAACAATAGCGAAAGTCGTGAAAAATCTTGTAAGTGCTTGGGGAAGCATATTAGTCTCCTTCTAGCCGGAAAATCGAAAATGACTCGGGCGTCGTCGTGGGATGGATGTCGGGCGGCCGAACCTCAATTGCTATACGGTAAACGTTGCAAAAATTATACCGAAGGACAATCGATCCATCGATCGAACATATTCAACACGATTTAATCGGCCTTTCGATATATCGTTTTTTTGTCGATTGACGATTTCGTGCAACTTCGTGGTATCTTGCAACGAATTCGTATACGGCGGCATCGCGATGTATCAGCGAATCATGGAATAAACTAGCGATCCGGGGAATATAAGTTATGCACGAAACAACTTTTTATCAGGAGATATATGATCTATTTAATAGCATTTCTAACGCTTTGCCTCATGTCCGCAGCGACTTGCATTGCTCAAAACACAACTCCGGCGATTGTCAGCGCCGAAGCAGCTGCGGCTTCCGCATTGTCCGAGGGTGATGAGATCCCTACATTCTCACTGACCGACGCCACCGGCAAAAGGGTCAGCAGCATCGATCTGCTGAAGTCGGGCCCCGTCGTATTGGTGTTTTATCGAGGAGCATGGTGTCCCTACTGCAACTTATACCTTCGTAGTCTACAAAAGTCGCTTCCCAACATTGAAAATGCGGGCGGCAAACTTGTCGCCATCTCGGTCGAGGAGCCGGATACCTCCCTCTCTGTGGTTCAAAAGAATGAGCTTGCCTATACGGTCCTAAGTGACCCGAAGCTTTCCACGGCTCGTAAATTCGGCCTCGTATTCGAGCTGCCCGCCGAGACAAACGAGCAATATAAAGGCTTCGGTATTGATCTTGTGAAGCAAAACAACATGCCTAAACCGGAACTCCCGATCTCGGCGACCTATGTGGTCGGAAAGGATGGTAAGATCGCGTTTGCCCACGTCGACGCGGACTATAAAAAGCGGGCTGAACCGGCGGCGGTCATCAAAGCTTTGCGTTCCATCACCCGAAAATGATCATTCGAATGAGAAACGCTGCTTGATGACATACGGGCGGGATGTAACAAACATCTCGCCCTCAGTATTAAACGCCACACCAAATGCCTGCTGCGCCTTGAAGATGGCGATCTCTTTCCCCTCAGCCGAAAACGCGTGAATGCTACTAGTATCCGCAAGATAGACACGCCCGGTCGGATCGATCGCGATCGAATTCGGCGAACGCACTTCGGTCGGAACCCGGTTCAAAAATTTGCCCTGGGGCGAGAATTTGATAATGTCGGGCGTTCTGCGATCTATCAGAAACAACGTACCTGTTCCGTCAACTGCGATCTTTTCAAAACCAAAACTCGTGCTGGCATCCGAAGCTGCGTTCTTGAATTCGTTAGTGGTACGAAGATCTTTGTCGAAGACGGTGATACCGTCGCGGCCAACTGCATAGACCTTACCGTCCAACGCCACCGCCAGTCCACGAAAACGAAGACCGCTGAAGCTTTTCAGCAATTCGCCCGATTCGCCATTGTAGGAATGAATGCCGCGATTCGTCACCGTGTAGACCGTTCCATCGCGTGACGCGGCAAGGTCATAAAGATTGTTCCCTTCCTTGATCGTCCATTGGTTCACAAACTTACCTTCGCCATCGAAGACCTGAATTCGGCCGCCGGAATAGTCACCGCTATAGATCCGGCCGGAACCATCGACCGCTACGGTTCGATTATCCTGGAACTTACCGGCACCGGTACCCTCACCGCCAAGGCGCAAAAGCTCCACTACACTGCTCGGATCTGAGGATGCTCCGACCGGCATCGGCTGAAGTGGCGTGACCTCTGATTCTTCAACTGAAGATACGGCAAACCAGACGAATGCCGTGATTCCGGTGATAAGCACAAACATCGCGACCACCGCCGCCAATATGACGCCGCCGCCGGCTATTCCGACCTTGCGGACAAATTTAGGATCGATCGACGAGGATCCTGTGGCCGCGAAACCCTGTGCCTTTGAAACGTCGAAACTCTCGCCCCGTTCCATTGCCTCCACCGCATTTTTTGCTTCGGCCAGGCCGGTGCCGAATGTCTCTCGAAAGACCTTGATAGCTTCGATCTTCTTTCCGCTACGAATTAACTCTTGTATCTGTGCGACCTTTTGGGCTTTTCCATGAAGGCCGCGCTGATCAGCAAAAGGAGAACTAACACCCGGGGAATAGAAAAGCTCGGCCGGAACGATCACCGTCGTCCCGCAGAACTGACATTTCTGCATCGTCTTTCCTTCAAACTCCAGCGGTGCGGAACAAGTTATACAGTCGAATTTTTTCGGCATATCGCTCCTATTTTCGCCGAGACTCTTGCATTTTTGCAATTGCTACGCGGCGGCCGCGAAATAAAAAAGGAGGCGGGAAAACCACCTCCTTTCTGAATTTACAATCGCTCAAACTAGACCACTGCCCCCGGATAGCTCGAACCGAGTTTTGTCGGCTCACCATCAGCAAGGCTGTTCAGCAGTTCGTAGTGGAAATAATCGAACTGCGCGGCAACGTTTGATTCCACCCGTTTGTCGTACATCTCACGCGATCGGTCGATCGCTTCGCGGAGCCTATCATATAGGTCACCGGCCTCGCGGCCCTCGACGACTTTTTGTTCGTTATAGAGTTTGATCTCAGAAACAAGCAAGCGTGCGAACCGACGTGCATTGTTGTGAAGTTTTCGTTCCTCTTCCGGTACGTCGATCGGAAGGTCGATCATCCGTTCGCTAAATCGTCCGCGGAACTGAGAAGCGCCTTCGACAGCGGGCTTAGATGTTTCGACAGCGTGCCCATTACCACCGACTGAAACTTCGGCAGGTTCGGCAGCTGCAGGTACAGGCTCGCTAAATGACACAGGCGGTTGAACTGTTTCGACCGGTTCCGGAGTCGAGAATGCGAAGTCTGATGGCGACTCGTTCACCTCTTCGGTTGCTGTCGCAGGCTGAAACGTTTCCTGCTCATATTCGGCCAACGCCGGTGTTTCGTATTGATCGGCTTGTGGCGGATTTTCCGGTTCATTGGCAAAGCCGCGCTCAACCTCAATGTGTTGCGGCGGCTGCTCTGGCTCGACAAATTCGATCACCTCGGGCTGATAGGTTTCAAGTTCGGCTGGCGATTCTGAGGTAAGATCAGCCTGCGGTTCGTCGTAAACGACGGCACCCACATATTCGCTGGTCTCGGGCTCATGGCTCCCGGCGGTTTCAAATTCGATCGCACGACTGGAGAAAGGTGACTGGTCACCGATAGTAGGAACGTCATCATACTGCGCAAAGGACTCGCTTTCGACATCGTCGATCACTTGCGGATCCGCCATCTCCGGTTCTTGCGGCTGATAGGTGTCGATCTGCGTCGGCTGATAGTTCGGTTGTTCGAATGATTCCTGTTGAAAACCTTCGGTGTGCGAATCCCCTGTTTCGGCGGAATTTTCATTGTAGCCTGTGTCGGCTTCGTCTAAATCGTCGGCTTCCTCGGCGGGAACGGGACTTGGTGCGGGATTTTCAGCCGCTACTGCCGCGGCTGCCTGCAAGCTGGCCGCCTGTGCAGTTGCCCGAAGTTCGACCGTCAACCCGGCAACGTTGACCAGCGTTTCAAGCGCTTCTACATTCAGAGCGATTCCTTCGATCCCATAATCAGCGTACAAAACAGCAACGCCGCGTCCGCGTGCCGTCAGCGGGATCGCATACATTCGGTCTGGACGCCCAAAGCCGAGTGGCTCCAGAAAAAGTTCGTCGTCCGCGTTCGCGCCATAAACGCCTTCTGCTGTGGTCAGTGTAGAAACGGAGCGCGCCGGAAGGGTTTCTGACGAAGTCGGAAAGCGTATCGCCTGGATCTCCTCGTCGGAAACCTGAATTCCATTACCGAAACTACGCCAGCCCACGAACTGTTCGTTCTTGACTATAAAGAAGGCTCCGCGCGGAGCAAATTTTCCGGCATGATCGACAAGCGAACGCAGGATCGCAGCCTGAGTGAGTTGTGAGCTGATGTCGACGATCGCATCACGAAGAATGTCGTAACGTGCTTCTGATGGTGCCGCTTGTTCCTTCAACTTTTCGGCCTCGCCAAAGGCGTGGGCTGTAAGCTCGGCTCCCTCGTCGCGCGCCAATCGAAGATGTTCGACAACTGATTCGGTAAACCCTCGGTCTAGTTCCGGTGCGGCTTCAAGGCGCGATGAAAGAGCCTTGACAGCCTCGTCCATTTGCGACTTATGTTTAGAGAATTCCGCTTCGAAATTTTTCTGAAACTCGGCAACGTCCTGCTGCAGTGTTCCTAACTTGTTGCTCAGGTAATTCTCGAATTCGGCCCTCAAACTTAGTTCGAGTTCTTCACTTGTCACTAGGGTTTTTCCTCCAATTGATAAAACAAAACGATGATCTAGGGAGTCCAGACGGCTGGCGGTTTTCGGTAGAATGGCGGATTAGCAGAGAAAATGACAATTTACACAAAATCGCCACCATTAGGATTATGGCGAATTCGAGGGTTTTATGTCAAGAAATACTTGTGTTGCGGCAAAAGAAGATCAAACGGCGATGACTTCGATGTTAGGATCGATCTCTTCCTTGATCATGTTCTCGATCGCCATTAGGGTTCCGGTAAGCGAGCTCGGGCAGCTGCCGCAGGCGCCTTCGTACCTGATCTTCAATGTGGATTCAGAAAGCTCAACGATCTCCAGCCAGCCTCCGTCGCTCGCAAGGTAGGGGCGGATGCGGTCATCGAGAAGTGCGTTTATTTCCGCGATCTTGGGGTCATCGGACACGGCCGCAGCGATAGCACCGCCGACCGACTTCGCGGCATTTCCGTTGCCATTCGTCGACGCCACGCTTTCAGCCGCGCGGATCGGTACCGCAAGCACCGGAAGGATCTCGTCCCATTCAGAATCGTCTGTCTTTTCGACCGTGATCATCTTGTCCATATAGAAGACGGAGACGACCTCGCCGACATCGAAGATAGAGCGGGCAAGCAGATCGGCCTCGGCTGCGTCGGCGTCCTTGAACGAGTGAGACGTGCCGTGTGAGACGGGTTCCTTTAAAATAAACTTCACCGCGTTCGGGTTCGGTGTTTCTTGTATATCAGCGATCTTTGGCATTTCTCTTATAAATTCGAAGCAAAAACGACCTCGAATACTATAAGTTTATAATACCTTACATTTTTGTCAACATTAGGTGGACGGTTCGGCGATCTGGTCTAAAACGAAGAAAGAGCGTAATGGCCATTACCAAAACGCTCTTCCTTAAAAACCGACGCGGACGTCTCTGCAAGCGGCAAAACAATGGGGTCCCACGACCGACGTTGTCGCGCAAATGCCTATTCGGTTATATGTATATCGTCATTCTTATTGACCCGGCCGGATAAAAATAGACCGCCGAATATCAAGGTCGCGACCAGAAAT
>JBBQTV010000026.1:0-26231 GCA_038212935.1 Pyrinomonadales bacterium | reverse complement strand
AAAGTAAATGGATGGGACCGAGAAGAGATAAGGGTCTTTGTTCGATCGGGCCGAAAGGTGACCGCTCGGATTCTGGAAAAAAATCAACAGTCGGGCAAAGCAAGCTGGGTGTGGCTGACTTCGGCGGGCACCGAAGAAATGGCAGGTCCCGCTTCGGAGTGTATCTCGGGTAGTTCGATGGAGATCGATGTGCCGCGAGGTACGACGCTCAACGTTCAGGGCCGTTCGGCCGATGTTGAGATCGATACGATAAAGAAGGTTTCGATCAAGATAGTTGAGGGAAACATTGCGCTCCGTAATATACCCGGCGGGATCGCGGCTTCAGCATTGCAGGGTGACCTTGTGGTAGAGAATTCGGGCGGGGCGATCATGCTTGATAGCACGACAGGAAACATCTTCGCGTACGATGTGGCTCCGGGCCAGATCGGGGACCTGTTTCGGTCAAAGACGAACAGCGGCGCGATATCGCTGCAAAAGGTCTCTCATCGCCAGATAGAGGCAAATACCATAACGGGTTCGGTGGTATTTGACGGCGGGTTTCTTGCGGGCGGTATCTACAATTTCAAGACGTCGAACGGGTCGATCGGACTTACGATCCCGGAAGCATCTTCGTGCAAGATCGTAGCTTCGTATGGATTTGGTTCTTTTGAAACAGGAATGCCGCTGAAATTTATCTATCGGAATGAGGATACGCGGGCTAAAAATCTCGCGGCAACTCTCGGTACCGGTGAAAGCTGCAACCTAAACCTGACCACGACAAGCGGCAGCATCTCGCTTCGCAAACAGTAACTTCGCTCAAAACTCACCCATCAACCTTCCTGTCCGCTGTTCGAATTGTTCTGCCATCGAAGGAGTTTCGGGCGTCCCGCTGTCTCGGCTGATACGTTCGACGCGCCACATCGGGATAAAGTGGTCGGTCATCGGAAGATACTGTTCTCCATTAGCTATCGAGCGGCACCAATCATCAAAATAACCAAGGTCCACCGAGCGAACAAAGACACCTGCGTCCGAGATCTCATCGAGGATCCCGAGAAGCTTTTCGCGCGGCGTGTGGAGGACCAGAACGACACTTTCACCGACAGCCAATTTCATTTCGCTATCTTACGGCATTCGGGCAAAACATGTCACACGTTCCCTGGGAATGAATTGAACCTCAATCTTTTTCTTTAGCATCTAATGACTTAAAATCTAAGTTGAAAGAAGAAATTTGGCTTAAGTCGAACGGCAAACGCCGTCTGTCAGCCCGATTGCCGCGTTATGCACATTACGAAGATCGAACTCGAGAATATCAAGTCCCATGTCGAAAGCTCCTATATCTTTTCGATGGGCTCGACAGCGATATCGGGTGAGAACGGAGCCGGAAAGACCACATTGATAGAGGCGATCGCGTGGACGCTGTTCGACGTTCTGGATTATAAAAAAGATGATTTTGTTCGACGCGGCGCCAAAAAAGGCTCAGCACGTGTGACTTTCGAGAGCAGTCTGGATGAACGCGAATATACCGTCTATCGGGACACCGGAACAGGATATTATGTTTTCGACCCTCGGCTGCAGCTCCGTATAGCGGACAAGAAGGAAGAGGTGATGCGGTTCCTTTGGCAGCACCTGGGCGTCGATGCCGGAACCGATCTGGAATCGCTTTTCAAGCACGCCATCGGCGTTCCACAGGGAACCCTGACCGCGATATTTCTCGCCACGGCGGCGGAAAAGAAGCGGACATTCGATACGTTGCTCAAGGTCGAAGAATATCGACGCGGTGCCGATGAACTGTTGAAAACACAGCGATTTGTCGAAAACAGTATATCCGCTGTTCGAGAAAAGATCGCCCGAAATGAAGGCGAATTGACACGATATGATGAGACCGCCGGATCGCTAAAGTCGGCTGAGTCCGAACTCGCAAACCTTACGGGCGAGGCAGATACGACGGCGGCCCAGACAACGGAAATCTCGACTTTGGTCGGCCAGATGGACCAACGCGAACTTGCCTACAATGCAGCGGCAAAGGAGCTTGACGCTGCGCGTTCCGTACGTGATCAGGCGACAGCGTTGTTGGAACAAACCGAGAAAGAATTGACCCGGTCGAAGGACGCCGTGGAACGTCTCGAAAATGTCCGTCCTATCGCCGAACGGCATAGAGCTGCACTTGGCCGGATAAAGGAACTGGAACGCGAGCGGGTCGAACGTGAGAAACTTCGAGCGGAGCATACTAAGATCGAGACCGCCGAGGCCGCAGTGAAGGCCGAAGAAAAACACACCCGAACTGCCTTGGCCGAGGCTCAGGCAGCCCACAAGGAAATAGAAAGATTGCGGCCCCTTTCCGCGAAACAGGAGGCGGCCGAGGCAGAAATGCAACGGCTCCGGGACGAACTTTCAAAAGCAAAGGCCGCCAGGACCCAGGCTGAACGGTTGGACAAAGATCTGGCACGGCGGAGAGAAGAATTTCTTCGGTCAAAGAACGCATTGCGGGAGGCAGAAGAAAAGGCCGCGGGTAGATCAGCGATCGAAACGATAGAAGCACGCGATGCCCAGATACTCGGCGAACTTGCTGCACTCAATGCCCATCTTGAAAGGGACGAAGCTTTTCAGCGCGAGATCAAAAACGGACTTTGTCCGATATTGTCCCAGAAGTGTCTAAATCTGGCAGAGGGCGAAACGCTGGCGGGCTTCGTTTCCAGCCAGTTCCACGAACTTCGTTCCAAGATCGATATCCTTTCAACCGAACGCATTGGCATTGCAAGTGAGCTTTCGAAAGCTCGCGAAGCACAAACATACGCGGCACGGCTCGATTCACTTCGGGAACGCGCGAAAGAGGTCGAGGATGAAGGCCGTCGGCTTCGAGTTGAGCGAGATGCGTTGAATGAAGATCTTGAAGCCGGAGCAAAGATCGAAGTTCAGATCGAGGCCGCACGAATTGAGCTCGACGGGTTCGACAACGCGAAGGCCCGACTTAAGGTCCTTGAAGAGAGATCGGGCCGTGATGCTGAACTTCGCGACGCGATAACTAAGATCGAAAGCAATCTGGAACGACTGGAAAGTGACCGACAGATCGTGCTTGAGGGACTGGAAAAGTACGTGGATCTTGATGCTCAATGGGATCTGGCGATCGGCTCACGCAACGAGACCGAGGCGGGATACAGCGAGTTTCTTTCGCTCGAACCGATGGCAAAAGCCCTTGCCGAGCGAACCGAGGCATTTGAACGATCTCGGGACGCGTCAGTCGCTGCAGAAAGAACTGCGACGGACGCGGAGGCAAGATATAAGGCCGCGGCGGAGGTCTACGACAGCGAGAAGCATAATTCGGCCCGAGCGACCTTGGCGGTTCTGCAGACTAAGGGAGCCGAGAACGCGATACGAATTGAGTCAGCGACCCGACAGCGGGATGGATTTCAAACGGAGATAGAACGGCTTTCGGCTATTCGGGATTCGATGGCCGCTGAACTGAGTGAGAAAGAACGTCTCGAACAGGTCGCCGAAACTACTGTATTTATTCGTGATACTCTGAAGGATGCCGCACCGTTGGTCGCGCGAAATTACGTCTATCATGTTTCGCTTGAGGCCGCACAGCTTTATCGTGAGATTACCGGTAATGCCGAGCGAACTCTCCGGTGGGCGGATGACTACAGCATCGTCCTTGAAGAAGGCGGGTACGAGCGGCCATTCCAGAGCCTCTCGGGCGGCGAACAGATGGCTGCGGCGTTGTCAGTGAGGCTTGCCTTGCTAAAACAGCTTTCTGACATACGCATTGCATTCTTTGACGAGCCGACGATCAATATGGACGCCGAACGCCGCGAGAACCTGGCAATGCAGATCGGCCAGATCCGGCACTTCGATCAGCTGTTTGTCATTTCGCACGATGATACGTTTGATGGGTATATGGACCATGAGTTGAGCTTAAGCGCACGATGAAGGATCTCTACGCCAACTCATTTCTTGCAGGGGTGTCGGTCACCCTGGTCGGGTGGTTTATCGTTAGTATTATCTGTTTTAACCTTGCAAAGATAGAACACGAGAAAACTGGCATTTCGTTCTCGGGGTCGGGTTCACCATTTGACTGGGGTTTTCCTTTTTATTGGACCGATGCGGGCGGATTTTTCGCTAATGCGGTTCTCGTCGCTTTCACCAGCATTGTTGTCGGCCATATTTTTCGAATGGTAGTCACAAAGTATCGATCTGCGAAAACCGAATGAAACAAGTCACAATAGTCTGCGATGGTTCGAGCCTGGGGAATGGCAAGGGGAATCCGCGTGCGGCGGCGGTGGCGGTGCTTGGCTTTAATGGTTATTGGAAGGCGGTCGGTGAATATCTCGGAAGTGCGACGAACCAGCAATCGGAGATCGCGGCTGCGGCGTTGGGGCTCGAGAATCTGAAGGAGCCGTGCAAAGTGAAAATATTGTCGGATTCGCGGTATGTTGTAGAGACAATGGGCGGGACGTGGAAGCGAAAAACGAACCACGAGTGGTGGAAACGGCTGGATAAGGCTGCTTCACGTCATGACATCAAGTGGGAATGGGTCAAGGGCCACTCGGGCCATATTGTGCAGGAAGTAGCCGATAAAGGAGCCCGAACGATAGCAGGCGAGGGGCGGGTCGACGCGGAAATGCTTGATGATCTAGCGGCCGGAATAGGCGTCATAGAATTGTGATTGCCGGCAATTGATTTAATTTGATGAGGAAAAACAACAGCATCGCAGGATCAACTTGCGCCCGGACGGCTTCGTTTGTATGCGCCGTGGGATGCCTCGCGTTGTTTTCGTTGTTTGCCCTTTCCGCAGCCGCTCAGCGGACGGGACAGGGATGGGTTTGGCAAAATCCGCTTCCGCAGGGAAATCCGTTAAGTTCGATCCATTTTGCCCGAGATAAACGCTCCGGCATCGCTGTCGGGACCGATAACACAATTCTCCGAACAAAGAACGGCGGATTCGTTTGGGAAATACGCCGTTCGCCGCTGGACGTTAATTTCGCCGGAGCATTCGTGAAGGATGAGCGTAACGCGGTGATCGTGGGGGCCCGCGGTACCATTCTCTACTCGACCAACGGCGGCGACGATTGGAAAGCCGCAACACACGATGGGCGCGATCATCTGTCAGGCGTCGTCCTTGCCGGCGATGCAATGACCACCGGTTGGGCCGTTGGTACTTATGGCCGGATCCTGAATACCGCTGACGGCGGGGTGACGTGGACAGAGCAAAAGTCCGAGACGACCGATCATCTTGTTCACGTAGCGGCATACAGTGACAAATTCGCGGTCGCGGTCGGTTCGAACGGGACGATAGTTTCTACACGGGACGGCGGTGCCGAGTGGACGCGGTCGTCGCCATGCGGTTCGTCGGCAATGAATGGTGTCGCGGTCATATCAAACGAAGCGGCCGTAGCGATCGGAAATAGTGGATGTCTTGCGCGAACGGATGACGGCGGGATCTCCTGGCAGCGAATACCGATCATAAATCGCTCAGACATGCTTTCGATAGCGTTCTCCGGCGCCGAATTTGGGTCGGTTACAGATTCGAACGGGCTAGTTTGGCTCACGGCAGATGGCGGCAAGATGTGGCTTCCGTTCAATGTAAGGACGAATCCGCGGCTTGCATCTATTCATTTTGCGGACGGTTTTACAGGTTGGGCGGTCGGCGAGAATGGATTGATACTGCGAACCGATGACAGCGGTTACAGTTGGCAGCGATTGTCCGAAGGCGGACGTGAAGACATAAATGATCTGGCGTTTCTCAACGACTCGCTAGGCGTTGCTGCCGGTTCTAACGGCCGGATCTGGATCACGAACGACGAAGGCAGAATGTGGCTTCCCGTGATATCTAACACACGGTCGAACCTCAACGCGATCCACTTTTTCGATGGTCAGAAAGGCTGGATAGTCGGTGCGAACGGCACGATTCTCCGAACGATCAACGGCGGAGCCAGCTGGGGCCCGGGCATCTCTGGTACTACCGACGAACTGTTGGGTGTTCATTTTCTGACGGATCGCATCGGCTTTGCCGTCGGGGCGGGCGGCCTGATCCTAAAGACCACAACGGCAGGGGCATATTGGGAGAAGATCGTTTCAGGTTCGTCAGCTTGGCTTGAAGATATTGAGTTCATCGATGATATGACCGGCGTGGCCGTGGGCGATAATGGGACGATACTCGTCACAAAAGACGGCGGGAATGTCTGGTCACTAATTCGGACGAACGTGAAAGACAACCTGTATTCCGTCAGTTTTAACAGCGAAAGCCACGGATTTGCTGTCGGAGCGGGCGGGATCGTTCTGAAGACGGAAGATGGCGGGCTCTCGTGGCAAGATATGGAATCACCGATCACTTCCAACCTCTTTGCCGTATCCGCGGCGGGCCGAAATTCGGCCATCGCAGTCGGGGAACGTGGCGTTGTTTTAGTAACCGAAAACGGCGGAACGGACTGGAAGATCCAGGGGAACTTAACCGGAAAGGTGATGCAGGCTATAGTTTATCGCGGCGGGCGAAACGTTTGGATAGCCGGACGTGGGGGAGCGATCCTGAAACGGACAGAACAATTGGCACCGTCGGGTATCGCGGAACCAAGAATTCCACCGTCGCTTCGGTCGATACCCAGAATACGGCCTGCACCCCGGACGCCTCTTTTTACGGTCACTGACGATGGTGACATTCCGGCTGCCGTCCCGCCGAAGGACAATAATTGATCAATCAGCGACCGCGGGCCTCTGCACAGTTACTGATATCCATTCGCCAGATCTGGCGATCTCAGCATCATCGATGCCTCGGGATGCGAGTGCCGTTACGATCTCGTTCTCTTGTTCGGCAAGAATTCCCGACATTATCAACGTTCGTTTTGTCTTGACGAGAAGTTCGTCGAGCAGCGTGTGGATCACGTCGATAGTAAGATTCGCGAGCACGAGATCGGCGGCGGTAGTCTTCTCGTCGATCGAACCGACGAAAAACTCGATATCATTTCCGACATTATTTAAAACAGCGTTTTCCCGGGCTATCTCGATCGAACCGAGGTCGGTGTCGCAGGCGAGAATGCTGGTTGTGACGGCGGAAGTGCGGTGTGACCTGAGCTGCAGTGCAGCTCCAATTGAGAGGATCCCCGTGCCCGTACCGACATCGAGGACGCTGAAGCCCAGCTTCAAGTGTTTCTCGATCGCGGCGAGGCACAACTGCGTCGTCTCATGCGTACCTGTGCCGAATGCCATGTTCGGCTCGATCAGGATGACGTGCTTAGTCGTTTCATTCAGCGTTTCCCAAGGCGGCGAGACAATGAAATTGCCGACAACTGTAGGTTTCCAGTGCTGCTTCCATTCGAGTAGCCAGTCAGTTTCGGCGATGATCCGCCACTCTTTCGTCCGCACGGCTGACGGCGATAATTGATAGATCGCGAGGGCCTCCGCGACGACTGGGTCGATTCGAGAATCGTCGATCCTTTCATTGAAGTAGCCGACAACAATAATGTCATCGTTTGCCGTTCGGCGAAGGTGATCTATCTCGGTCCCGAGCGAATCGAGCTCGTTGAAGGCGAACTCCAGTGCTTCGGCCGCTTCGGGAGCCGCGGTGATCGCCAGAGCATGCCATTCTTTTTTTTCGACTTCAGCGACGCTCATTCTCTGATCCCCAAGTCATCCAGATCGCGTTCTTTATTCCGCCAGTCAGCTACGACCTTTACAAAAAGCTGCAAGTGGACGTGTTTCCCTACGAGGGCCTCAATGTCGCGCCGTGCCTCGGTGCCGATCATCTTGAGTTTCGCGCCTTCCTTTCCGATTATTATGCCCTTCTGGGACGGCCGCTCGACATAGATAGCGCAGTATATGCGGGTTTTTTCCGGGTCGCTCTCGTCCCACTTTTCTGTGACGACGGCAGTTACATAGGGTATTTCTTCGCCGGTTGAGATCAGGATCTTTTCGCGCACCATTTCGGCCACGATGTTCCGCATCGGCTGGTCGGTCAGTTCGTCGCTCGTGAAGATAGGTTCGCCCTCGGGCAGGTGGGAGCGGATGGAGGCAAGAAGGGATTCGATCGCGTCGCCCTTTAAAGCTGAGACCGGAATTATCTCGGCAAAGTCACATTCATTGGAATAGAACTCGATAAGCGGAAGTAGCTGAGCCTTTTCTTTGATCTTGTCTATTTTGTTGAGAACGAGGATGGCCTTTTGGCCCGAATCACGAACGAGATCGAGCACGAACCTATCCCCGTTGCCGGTAGAAACGCTGGCGTCTCGCATGAGAACGACAAGATCGACGGACAAAAGTGCATCATGGACGGCGGACATCATTCGCCGGTTGAGCAGGTAGCCGGGCTTATGCACGCCGGGGGTATCCACAAATACGATCTGTCCGTCATCGTCGGTTACCACGCCTTTGATCTTGTGTCTGGTCGTCTGAGGCTTGTTCGAGACAGCAGCGATCTTCTCGCCGACCAGCCGGTTCAGCAACGTTGATTTTCCGGCGTTCGGACGCCCGATCAGGGCGACAAGGCCGCTTCTAAATACCTTTTCAGACATTGGTTTGAAACTAGCAGAGGCGACGGGGCAAATCAAAAAGGCGATACACGAAAGAACGCATCTCGCCTTCAATACCGAAACAGAAACTATTGCTGAGAGCGAACCAGCCGCTGCTTTGCGGCCAACGCTTCATTGAATGAACCACCAGTTACATCGCCGAGGCGGACAGCTTTATCATAAATGCTCATTGCATAGCCGATCTCTCCGTAAAATTCGAAGATCTTTCCGAGCGAAACATAAGAGATGGAAACAAGTGCACGGTCAATGGGCTGAGTGACCGGAATTCCCGCGGTGGTGTCAGCCAACTGTTTTTCCGCAATCCGGATCACATTTTCGTATGCCACCTTGGCTTCAAGCAATTTTAGCTTTTGTTCGTCTTCATCCGCTAGGTTTTGTGCCGAAAGGCTTGCGACCCGGCCGATGTTGTAGAAAATCCGGGGTTCCCCGGGATGAGCGGAAAGAAGTTCCTTAAGCTGAGCATCAGCCTGGCCGTAATTCTTGGCTTTGATAGTTTCCTGTATCTCAAGTAGCCGGCTGGTTACCGGATTCTCAACAAACGTTGGCACCGAGGTGGTCCGACGCTGCGATCGGGCGGCCTCTGCGCGTTTCCTGGCCTCAGCGTATTGCGGTAGCCGATCGTTTTCCTTCGTCGCATCAAAAGAAAGTATCATTTCGGCCATAGAAGCGGCGATATCGAAACCGGAATCTTCAATCCCGCGCAATTGATCCGAGAAATAGAAGACCAACAACGCACCATTCTCATAATCTTCTGAAAGCCGTAGGGCCGTTTCATCGGCAAATCCGCGCTTTGCATTCTCCAGTTCGGATGAGACCGCCAATTTTTCCTTTTCCGTTTTCACCTGGTCGATCCGCTGGCGAGCTTGCGTAGTGGCGATCTGTACTCGCTCGACCTCAAGCTGCTTGGCGTCGACCGCAGCTACGAGCGAGCGTGAGATAGTGAGATATACATCCGGCGAGACGTTTCTATTCGTCTTTCTTTTTTCGTCGATCAAGGCCTTAACGCCGTCGCGGATGGTGTTGATGTCCCTGGAATGCTTGAGAATAAGCGGATCGATCACAAACTGAAGGAAGCCGCGGCGGACCTCTGAAAAACTGACGTCAGTATCAGGGGGCAGAACCACGAAGTATTCATCTTTGACGTTGACGTACGTGATCGTTCCGACAGGTGCGAGCATCTCAGGAACGATCGTAAACTTGCGTTCTCGCGTTCGGGTCTCGACCCTTTTGATCGTCGATTTTGAACCGGTACGCTGGGTTTCAGTCGTCACCTTTTCATCGACATAGATCTGAGGCCGCGTCTTAAGGTAAAAAAGAATATCGCTGACCATCTCGTTCGTAGACGTTCGGAGTCGACCATCGGCGGTAGTTCGGTACCGCTTTAAATAATCATCAATATTCCCCGAAATACTTGACGACCGATAGAAATCACGAACAAGTGGTGCAAAATCGAGTACGTCAAGCAAATTGCCCGGCAGATCGGAAGTGATGACAGGATCAGCCAGTTCGGGCGCCGGGGTCAGGGCATAAGCCATCGAGATGAAGGGAGCGATGATCTGCGCGTCGGTCTCGTTGGGACGGGCTCTTTTATGCCGGAGAATGAACGACGTGATCCTTTCGCGAAGTTCATCTTTGGTCGCCGCAAGGTCGCTCCTTAACAATTCGCGAAACTCCGCGCCAGCGGCAGAAAGGGGGGTATTGATTATAGGAACGCTTTCACCTGACGAGTTGACGGTGCGGGCCGTTTCAATAGCAGCGAGAACGACCATGACGCGCTTATCCGGTTCGATCCTTACGCCATAATTCGACACATCGAAGCCGACCGGTACGTTTTGACCGGACGCGAATGATACCAACAACAAAATACAGAGCGGCAGGAAAAGCTTTTTCATTAAAATATGATACCCGAAACAGTTTCTCAACCTTTAGTAGATGAATAGAAGGTACGCAAAGATGCTCGAACCAGACGAATCAACAAACGGCAAAGGGATAAAGGCCTATTACGATCCTTTATCCCTTTGCTGAAGTGTCAGGCCGTCAGCCTATTCGAAACTTGCTAATGCTTCGGCCTCGTCGTCAAAGACGTCGAACACGGTCAAAAGCTTGGTTATCGCTAAAAGGTCTTGTATTTTTTGCGTCAACTTGAGCAATTTCAGCGTTCCGCCCTCTTTATTTACAGCCGTGAAGCTTGAAACGAGTTCACCTATACCGCTTGAATCTATGTAGCCCACGCCGGCAAGGTTCATAAGGATCTTGTTCTTTCCTTCGCCCAAAAGTCTGCGAATCGCGTTGCGTAAGGCTACGCTGCCCTCGCCGATAGTCACCTTTCCTTCAAGGTCAAGGATCGTTACATCGCCAGCCTGGCGTTCCGAAATGTTAATGTCAGACATCTTTATCTCCTCAAAAAAATAGTTACAAAGGTTGAAAACGGATTCTAGAACAACAGTACGTTAATGTCCAAGAGGACGAAGCTTCAAAGACGTTTGGTCATGCTGACGACCATTCCGCCCTGCGGATGTTCCGACCATTCAACGGTGTCCATGAACGATCGCATGAATAGAATGCCTCGTCCTGACGCGTTCAAAAGATTGGCCGGATCGGTAGGGTCGGGTATTTCAGTGGGAACGAAGCCTGGGCCATAATCACGGACCGCTATGTCGAAACTCTTACCGGAATGTATAAGTGTCACATCAACATTTTTTGTCGCGTCGAGTTTGTTGCCGTGCTTCACCGCATTCGCCACCGATTCGCGAACGGCGAGATCGATCGCGGAAATGACTTCGTCAGATAAGCCGATCTCGCGGGCAAAAGCTTCGGCATTCACCGCAGCTTCGTCGACCGATTCGATCTTACTCGGCAATGTTAGTTCTTTCGTTTTTGACACAGGTTTTAACTGTTAAAGTATAGGTTTCAGTGACTTACTGTCAAGACAATGAGCCGACAAAAGAGCGAAAAATGAACAACTTGAAAATTTTACCGGCCCGGGCACTTCGGGGAGTGGTGAAACTTCCGGGCGACAAGTCGATATCTCATAGGGCTGCAATGCTGTCGGCGCTCGCTCACGGTGTGACGACCATATCGAATTTTGCGTCCAGCGCTGATTGTAGATCAACGCTTCAAGTCCTACGTGCTGTAGGAATGGTTGTCGAAATAAACGGGCCAACGGTACGTATAAAAGGCCGTGGCGCAGATGGGTTTAGTTCACCCCAACTGCCGCTAGATTGCGGTAATAGCGGGACTACGATGCGACTGTTCGCCGGCATGGCGTCCGGGCTCGGAGTTGGCTGTACGTTGACCGGCGATGAATCGCTATCGAGGCGTCCGATGCGGCGTATAATTGAACCGCTTACGAAAATGGGAGCGGAGATCGCATCGACCGATGGCCACGCCCCACTTGTGATAACCGGCGGCCGCAAGTTAATTGCTATCAATTACGTCACGCCGGTCGCTTCGGCCCAGATCAAATCGGCTATATTGTTTGCGGGCCTGAGCGCAGAAGGGACAACTACCGTGATCGAAAACGCGGCGACACGAGACCACACGGAACGCATGCTCCGGCATTTTGGCGTCGAGGTCACGGAATCGATCGGATCAGATGGGCGGAGCATCACGATCGCCGGCCAGGCAAGGCTTCGAGCGGCGGATATGACCGTTCCTGCCGATATATCCGCAGCAGCGTTTTTTGCCGTTGCCACTGCGGCCCTCGCAGGCTCTGAAATATCGATGCCCGGGGTCGGTCTTAATCCCTCACGTACTGCGGTTTTGGACGTTCTACGGCAATGCGGAGCGGAAATCAAGGTCAATAACAGACGTGAGGCCGCTAATGAGCCGATTTGTGATCTTGTTGTATCGGGCTCGGAAGAACTTAAGAAAAGCGACCCGAAATTCGTCGTCCGCGGGGCGATGGTCGCAAATCTGATCGACGAGATCCCGATCCTGGCGGTGCTGGGGACCCAAGTCGACGGCGGACTTGAATTTCGTGACGCATCGGAATTGCGGGTGAAGGAATCGGACAGGATCGCGGCAGTGGCTGCGAATCTGAAGCTCATGGGAGCTGAAGTAAAAGAATTTCCGGATGGCTTGCGGGTCGGCAGGTCCAAACTCCGAGGGGCGGCGGTTGATTCATACCATGACCATCGAATTGCAATGGCTTTCGCGGTCGCCGGACTTTTGGCTGAGGGAGAGACGACCATCATCGACCATGAATGCGTGGACGTCTCATTCCCCGGATTCTTTCAGACCCTCGAATCCGTCGTCGTTCGGTGATTTGACTTTCATCAACACGAAAGCAATAATCTGCCACTTGTTCTTTACCACTTCGATCCGTTTCAGGTGCCGTTATTGACGGCGTAAATGGGGAAGCCGGGTGAGAATCCCGCACGATCGCGTCACAGTAATTCGAAGGTCATTGACCTAAGATAAGTCTGGTTGCCAACCTTGAAAATCGCCCGTTGGATGTTTCGCGCCAAAACATCAGAGGCAAACTTGGCATTTCTATTGAACGCCCTGTTTTTCTCGTCCGAATCATTCGGTGCGCGAAAGCAGGGCGTTTGTGTTGTCAGGATCGAAGTGCGGGAATCCGAGTTATGGCCTACGGCAATCGAAAAATGTACTTTGCTTCGCTGATACTTGCTCTTGCGGCCGCAATGGCGGTCGGGGCTTGCTCTCAACCGAAAAGCGCTGTCACGGAAGCCAATTTTGTTCAAGTCAAAGACGATCTCGGCCGGGCCGTCAACGTCCCCGGCGAAGTGAACCGCATCGTCTCTCTGGCGCCGAGCATTACGGAACTCGTCTTTGCTGCCGGTGCGGGCGACAAGCTGGTTGGAGTAACCAGCTACTGCGATTTTCCGGCGGGGGCGGTCTCGATCCGCAAGGTCGGTGACACGCAGACGCCGAATGTCGAGGCTATTGTCGCCTTGCAGCCGCAGTTGGTGCTCGTATCGACCGCGTCGCAGCTAGAAGCATTCGCGGAGGTATTGGACCGTCAAAAGATCGGCGTGTATGTGGTCGACGTGCAGGGACTGGAGGATGTTCCAAAGCGGATCCGTAAGCTAGGTGAGATTCTGGGGACGAAGATTGAGGCAGATGTTGCGGCGGGTGCTCTTACCCGACGAATCGAAGTTGTTGGCTCATCGATCAGGACGGACGCTCCGCCTAAGGTATTCGTGCAGATCTCAGCGGAGCCCCTGTTCACGGTCGGCAGCGGGTCGTTCATCACTCAGCTTGTGCGGCACGCAGGCGGCGAATCGGTCACCAAAGACATCGCCACCGGATATCCAAAGCTAAGCAAAGAAACGGCCGCGGCGATGGACCCGGAAGTGATCGTGCTTTCGGATAGCGAGGACAACAGGGAGCCGAACGAGGTGTTTCGAAATTCGCCTGCGGTGCGTAATGGGCGGGTGTATCGGATAGATGCGGACATACTTTCGCGTCCGGGCCCGCGATTGGTCGACGCAGTAGAGAAACTCGCGGAAGCGTTTCACGGAAAGGGCGAATCAGGGCCAGTAAATTGAAAAGGGCAACTCTTATATTCTTTAGCTTGGCGGGCCTTTTAGCGGCGGCGATCGCGGCCGCGTTGCTGATCGGCAGCGAGAGCATTTCTCCGTTCGGCCTGACTGAACAGGGAAGGGCGATACTCTTCGATATTCGGATGCCCCGAGTCTTTTTGGGAGCTTGCGTCGGAGCAAGTCTGGCTGTCGCCGGTGCTTCTTTGCAGGCACTTCTCCGCAATCCGCTCGCGGAACCTTATCTGTTGGGTGTTTCGAACGGGGCTGCGCTTGGGACGCTCTTGGCCTTTGTTTTTCTGGAAGGATATGGATTTGCCCGGCCCATCCTGTCATTTGCCGGGGCGGGCATCGCCACATTTGCGGTTTACCAGATGGCTCGGAGCCGGGCAGGAATGAACGTCGAGCGTCTCGTGCTTTCCGGCGTCATCATAACGACCTTTTTGTCATCGATAATCGTGCTTTTAACGAGCGTGCTCGATGCGGCACGGCTTCGAGGATACACCTTTTGGCTGCTCGGGGACCTTTCGCAGGCGACATACGACGGGTTTTATCTGACGCTCGCCGCAGCAACGGTCGGAACGATCGTACTGTCATCCCAAGCACGGGCCCTAAATCTGATGATGGTCGGCGAGCGTGATGCCTTTGATTTTGGGGTTGAGGTAGGTCGTGTGCGGATGATCGTGTTTGCGATGTCGAGCCTGCTAGTCGGAACCGCAGTCGCAGCAAGCGGCTCGGTAGGTTATGTGGGGTTGATCGTGCCGCACCTCGTCCGACTTGCGATCGGGAGCGACAACCGCCTGGTCGTGCCAATGTCGGCAATCGCGGGAGCGATCTTTGTTGTACTTGCCGACACGGTCGCACGCACGGCGATCGCCCCAAGAGAACTCCCGGTAGGAGCGATAACAGCACTGATAGGGGCTCCGCTGTTCATTTACTTATTGCGACGGGCTAATTAGTAACTATTATTTGTTTGGTTTGAACGTGTTGAGAACAAACGACATTACTATTCGATACGGGCCGTGCGATGTGCTGCGCGATGTTTCGTTTGAAATGCACGCGGGCGAGGTGATCGCTTTGCTCGGGCCGAACGGTGCCGGAAAGACGACGCTGATAAAAGCACTGAACGGGGCCAAGGAAGCTTTTGCCGGATCGGTCGAATTGAACAGCAAACCGTTAGCTTCGTTTTCCCGCCGTGAGATATCGAGACGAATTGCGGTCGTTGCCCAGGAAAACGAGACAAAATTTCCGGTTACGGTCCTCGATTTCGTTTTGTCGGGCAGGTTTGCGAGCGGATCGGCGTTCGGTTGGGAATCCGCCGAGGACATAAATGTTGCAAATAAGGCCTTAGACGAATGCGATCTGGCGAATTTCGGGACGCGTTTGATGAATGAGCTTTCGGGCGGGGAGCGGCAGCGGGTCGTTTTGGCGAGAGCGATCGCAACGGAAGCGAAGATCTTGATGCTCGACGAGCCGACTGCGAATCTTGACCTTTCGCATCAGGGAATGATGTTCCGGTTGATCCGCGAACGGTGCGATGCGGATGGTTACGCGGCGGTCGTGATCATGCACGACCTCAACTTGGCATCGGAGTTCGCCGATAAGGTAATTTTGCTTCATCGCGGGAGCATTTTCGCCTTCGGAACGCCTGAAAATGTGCTGACGGAAGCTAATATCGAAACGGTTTTCGGCGTTCGAGCGTTGCTGGACGTTAATCCTGTGACCGAGAAAGCCCGGATCACGACAGTTTTCAGCTGCTGACGGAGAGAGAATATTTCTTCGAATGAAGAGGTTTCGGAGGTGCGGAAACGGCCTTCGGACACGTTTGACATTCAATAAGCAAGGAAGTTTGGTGCGAATCCAACGCTGCCCACGCAACCGTGAAGCCTACTTTAGGTGAGCCGGGAACTTTTATTGATTGTTTTGGCAAAAAACCATTCTGCGTGTGGGCAGAAGAGGAAAATATGAGCAAGACCTTTCTTTCATTATTATTCATTTTGTTCGGTGCGGCCGTCTCGCCCGCACAAACTGACCCGGAGGCAACGCCTTCACCAACCCCGCAATTGATCCGCGAAACCGTAACGGTATCGGCAGATGCCACCCAGCCGATCGACGAAGTTTCGAAGACCGTCAACGTCATCGGCGGCCGGGAAATGCGTGAGCGGGCCGATTTTTCGTTGATCGAATCGCTCAGGAGCATTCCGGGGTTCCGAATTCAACAGCTCGGTGGATTCGGGCGGACCGCGAATATAAAGACGCGCGGGCTTCGCAACCAGGACACGGCCATCTTGATCGACGGCGTAAGGCTTCGTGATGCGGCCGCGATAACCGGTGACGCGACGCCATTTTTGAGTGACATCACGCTTACAAGCGTAAGCCGCGTCGAAGTCCTGCGAGGCTCAGGCAGTTCACTTTATGGAACGAATGCGATCGGCGGAACCGTGAATTTCATCACTCCGACGCCTAGATCCGGGCCCAGCGGTCAGGTTTCATACGCGGCCGGCGGACTCGGCTTGCAACGTTTTCGCGGTAACGTCAC
Source organism: Pyrinomonadales bacterium (assembly GCA_038212935.1). Classification (GTDB taxonomy): domain Bacteria; phylum Acidobacteriota; class Blastocatellia; order Pyrinomonadales; family Pyrinomonadaceae; genus OLB17. Next base: position 9,690 of record JBBQTV010000026.1, on the reverse strand, counting down.
CGACGCGATCGCCAGCGGTAAATTGGGCTTCAATCTAGCTATCGCGCGAACTGCGTATACGAAAGGAATCGACGGCAACGACAACGCTCACAACACTAATTTCCAGAGCCGGCTGCACTTTCAACCGGCAAGCGGCACGACGATATCCGCCCGATTTTTTGTTTCGGATGCATTCGTTCGATTAAACTCTGATCCTGACACGCTGGGCAGCTTGCCAGGCTCGAATTTCACCGTTATCGACGCACGGCCGGGGATAAACTTCGCGATCGATGACGATGATCCAGATAATTCTCAGAAGTCTAATTTTTTCAACGGGCAGGCGGCAATTTCGCAAATCCTCGCCGACGATCTGGTCTTCAACGCAAGCTATTCGGGCCTCAAAACATCTCGCAAGAATGAGAATGGCGTGCTCGGTGTTAGGTTTCAATCCGCCTCTACATCGCTTTTTGATGGGATCATTCAAACGGCAAATGCCTCGCTGGATTGGTCTCCGAACAATCATTCCATTCGGTTCGGCTATGAATTCGAACACGAAAAATACCGGAACGACGGGTTTACGCCGGACGGCAGCGGCAATTTTTTTACGCAGGCCAATCAATCGAGCAATACGATCTTTGCTCAGGACCTCATCAGCCTTTACGGCGGAAGGCTTCAGCTTGCGGGCGGCATAAGGGCACAATTCTTTGGCCTCGACGATCCGAGTTTTAGCCTGTCGAATGCTCCGTATTCGGGCGTGACCCTTGCCGATCCACCGTCTGCCTACACGTTTGACGGGGCAGCCTCGTATTTTTTTCGTTCGACAGGGACAAAGCTCCGTGCACACATTGGCAACGGCTACCGCGTTCCGTCGCTTTACGAGCGATTTGGGACGTTTTTCAGCAGCTTTGGAACACAGAGCTTCATTGCACTCGGCGACCCGAATCTAAAGCCGGAGAAAACCATTGCATTTGACGGCGGGATCGAGCAGGAGATCGCAAACGGGAAGGCAAAGCTTTCGGCTGTGTATTTTTACACAAAGCTGATCGACACGGTCGGCTACGGCAACGTAGTGCCGAATATCGGATCTACCCCAAGACCATTTGGCGGATATATCAATCAAAAGGGCGGAATCGCACGGGGCGGTGAGTTTAGCGGAACATTTAAGCCCTCAAACTCCACCGACATTTTCGCCTCTTACACCTTCACAAAGAGCCTTCAGCGGGTTCCGCAGGTCACCGGATCAGGGCTTTTGGAAACGTTGGGAATACCGGAGCATCAGTTTACGCTAGTGGCAACGCAGCGGTTCGAACGCTTTTGGGTCAACTTTGATCTGCTTGCGTCGTCATCGTATTTTGCCCCGATCTTCAGTAACTCGTCCTTTACCACCTATGTTTATAGGTTTAGCGGAAACCGTCGCGGCGACCTGACAGCCGGCTATACCTTCAAACTGAACAAGGAAAAGTTCGATCTACGGGTATTTGGCACCGTTGAGAATGTCTTTGACTATGAGTATTTCGAGAATGGATTCCACACGGTAGGACGGAATGGTCGCCTGGGGATCAGCTTTGGGTTTTAGCCGGGAAAAGAAATGTTCCGCATCGCGCGATCGAATGTTATCATGATTAAAACGAGGTAACACGATATGAGAAGTAAATTCACTTTCTTGATGGGAATGCTGATATTTTCTGCCTTTGCGGTCGACGCTCAGACCAGAACCATCACAAATGCAGACCTTTCGAAGTTTCGTGAAAAACGGCTCCAATCGGAAAAGGAGTATCGCGAGAACTACGAGAAAATGGGCTTTCCGTCGCCTGAAGAGCTCGATCGTCAGCGGGCGGATAGTCTTCGGGAACGTGAAGAACTTGCCGATCGGCTTCGACGTGAAAGGCTGGAGCGTGAACAGTTCGAATCCATTTTTCGCTCGGCTTATTCTGCTTCACCGGATACAGTGATCTATTTCAATTCGGAAAGCGGCGGGTCGAGGTATGTGTACGGTTATCCCGTAAATCGTTATCGCGGGCGGCGTTATCCGTTTCCAGGGTACGGCGGACGCAACCCAATAGGCTGGCGAGCGACGCCGGGCGGGATCATCTACGAACCGGGCGGAAGGTCAAGCAACACTTGGACGCCGAGCGGCACTTCGCGGCCGCGGCCTGCATTTCGGCAGCCGTAAGGCACTTGGTTTTGATAATTAGCCTATGCGGATTATGATTTTGTCATAGTCCGCATTTTTTTGTGAACATTATGAAAAACGGTTGGGAAGCAGTGATCGGGATGGAGATCCACACGCAGCTCGCGACAAAGACGAAGATCTTTTGCTCGTGCGCGGTGGAAACTGGCGGCGAGCCGAACGCAAATACGTGCCCGGTGTGTCTCGGCTTGCCGGGAGCATTGCCGGTGCTGAATAAGCGTGTAATTGAGCTCGGGGCACGGGCCGCCTTGGCGTTGGGCCTCGAAATACAGGAAACGTCGATCTTTTCGCGTAAGAATTACTTCTACCCCGACCTCCCGAAAGGCTACCAGATCTCGCAATATGATAAGCCGTTTTCGGCCAACGGAACGTTGACCATAATGACCGCCGAACGCGATGATAGCGGACATGCCAAGGATTGGAAGCCGTTTGAGATCGGGATCGAGCGGATGCACCTTGAGGAAGACGCCGGGAAGAACGTACATGAAGGCTTGCCGGACACGGATAAATACTCGTATGTTGACCTAAATCGGGCCGGAACACCGCTCGGCGAGATCGTTACCAAACCCGATTTCCGCACTTCTTGGCAGGCGTATGATTATGTGAATCATGTCCGCCGCGTACTCCAGTGGGTCGGGGCGAGCGACGCCGATATGGAGAAAGGAAATCTGCGCTGCGAGGCGAACGTTTCGGTGCGAAAGATCGGGCAGGAAGCCTTTAATAACAAGGTCGAGCTTAAGAATCTGAACTCGGTGCGGTTCATGCAAAAGGCGATCGAATTTGAGATCGAACGGCAGATCGCGGCCCACGAATCGGGGGAAGGCGTGAGCCAGGAAACACGGCTTTGGGACGAGCAGAAGAACGAAACGCGGGTCATGCGCTCAAAGGAAGACGCACACGATTACCGCTATTTTCCGGAGCCTGACCTCCCGCCGCTGAAGATCACGTCGGCCTTTATTGACGGGGTCAAAAGCGAAATGCCGGAGCTTCCCGACGTGATGCGTGACCGTTATATCGAGGAATATGGGCTTTCGTACCCGGACGCTTCACAGATGGTGGCGGAGAAGTCATTGGCGGAGTTTTACGAGGCGACGGCCAAGGCCTCGGGAAACCCACGAACCTCAGCAAATTACATACTTTCCGAGCTTTTGCGGGAGCTGAACAATGCCGGAAAGACGGCGGCGGAATCGCCAGTTTCGGCCGAGGGTTTGGCCGAATTGATCAAGACGCTGGACGCAGGAAAGATCAACAATAATCAGGCCAAAGAGGTCCTGGTAGAGATGTTTGCGACCGGAAATTCGGCGGCGGAAGTCATTGCGGCAAAAGGCTTTGAGCAGATATCTGACACCGGGGCGATCGAGAAGATCGTTGATGAGGTCATCGCCGCAAATGAAGCCCAGGTGGCGGCGTATCGGGGCGGAAATGACAAGCTTTTTGGCTTCTTCGTCGGGCAGGTGATGAAGGCATCGCAGGGCAAGGCAAATCCGCAAATCGTCAACGAGTTACTGAGACAAAAGTTATAATATTGTGAACAAATGGGTCTCCACGAGTTACGAGTCGGATATTACGAATCGATTATGGCGAGAAGGTCGCAACATATTTCACCGACAATGAGAAGATCGTTTTTTTGTTCTGTTATTTGCTGTGTTTTGCTGTTTCAGCAAGGTCTGTATGCACAGACTGATCCAAAGCTCGGACCTAAACCACTGACCGATCCCAGGATAGGCCCGAAACTGCCAACTCTAACCGACCCCGGCACTCGAACCGCCGATATTAACCGGCGTATCGCTGAACGAATTGCTGGGTTAGCTCCGGCATTTCCACCTATGCCGAGGCGGTTATCAAATCGGGACCTAGTTCTCAGAAATGAAATAGAAAAAGCACTTACGATCGAGTTAAAGCAGGCGTATGTCTACGGGTCTTTTCTCGATCAGGACGGGACCGGATTGTTTCGATTGCTGCCGGCTGACCGTTGTATTTCAGGCAAGAAACTATTGAGGGGCGAGTGTACTGTTCAAAAATCTTTGATCGTGTTTTGGGGAAATGGCTACTCTCTTCGCGGTAGAAAGCATATCGATGTGAACTATGCTGATTTCAACCTTTCTGACGGCAAGATCGAAGCCAAGTCGACGATGGTCCAGACGATCTTGACTCATCTTGGGCCTAAGGACATTTCAAGTCTAGATCTAGACTCGCCTGGAATAAAGTTTCTGTCGGAATTTGTTCCGCAAACTGATGTGCTGAAAGCTCGTGAGCAGTTTGCGGACTTCACAAAAGGCTATTCAGAGGAAAGCGGTCCCGATTCTGCTGGGAAGAAGTTTGTATATTCGAAATCCGTTCCGGTTAAGTTGGGCGACGTATATGCGGTTCGGTCGATATTCTACAACAGCGAGATGTATCTTTTGCCGGAGTTCGATAAAGCATATCGGGAACACAATCTAGATATCATCGCTGTTTTTAAGATTGTAGAGGTCGATCAGAATGGCGCAGTCACATTTCTGTGGAGGGAATTGTCGAGTAAGGATGCTCCATTTTTTTCATTAAGTGAACCGAAATGAAGGTGATCATTAAAGGACAGATCGCAGTTGTTACTGGCGGAACGAAGGGCATTGGTTTTGCGGTGGCCGAAAGCTTGTGCGGCGCGGGTGCGAAAGTGTTCATCTGCGGGCGTGACAAGGGCGACCTAAAGCTTGCAATCGAAAGGCTTTCGCAGCACGGCGAAGTTGCCGGAGAGGTATGCGACGTTCGCAGCGAAGATCAGGTGCGGATGATGCTGGCCGAGTGCGAACGCGTTTATGGCGGGGTCGATATTTTGGTCAATAACGCCGGGATGGGCTACTTCGGCAAGACGGTCGAGGAGATGAGCGGCGATGAGTTTCGGCAGACGCTGGAGACCAACTTGTTCGGCGTATATTATTGCTGCCATTACACTTTGCCGATCATGAAGCGTCGCGGCGGAGGGTATATATTCAACATTTCGTCGCTTGCAGGACAGAATGCGCACCCGAAAATGGCGGCGTATAACGCGTCTAAATTTGGGCTGAATGGCTTTAGCGAAGCGCTGATGCAGGAGGTTCGGCAGGACGACATCAAGGTCAGCTATATCTGTCCGGGCTCGGTAAATACTGCGTTTGGCGGCGATCAGCCGAGCGATGAGAAGATGTGGCAGCTGCAGCCGGCAGACGTCGCGCAGGTCATCATCGATCTGCTCCAGATGCCGCAACGCGCGCTGCCGAGCAAGGTCGAACTCCGCCCGAGCAAACCTCCCGCGAAGTAAAAAATTCTATTTCTTCGCAGGCGTCCGCTTGTCGCGGGGGAGCGAGGGCGATGGGCCCAAAAGACGAAGGAAACCGCCTAAAAGACGCGGGACATAACGTGTTTACCGGCGTCGATATGGGGATAGTTCAGGCTTATGCCATGCCGAATCAGACGGATCGCGGACCCAGTCTCCCTCGTGGTATCCCCTACGAGGCTTCGACAAGAAATTCATCGCCTCTCACTCAATCGTCCTATATTCAGAGCCAGTCCCACATATCCCAAAATCAAGATAACGCGCTCCGTCGGGCGCCGTGAAAACGATGAAGACAAACGAGGAACTCTTCGAGTTTTGCGAACAATTGATTAAAGAACTCAGTGCTTCTGAAAATTCCGATGCCCTGAACGCTGCTGACCGAATCAGATCTGCTGCTGCTATCAGTTCGGTGGGAACAGAAATAGTTATGGCTCTGCGAAAAGAACTGACGGATCTGCTTAGTTCGAATATTCAGTTAAAAGGTTCAACATGCAATAAGATAAGGGACGCCATATTCGTTATCAACGCCGAACTGTCTAGATAATGTTGTAGGCCTCGCGTAAGGCAAGGTTTCGGGTGCCGAGTCGCCGAGGTGATAAGAGAAGAAACACAGAATCGCATGCCTGCACGTCTCCATTAACAGATTTTAGGAACCCTATCGAGGGAGGTTGAAAGGAATTCGATGGCTTTTACAATTAACTTTAATAGGCCTGTTGTGTCGCGAACACTAAGGTCCTCCATCGAGCGGTGCTGGACAGACCGCTTTGCCTTTATCCTACTCTGCCTTTGCGTTCTTCCGGCCTGCAAAATTGATGTACAAAAGTCGCCACCAAAAAGCGAAGAGTTCTCCAACTGTTCCGGCGTTTTCGCGTTTCGAAATACTGGTGCGGAGAATGAGGGCGACGCGGTGAAAATTTATGATGGGGAAGGAAAAGTCTGGTACGCTGCCGAATTTCTTGAGGAGGGTTTTGATAGTCGAGGGGACGCAGGGCCAAATCGAATAAAACCTCTTGTCCTGTTCGCGGGTGATTACGTCCCGGTTTTTAGGTGTGTTTCGTATTCGAGAAATTGGTATGCGGTTATCGTTGAGGAAGATGAAAAGAATCCAGTGATCAAATATATGCTTCGGAACGATTCGTTGTTCTCTTGGCAATCCTGGAACACATACTTTTTAGGTAAGTGGATACGATTCGAAAAAAATGAAAATCCTTTGCGGGCTCACATCGATTCGGATTCGGCTGAGATCATCGAAGCACCAGATCACGACACTCCGACGCGAGCAACTCGGATCAACGAAGATCGGATGAAACTCCAATGGACGACACCGAGCGGCGAAACCCATAGCGGCTGGATCAAATGGCGGGACGAAGAAACCAATCAGGTGAAAGTGTGGTTCCCGTATTCTTAGTCAAGCGAAGAGACTCCACTCAAATTTCCGTGACGCCAAGGTAATCTGCATCAGGATGCACATTGTATCATGATGCAGAATATTTGACGCGGATAGTATTGTTCGGTTATATTTTTCTTATGGTGCGAGCACTTTCTAAAACGAAAGATGAGACAGCAAGGAAGCGAAGCCGGACGGTTCGCAAGACGATAACCTTGGATGGAGACCTGGCGCAAGATATTAATTCGTTCGTGATAGAGAAGGGATCGAGTGAGAAGGTCGTCATCAACGACCTGATCCGGATCGGGTTGATCCAAGAAAAGAAGCAAGCGGAACGCAAAAGCGATTTCAGTTTGCCCAGCTTTCCAAAGGGTATTGGGAATATTTCGCGTAAAGAGCTGAATGCTTTGCTGGACGAGATATGAAGTACCTTCTCGACTCGAACGTACTTATCTATTTGGCATTTGGGGCTGCACCTGAGCACGGTTCGGCCAAGGCAGTGACGGAGAAGATAACAAAGGCGAACGAGGTCATAATTTTGACGGAAGCCGTAATTCTATCTTTCTTTAGGATCGCGACTATCTTGAAACCCACGCCGTTGACACCTCGTGAAGCTCGATCTTTCATTGACGCTTTGTTGAGCTATCCAAAGCTTCAATTATTCACGCCGACCGTCCAGCATTATCAGAATTTCGGAGCCAGGTTGCAGAACGATAAGATCAGCGGAAATCTGATAATGGACGCTCATCTGGCCGAAGTCGCACGCCTGACGAATTCGACCATCGTCACCAATGACGATGACTTCAAAAAAATGCATGGTGTGAAGTTCATAACGATCTAAGCTGTCGCTTGACCGTATAGAAGTATGCCAGAATCGCATGCCTGACACCTTCTTACATATGACCCCGACAGTTCCATCCGATTAATCAACGAGGTCCATATAATGACCGATATAATCAAGTATAAACACCAGGACATAAAACACTTTCGCCAATGCCATGAAAGATGGATGGAACGTCGTAATCGAAAAATCGAAAAAAATGGGTACAAAGATGAATGGTGGGCTGAACAATGTTTTTCCTGTGATTACTTTGTCCCATTATCTGGAGTTTTCTCACAAGATTATGGAGCTTGTTCGAATAATAAATCCCCTTTTGATAAGCAAGTAATGTTTGAACATGATGGATGTAAATTTTATGAACCTTCTCCGGATATTGGCATTTCACTGAACCCCGAATAGTGGAGGCCTCGAATCAACGGTAAATGAAAACTTAATGGGACCACACGACTACTAGCATCTATTTCTTCATGGTCGTTTCGTAGATCTCGATCCATTGTTTGGCGGTTATTTTTTTCATTAGATCGCCGATGAGTTTGTAGGGGATCTGGTCGAATTTTTTGAAGCGGACGCAGCTTTTTCCCATGTCGAGTTTTTGGGTGCTGTGTTTGGGATATTCGGCTACGAACCAATCGAGTATTTCAGGGTCGCGATACATACCCATGTGGTAGAAATTGATCGAATTCTTTTGCGAGGCAATTCCCGCAAACGGAAGCGGCTCGCTGGGCTTGCAGTGGTAACCGTCCGGATAAAGCGAATGTGGAACGACATAGCCCAAGCCACCGTAACTGATGGCGGGTTCGAAGCCTTTCGGCAGGTTTTTGACGATGACGCCGTGTAGTTTGTTAAAGGCTTCGGCCCTGTCCGCCGGAACGTTTTTGAGGATCTCTTCTACAGTGTTGCCAGTTGCTTTCATATAATATTGGCAGAAAACCGTCGTGGTTTCGCCAGGCTATTATACGCTGGTTTGGGTGGTTAGGCCTTTGATCTTTTGGACTAGTTCTAGCTCTGAGTAGGGTTTGATGAGATATTCGTCGACGCCGTGTTCCTCGGCTTTGGTGCGGTGTTTTTCGCCGGCACGCGAGGTGATCATGATTACGGGAAGCTTCTTGAAACGCGGGTCATCTTTGATAGCTGCGACGAGTTCGTAACCGCCCATGCGGGGCATCTCAATGTCGCTGAGGACGACATTCGGCAGCGTTGGCGATCCGGCGAGTATTTCAAGCGCATCGACGCCGTCCTTCGCGGTCACCACATTCCATCCTGCGTTCTTAATAACTTTTGAGGTCATCAGGCGGACGCTTGGGCTGTCGTCGACGATCATTACGGTCATGACCTTCGGCTGTTCGGCGACGGGTTTTGCCTCAGCGGGCTGTTCGGTTTTCCGGCCGACGAGGAATGGCACGTCGAGGATCGGCACAAGCTGGCCGTTGCCCAGAATGGATGCGCCGATCAGGCCGCCGATCGCTTCCAGCGGTTTGCCGAGCGGCTTTATCACGACCTCTTCCGAGCGTATCAGAGCATCAACCGCTATAGCATATGAACCGGTGGAAGTTTCGATCAGGAAAGCGGTGAACGGTGCTGACAGATCCACGCGACCGGGCATACCGACGAGTTCGTCGATGTGTTTGAGGTTGAAATTAGTTTGGCCAAACGTGAACTGCATGCCGGCCGCAGTCGCGCGGACGTCCGACGGCTCGACCTCGACGATCTGCATCACGAGCTTAAGCGGAATGGCGTAAACGAGATTGCTCGAGCGAACAAGTAGTGCCGTCGTGACCGCCAGCGGAAGCGGGACGCGGATAGTGAATTTCGATCCTTTGTGCGGTGTCGATGCAATAGCGATCGTGCCTTTTCTGGCTTGAATGCTTTCCTTGACGATGTTCATCCCGACGCCGCGGCCGGCGTTCAGGTTCAGCTTTTGGGCGGTGGTCAGGCCGGGCAAAAAGATCAGATCGTTCGCCTGCTCGTCCGTCATCGCCTCGGCCGCCTGTCGCGTGATT
>JBBQTV010000025.1:0-26270 GCA_038212935.1 Pyrinomonadales bacterium | reverse complement strand
CATCCAGAAGAACTGCGGGGTCTCGATAACGTCGCGCGTTACCGGATTTTTTAAGAGATAACGATCGTAGAGTGTGCGGAGGCCAAAAAACTCGAATAAATCGTTGCGGTTCTGGTCTATTGCGTCGTTGAGCTTGCGGCTATTGTCCGAAACGAATTTGACGACACGCGGAGCGATGAGCCCCTCGCGAACGCCAAATGCGATCGATTGAGAAAAGGAATAGATCTCCTGATTCTGCACTTCCTTTTCGACGTATTGATTAAGGAGCCGTGCCGCGAGCCGCGAATATTCCGGCTCTTCGAATATCAGGCTGGCCGCGGTCTGAATAGATAATTTATCGAGCTCTTTGGTCGTCGCACCGTCATAAAGTCCGCTGATCGTCTTGGTCGCGATCCGCAGGCTATCGACCGCCGGCAAACCTGTGCAGCAGCGCGAAATGGCCCGGACGATCTTATTGATATCGACCGGCTCGAACGAGCCGTTGCGTTTCGTCACACGCATCGTTGTCTGTGCTGTTTCTTCTGTCCGGCGGGCGGCTGTCTGACCTTGTCCGATAAATGTATCCATATTTCTGTGCGGCTTCTCCTTAATACTCTAAAAATTCGACGCTTCGCCCTGCCCTCTCTCCGGGATTTTGAGAGTGAAAGTCCCTCCAACCGGCTTTTCGGGAAAAGCCCGGCAGTGATCAAAGCGGTCTGAATTTGTGGATTGCAGGCGGGGCCTTCAGCGCAAATTCAAGGTCTATGTCCTGCAGTGGTATTAGACTATATTGTGTACGTAACACTTTGTCAACACAAAATGTAGTGGTTTTGAAGGAAAGTGCTAAAGCCCACAATTGCCACATTTAGCGCGCCGCAAGTAAGGCAATGGATCAATATCTCGCCAGAACCCGGTAAACTAGCCGCCCACACCATCTTGTGGGCTCCAATTTCCGCCGAAGCCCCGGCGTCCAGCTTATAGCCAATGGCTAATAGCTTAGAGCTAACAGCTTAAGGCTATTTGTAAAACCAATCCGAAGTCACGATTCAGAAACTCCGAAACACGGTTCGTTTGCCGAAGCTCCGGGGTCCAGCTTTCGCTTTCCCTCTTTCAAACCAGCGACCGACGCCTACCAACGCGAATTCATCACCCAGAAACTCGACGAACAGGACGGCAACGTCACAACGGCGCCGAAGAAATGGGCGTCGACCGCAGCCACCTCTACCGCCGCATGCGAAACCTAGGCATCCCTCAAAAACCCGACCCCTGATCCAGACATCCCGTTCGGCAAGCGTCGGATGACACCTCCAGACATACTCGAGAAGTCGAGATTGAGCCGATTAAGTCTCATGTAGCGGAAGACCCTTACTTGAAGGAAACTCCGAGTGTGGCCACTCATGCACGAATAGATGATGGCATCGCCTTATTCGGCGATCGCGAATTTGAAATACTAAGCTAACTAAATCCAAAAAGGAGGTCCGGTTTGTTCTATTGTCAAAAACACCCCTCAGATACTTGGCACCATTACTCAAAGGTGTCTAATTCGAACTGCGCTTGACGCCAAGGCAGACTTCATAGGGGTTTCCGCCGATTCGTTAGAAAGTAATTAGAGCTATTTATTCTGGTAACTTGATCGGAATGAATTGAGGCGTTTGGAAAGGGAATTATCTCCGCCGAGGAAATCCTTCGAGATCCCGATTGCTGCATCTGAGCATTTCAAGTAAGCTGTTTTACGGAAAAGCGAGCGTGTGAGATGGAGGAGACTAACTAGATGAAGATGTTCTCAGTTTTAGCCTTGATCCTTGTCAGCTCAACCCTTGTCGTTGCTCAAAAGGTCGATAACAAGGTGGAGCCGTTCTTTATGCAGATCGAGGATATGTTCCCGGTCGCCGGCCTTGGGCTAGTAGCTCAAGGAACAATAACGCGCGGAAAGATAAAAGTTGGCGATGAGGTAGAGATCGTCGGAATAAAGCCGACGAAAACTACGTCAGTTGCCCGAATTATCAAACCGCCGATCCGCGAAATGCAGACCGAAGCAGGCAGAGGCGATGCCGTCGGGATCGTTCTAAGCGGCGTTACCAAAGAGGACCTGAGCCGCGGCCAGGTGATCGCAACGCCGGGAAGCCAGAAGGCGGCTACAAAATTTAATGCGACGTTGGATATGGTCGCGGCTCTTGCCGGCGGCCGCCGAACGCCGTTCTTTACCGGATACAGGCCGCAAGTTTTCATCGGCCTTGGAATGTACACAGGAATCGTGACTTTGCCCGCCGGCGTTGATTCCGTTGAGCCGGGGTCGAAAGGCATCGAGGTCGAGATCGTACTCAACTCGCCCGCCGCACTCGAAAAGGGAACCGCGTTCGAACTCCGCGAAAGCGGTCGGATCGTCGGAAAAGGCACCGTTCTGTCCTTAGAAGAAAACAAATAACCCGCCGCTACATTCGGCGTCGGCAGCCGCGCGCCAACTAAAGCCGCAACCGGTCAAATGCGGGATTCCTGTGGCGAGAACTCAAGAGGCTTGGCGGATTTTGGAACGTTTGAAAAGAGTGAACATTTTGGTCATCAATTCCCAATAGTCGATTCGAACAAAGCCGACGAAAATAGCTTCTCAGCGAATGCAAGCGACTCCTGTTCAGATTTGAAGACGATGGTCAGGGAGTAACTATCAATATTCGTGGTGCTACCGATTCTAGCCGCGTAAACGTTTCGCAGATCGGCGGAGCGGTCCTTGTATTTAGTTATCAAAGCAGGATATTCATTCATCGAAGTTACGGTTTCAGAGTAGTCCGCAAATTGCTTGTTTCGGTCGGTGACTTGTGGTGCATTAACCCCGGCATAGATCCTGATCGTCATACCCGGATCTCTGTATTCCCAGTAACCGACGTCGTAAGCAAGGCCTTTTGTGAAGACCATATCGCCGGGAACGCAAACAGAGGCTTTTCCAAATTTAACTCGCTTCCATTCCTGCTTCTTCTCCAAATCTACGTATTGAGAATTCTTCTCACCAGGAGACCCGGTTTCAACTGTAACTTGAGCATGATTCGCATTCGCCAGGACAATTCTACGAGCAGAATTACTGTAAGTGTAAATAAATTCATGCCAAATCCCCTGCCACAGCCAAACCCTCAACACTGTTTCCCAATATTCGTCTCGTTGGCGACGTTCCCGTAACTATTCGAGACAATTGCCGATCGTAGTATAGAATTACAGTGGTTGTTCTCGTGGAAACATAAGTGAAACTTTCTGACCGAACGATATCGTCTCGCTTAACGTACCTTTGGAAGTTCTTCCCGTACGTTATCCTGCCATATCTGATGGCATGGACCGTTTTCGGTTGGGTGAATCTTCTCATGCCCTTTTCATACACATTGGGCAGGTTGAATACCACGTCGTTAATACTATTTACACTATTTACTGCTCTTTTTGGAATTGTCGTGGTTCGTGTTTTATTGCCCCTTAGGGTTGTAATCATGGCTACGGACGGTCTGATCGTCAAGGAACTCTGGAAAAACACATTTGTACCTTTCTCAGCCATTGCTAGCATCCACGGACCGGACTGGTCCACACTCAATCGAATAAAGATCGAATTAAAAACTGCCACTCGCTTTGGACCGTCAATTGTTTTTTCGCCGCCTATGTTTCAAGCTCGCGCAGTCCTGTCTAGTTTGCGTTCGTTAGATCTGTCATAAATAAAGTCATCAGGTAAAGGATCAGACGGCCGAGTCCCGTTCACAAGTGCAACTATCGCACGGGGCGGCGGGGATTGGAATACAGAATGCGACGGATGGGGAGATTGAGGTGTTTGGAAAGGTTTGGAAGAAATGAGGTGTTTGGGAAGTTAAAAAGGTCCGAGCTTGATCGGCAGTTTGTCAGGTTGGCTGATCAAAGCGACTGGTCTATGGCGTTGTCGGGTTGCTGATGCGAGGAATTGATTGGTTGCCCGATGGGCGGCTTTCTCGATCTGCCGATTCGTTGATCTTCTCGAATGCCGGTCTCGATGACTGATCGGAGGCTGATGCACTTGCCTGATCGTCCGGCAAAGTATGGACAGAACTCGCGGCTTCGATATTCCGCGGCAAGCTATCAGGCAGGCCATTCTCACCCGCCTGCCATCATGAGCCAGGTCACCCGTTTCGGATTTCACCCCATCAGCCACCATCATCACCCCACCAGCCCGCGACCGGATCTCCGAATCCGGGAACCAGCTACCGACTATTTCGAACTACGCGGAAACGGTTAGACCATCGAAGGCAAATTGCACATTTTCGGGCAAAAGGCTCGAATCTCGTTCGTGCAAAATGTCGTGATTGAGATGTGTCAGAAAAGCTCGTTTTGGTTTCAGATCTTCGATGATCGACAATGCCTCTTCGAGGTGCAGATGGGTCGAATGCGGCTTGATCCGAACGCAGTCCAGGACGAGAACATCAAGCCCGCGAAGGCCTTCCATAGACTCGGGCGGGATCACCTTCAGATCCGTCGCATAGGCGAAATCGTTGAAGCGGTACGCCACCACAGGAAGCTTTCCGTGGATCACCTCCAGCGGCGTAACCTCAATGTTTCCAATACAAAACGGCGAATTATGAATCACCGTATGCGGGATCAGCTGCGGTAGCCCGCCGCCGAAATGAGTCGGCTCAAAAATGTATTGAAATATGCGCCGAAGGTCGATCCAGGCGATCGAATTAGCAAATATCGGCATTGCGCCGTAGCGAAAGTTCAACGGCCTTATATCATCGAGCCCAAACACGTGGTCCACGTGGCAATGTGTGATCAAAACTGCGTCGAGCTGACGGATGTTTGCCCGAAGTGCCTGCTGTCGAAAATCGCTGGAAGTATCGACAAGTATTGTCTTTCCCGCATGTTCGATCACGATCGAGACCCGCAACCGGTTGTCCCGCGGGTCTTTAGAACGACAGGTCTCGCAATCGCAAGCGATCGACGGCACGCCGGTCGAAGTCCCTGTACCTAAAAATGTGAGTTTCATTCGACTGGACGCCTAACCGCGGAACTATTTCTTGCCCAGAATGTCGGCGGCACCAAATTTTTGCGCAGCCTGAGCTTTCAGTTTCTCTTCCGTGGCCCGCACCATCGTTACGTATTGCATCCGCAGGTCCGCGAGCAGGCCCTCCAGCAAACGCGTTTCCTGGCTATGTAGATTTCCCTTCGTCTTTTCGCGGATCATGCCCAAAACGTCAAGCCAATACTTGCCCGTATCCAGATCCACCGAACGTTTCCCCGTCGCTGGATGCGGTACTGCACCCAGGGACGCGGCGGCGTTCGTCGCCAATGTAGACAAGAAGTTCACGAAACTCGCAGGGTCATCCGCGCCCGGAACTTCTTCCTCATCTTCACTTAGGTAAGCATCGTCCGGCTCAGGGGACGACCCCATCGACTCTGGCGCCTCAGCCCTTGGCTTCTCGGCCTCGGGTGGCGGAGCGGCGGCCTTTACTGGCGCGGCGTCAAGCTCTACACCTTCTTTCACCGACCCGTCTGCATTGAATTTGCGGCGGTCGACCACCTTCAACGTTAGTTCTTCCTCGTTTTCGTCGTGTCCGATCATAACTAAATTTCCTTTTCTTGATAGTAGCATTTCGCCGAACTGTCGTGGAAGTCTAGACTTCGCCGCCGTTCTAGATTTTAATGAATGTATGTCCGAAAAATTCGACGAACTCGTTGCTGTTATGGCCCGCCTGCGCGCCCCGGGGGGCTGTCCTTGGGACGCGGAGCAGACGTACGCCTCGCTGTCGCAGTGTTTGTTGGAAGAAGCGTACGAGACCTTCGACGCGATCCAGGAAGCCGAAGCGACGGGTGATGTGACCAATTTGAAGGAGGAACTCGGCGACCTTCTTCTTCAAGTAGTTTTTCATTCCACCATCGGCACAGAACGAGGGGAATTTACCATCGACGACGTGGCCGCCGGGATCGCCGAGAAATTGATACTTCGCCATCCCCATGTATTCGGCGACGAAAAATTCGAAAAGGCCCAGGACGTACTCGACAACTGGGACACGCTAAAGGCGAACGAGAGAAAGGCGTCAGGCAAAAAGGAGAAAACAAAAGACTCGATCCTGGACGATGTTCCGGTGCATTTTCCGGCTTTGCTTGAAGCACTGAAGGTTACGAAAAAGGCCGCAAAGGTTGGGTTTGATTGGGAGGATGCCGGTCAGATCTTTGCCAAACTCGATGAAGAGGCCGGCGAACTTCGGGACGCGATCGAGTCCGGCGATGCAGATAATGTCGAAGGCGAGATCGGCGACCTGCTGTTCGTTATTGTAAATCTTGCCCGTAAACTAAACGTCGAACCCGAAACGGCCCTTAAAAGGACGAACCGCAAGTTCCGCCGTCGCTTCAAGCACATTGAGAATCGAATGAAAGATAAGAACATCGGCTTCGAGGAGTCCACGCTCGCAGAAATGGACGCATTCTGGAATGAAGCAAAAAAAGCTTCCTCGGTTTAGATAACGTTGGACTATCGAACACTTTTTGTCCCAAGCCTATACACTTGTTCCCGACAAAGAGATCTAAGCGTATTATCGCTACCCACCCTAAAACTACCTTCTACGGTCTAACTTAGCGTCAGAAACCGCTATGGCACAAGCCTTGCAATTGTCATGGTGCCAAAAACGACGCGACAATAGATCGCGTTCGTCTTAAGGGTTAAATATGATTTGGGGAGGAATTTAGTAATGTTTAAATTTATGCTTTTAACCATGATTGGTGTTCTGCTACTAGGCGGAACAATTTCAACTCATGCTCAGAATGAAACAGCCACGGCGACGAAGGTCGTTAAGAATGCAGACGGTTCGTATACGGTCATCGAATATCCGGTGGGACGTGAGGTCATCGTGAATTTGTCGCCGAGTGCTGCACTCAGTAACGGCAAGGGCCAGGTAAAGGTGATGCGTGCGGACACGGGTACCAAGGTCTGGCTCGAAGTGAGTGAGATGCCGGCAACTGCGAAGACCGTGTACGCCTACGCTGTGGATGCGAATGGCGAGGTTCATCTGCTTGGACCGGTAACTGTGAATAGTGGTTCAGGACAAGCGGAATTTTCAAGCGATCTGGATAAGTTTATGGTCGTTCTTTCGCCGACTGCAGATGTTGCGGGATTTGAAGCAGACACGCCAGTTTACTTCAGGAGTGAAGTTCCTGAGGGCTATTCAGTAGTACCGACCCAACGAACTGCGATAGATAACGTACGGGCACAGACCGCCGCGGTGACTTCAGCGTATCAAGTCCCGATGTTGGGCGTACCGACATTTGGCGACCGAACTACGGAAATGAACATTAATTTTGCCGGGGAACTTGAGGGACTGAAGGGAAAGGCATATATAGATACCCGACGTGATGGCACGACGCAGATCAAGATGCGCTTTGACGATATGAAGATGGCACCCAAAGACAAACGCTTTGTTTTGTGGGCTGCTGCTTCGACCGGTGAATACACGAAATTAGGTCAGGTCGTTAATACCGGTGAGCGCCAAGAGGCGGAGATACGAAGTGAGACAGCTCTTACCGATTTTGGATTATTCGTAACGATCGAAGAATCGGATGTAACAGTTCCGACCAGTAAGACGTATTCGGTCTTTCGTAAGCTTTAATTAGCTGAAAGGCAGGTGCCTAGCAGAGCGGGGTTCGTCCCCGCTCTTTTGTTATTCCTCAAACATCTCCCGCAGCGTTGCGGTGGCCGACGAACGTGCTTTCTTATCCAGCTCTCCTATTTTCTTAACAAGCCGTGTTTTGTCGACAGTACGGATCTGATCAAGGATGACGTAGCGTTGTGAGCTAAGAAAGTCGACCGGAATACGCGTCGGATACAGCGCGTTAGTTGATGAAAGGGGAGCGATGATCACACTTTCGATGTGCTGGTTCAACTCGTCCGGCGAGACGATCACCGCCGGACGGGTATTTTTGGGATCATCAGACGCTTGCGGATCCAGGTTTATGAGGTAGACCTCGAATCGCTTCACCATTGCCACTCCTTTTTTTCAAATTCAGCGGGAGGCGATTCATCTAATGCCAGGTCGTCGTCTTGATCGGCAAGCGCTTTAAAAGCGGCGTCCCAATCACCTCGTGGCATTTTTATTTGTCTGATGAGAATGCCTTCCGCCGTCGAGGTGAGCTCGACCTCGCCAGTTATTCCGGTTTCCTCCAGCAACATTTTCGGGATACGAATTCCTTGTGAGTTTCCGATCTGGATGATCTGGGCTTTCATAATTACATCGTAATTACTTCAAATGAAAGCGTCAATGATAGCCGTCTTTGGTAAAGCCAAGTTCAGTCATTTCATCGCTCGACACATTACGTAACGTGGTTGAACCGGCACAGACGCTACGATCCGGATCGCTCTCGTCGAAAGACCAAGTTGTGTGGGCCGAGGCTTTCGAATTCAATCAATTCCTCATCGCAACTCAGAACAAATACGCCGCATTCCAAACACCGTCGATATCCCAGGGCGTCACCCTGCCCACACCTCGAGCACACTTGGTTGAGATACCACTTAGGCCTTACGATATTCATCAGTTGGAACTTATCGATGCCATCCCGCCCATATAAGGCCGAAGCACTTCTGGGATTAAGACCGAACCGTCTGCCTGCTGGTAATTCTCGATGATCGCGAGCCATGTTCGGCCAACCGCGAGTCCGCTACCGTTAAGGGTATGCGCGTATTCCGGCTTGGCACCACCGGCCCGACGAAAGCGAAGATTCATCCGGCGCGCCTGAAAATCGCCGCAGTTCGAACAGCTTGAGATCTCGCGGTAGGTGTTCTGAGAAGGGAGCCAAACTTCTAGGTCGTACGTTTTGCGAGCACCGAATCCCATATCCCCTGTTGAGAGGATCATCGTTCTAAAGGGGAGCTCGAGAAGCTGAAGAATTTTCTCGGCGTTTGCCGTAAGCTTCTCGTGCTCCGCATCCGATTCCTCGGGAAGGCAGATTTTTACAAGTTCGACTTTTTCGAACTGGTGCTGGCGGATCAGGCCTCGGGTATCACGCCCATAGCTTCCAGCCTCAGACCGAAAACACGGTGTGTAAGCCGTGTAGTACTTTGGCAACTCTTTGGCATCGAGGATCTCTTCGGCGTGATAGTTGGTCAGAGGCACTTCGGCCGTCGGGATCAGGGCGAAACCTCGGTCATCCTTTATATGGAAAAGATCTTCCTCGAACTTCGGAAGTTGGTTCGTGCCAAATAAAGCCGTCCGGTTTACCAGCAACGGCGGTATCGTTTCAGAATAACCGTGCTCGAGAGTATGAACGTCGAGCATAAAATTAACGAGTGCGCGCGAAAGCCTTGCACCAGCTCCGTTCAAGATCGCAAATCGCGAGCCCGCGATTTTGGTCGCACGCTCAAAGTTGATGATCCCAAGAGCCTCACCGAGATCAACATGGTCTTTGATCTCAAAATCGATGTTCCGGGGTTCACCCCATCTTCTTATCTCAACATTCGCAGCCTCGTCCGCACCGACCGGCACGTCGTCAGCAGGCATGTTCGGAAGTCCGGCAAGTAGTTCGGTCATCGCTGCGTCGACTTCGTCGCGTTTAGACTCAAGAATCGACTGACGTTCCTTGAAACCCGAGACCTCGGCCTTGATCGTTGCGGCCTCATCTCGCCGGCCTGATTGCATCAGCAAGCCGATCTCTTTGCTATACAGATTGCGTTTGCGATTGATCTCGTCAGCTTCGATAATGACAGTACGTCGCTCGGCATCCAGCACCGCAAAACGCTCGAGCGGGTCAGCCGGAAAATTGCGGTCGCCCATCGCCTTTTTCACGGCGTCAAGGTTTTCTCTTACAAAACTAAGGTCTAACATAGATGGTCTGGCACCGTACAAATTTGTCTCACACGGTCGTTTAACCTAAACTTTGAGTTTATTTGGTGGCCGACCCGAGGCATGTGTTCGGTGTAAGCTGATAATTTATCAGGGTTTTTATGAATCAAACAATTCGCAAAGCAGTTTTCCCGGCCGCCGGGCTCGGAACGCGTTTCCTGCCGGCGACGAAGGCTTCACCGAAAGAAATGCTGCCATTGGTGGACAAGCCGCTGATCCAATATTCGCTTGAGGAAGCTGTCGCTTCCGGCATTGAATCGGTACTGATCATTACCGGCCGCGACAAAAGTGCGATCGAAAATCATTTTGATATCTCGTTCGAGTTAGAACAATTGCTGCAGGAAAAGGGCAAGACAGAGTTGTTTGAACAAGTTCGAGCGATCTCCGAAATCGCTCGAATAAGCTACACACGTCAAAAGCAGGCCCTTGGGCTGGGCCACGCTATCTATCAAGCGAAGGATTTCGTTGGCAACGAACCCTTTGCGGCTTTGCTCGCCGATGATGTCGTCGATGCCGAAAAGCCGGCGTTGCGACAAATGATAGACGTTTTCGAAAAGTACAATGCGCCCGTAATCGCAACAATGCAGGTCGACGGCGAGGCGATCTCACGATTTGGTGTGATCGACGCCGACGAGGTCGAACCAGGTGTTTACAAGATCAAGGATATGGTCGAGAAACCCGCCTTTGCCAATGCTCCCTCGGACCTTGCTATAATTGGGCGATATGTATTCACGCCCGATATCTTTGAAGCCATCGAGCACACTAAGCCTGGTGCAGGGGGAGAGATCCAGATAACCGACGCCATGCGGCTTTTGCTCAAATCTCGTCCTTTCTATGCCGTTAAGCTCGACGGCACACGTCACGACGCTGGGGATAAGCTAGGTTTTCTTATCGCGACGGTGGAATATGCGTTGAAACGCGAAGACCTTGGTACCGATTTCAGGGCTTACCTACAGACTCTCGACCTTTAACGTGCATCTACGTCAGGTGCCGCTGAAGATCGTCCATTGGCTTTACTCGGCTTGCCAAGATCGCCGGATAAATTCCCGCAAACATAGTCACCACGAGCATTGAGCCTGCAGCGAAAATGATCTCGGTAATTGTCGGAGCAAGCGTGATCTGGTTGATCATGTAAATCTCGGACGAAACCTGCGCCATGTCAAAGTAGTTTGCAACCCGACACGCAAGGAGTCCTACGACGATTCCTACGGTTGAACCGATAATGCCGATAAATGCAGATTGAAGAAGAAATATCCGCTGGACCGTCGAGGCGTTTGCCCCGCATGCCCGAAGCACTGCGATATCGCCTCGGCGTTCGCTAACAAGTATCGCTATCGACGATGAAACGCTCGACGCGGCAATAAGGGCGATAAGTGCGAGCAGGCTGAATGCTAGCCGTTTCTCTAGATCGAGTGCGGAAAACAACGCGCGATTTGCCTCTTGCCATTCGACAACAGAATATCCCCTGCCGAGCGTGGCCCGTATGCGTTCCGCTGCCGAGGGCGCAGTAAAAGGTTCTCTTAGCGTTACTTCAAGACGGTCACGCGTCAAAATCTGACGCCCCGTTATCGCCTCAAACTCGACTGGCGCTACGCTGACCCCCGCGGAATCGGTATCATAAAGTCCGCTTGAATAGATCGAGGTTATTCGCAGCCGGACCTTCCTTACATCGCCGTTATTCACCGAAACGACAGCCTCTGCTTCGTCGCCAGAAACCAAACCGAGCTTCTTCGCCAGTTCCGAGCCGATGGCGACGCCTGGATGAGTCTCGGCTGCTTCACTTTGTTTGACAGTGATCAGGGCATAGGCTGTTGTCGTTTCACCGATGATCATCGCCGGAACGGCCGACGAACCGGTTACTTCGGCCGAATCGACCGCATTATTAATGATGGCTTTAAGGTCCAGCCAATTTACGAGCAGTTCGCCATTATCGGCCGCGACGGTAATGTGGGGAGTTTCGGCAAGTAATTTACTACGAAGTTCGTCCTGAAAGCCGCGCGTCAGTGCCAACGCGACGATCAGGCCCGCGACGGCCAATGCGATGCCGAAGAGCCCGGCGGCGGCCGTGAACCGCGCTGGGCCGCCGCCGCGTATAGCCAGAAATTTAAATGCTAGCCTGCAAATACTTTTCACCGATACATTGTAGATGGAACCCGCCCCGATTGTTAATCGTCGATATTGTTCGCCAAATGCGATGGCTTTGGTTAAAATCAACGATTACACAGCAGTAAAGTATTTGGTCAGGAAAAAATGCCACTGAGCAGCATCGAAGACGCCGCCGCAGATATTCGGGACGGCAAAATAATCATCATTGTCGACGACGAGGATCGCGAGAACGAAGGCGACCTCGTCTGCGCGGCGGAAAAAGTAACTCCCGAGATCATTAATTTCATGGCGGTCCACGGCCGTGGTTTGATTTGCATGCCGATGACGGAGGAGCGTTGCGACCAACTGAACCTTCCGCCTCAGACGACTGACAATACTTCGAGCATGGGAACTGCGTTCACCATATCGATCGAAGCTCGAGAGGGCGTAACGACGGGAATTTCTGCAGCGGATCGGGCGAAAACAATTCTTACGGCGGTCGATCCTGCTTCGAAACCATCAGACCTTGCCCGCCCCGGACACATCTTCCCGTTGCGTGCGAAACGCGGCGGCGTTCTCGTCCGAGTAGGTCAGACCGAGGCGAGTGTAGATATGGCGCGAATCGCAGGACTTACGCCGGCGGCGGTCATCTGCGAGATAATGAATGATGACGGCACAATGGCTCGAATGCCAGAGCTTGAAGCCTTTGCTGAAAAACACAAGCTCAAGATCATTACCGTCGCCGACCTAGTACGTTACAGGGTCGAGAAAGAAACGCTCATTAAACGTGTCCTCGAGGCCGATCTGCCTACTGAATGCGGCATTTTCCGGACGATTTTGTATCAAAATCAGATAAATGGCGAAACCCACGTCGCTTTCACACTTGGCGATCTTTCCGGGACAACGGAACCCGTTCTGGTTCGCGTCCAAACGGAGAATGTAACGTTTGCTATGTTCGGATCTACGCTTGGCGAAGCAGCCCCCGCGACCCAGGCCTCTCTCCGAAAGATCTCCGAAGCAAAACGCGGCGTGGTTTTATATTTAAGACAGCGTGAGAATAACCTTGATCTGGTCAACCAGCTCAAGACATACGCTTTGATGCGCGAAAAGGGTGTTGATTTTCAAACGGCAAAACGAGAAACTGGATACGGTAATGTCCACGATTACGGTATTGGAGCCCAGATCCTAAAGGATCTAGGAGTGAGTAAGATACGACTTTTGTCCAATCATCCCCCCAAGATCAGTGCACTGGAGGCATTCGACCTCGAAATTGTTGAAACTGTAAGGCTTTGAGTCTTGTTGACGCTGGCGTTTGAAATGTCCGAAAGCGAAATCGAAGAATATAACCAGAAAAAGGAGTCTCGGCTTCCTGACGGGTCGGATCAAACGACGGTTCGCCGTCGTAGCTATTTTACGCGCCGCAACGCATTGATCGTCTCCGGAAGTATTGCGGTGATAGCTGTTGTACTTGCACTAATTTCGGTTATTTCTTATCGGTACGGCGTTCTCGACAATTACGTTAAAGATCAGTTTGTAGCCAAGATGCACGAGATAGGGGTCGACTTCGACGCCGACGTTTTTCGATTAACTGTATCACCGCTTGCTCTTGAGCTTAAGAACGCCACATTCAATAACCGCGTTACTGGCGAGAAGCTATTTTTCATTCGCGACGCCCAGCTGGAGCTTTCGATTCAAGATCTTTTTTCCTGGCAGCTTAGCCGTGATATTAGCATTGACTCCACTGAGATCAATGGATTAGAGGCGTGGGTAACGTTTGACGAAAACGGAGGGTCCAATTTCTCTGAATTAACTTTCGTCGAAGATGAGGCTGGAAGTCGCGTTAATTTTAAATATCAGTCTATGAGATTTACGCTGCGCGACGGCGTCATCCATTTTGGCGACCTGAGCCGTAAACTCTCAGGCGACGCGAACAATGTAAACTTTTCCCTCGAGCCGCTCGACCCAACAGTACCAGACGAAGACAAACGCTATACGGCCGAGCTATCGTCCACGGGTTCGAGATTTGTTTATGATGACCGGCCGCTTGAAGAGATCGACATTCGGGCCCGGGGCATCGTGGATAAGACCGGTGCCGAGATCAGCGAACTTACCATTCAGACACCGATAGGTACCTCGTCGCTGAATGGAACTCTAACGGATTGGGCCACGCTCCGATACGACCTAAATATTGAATCCACGGTCGACCTGACACAAACTTCCAACCTCTACCCGCTGGGGGCTACCCTCCGTGGCGTAGGCAATTTTAGAGGCAGGGTCACCGGCGAAGGTGAGAACTACAAGATCGACGGAAAGATCGATGCAGACGCACTTTCCGCAGATGGGATCTATTTAAAGGCAGTGAATGTCGCCGCTACTGTTGAAGGTACGAACACAAATTACATCGCCAGCGGAACTGCGGCTGCAGAGTTGTTGACCTTTGACGACTTTCGGATCGAGTTCCCAAGGATCGCAGGTAATGTACGGGGAACGGGCACGGACTTTCGCTGGTTTGGTGAACTCCAGGCTGCTGCGGTTCGCTCCGGATCTCTGACCCTCGGAGGGTTGTTTCTATCAGACGCATCCGCCGAACTTCGCGACCGAGAGCTGATCGCGACGGCAGTAAACGGCCGGGCCCGGAGATTTTCCGTTGCGGAGTTTGAGTTTGCCAACTTAATAACCCGCGACCTCCGACTTACCCGCTCGGGCGATATCACAACGGTTACGGCTCCGGGACTCAGGGCTGACTCCTTTTCGTCAGAAGATTTTACAATTCGGAGCGTTGAAGGAAGTAATGTTCGTATACGGGATGTGGCGGGGCAGACATCCGTCGATGCCGACGCTCTGCGGGCGAATGAAGCGGTGGTCGGCACCACTCGGCTTCGGAATGTTCGAGCAGATTCCTTTAGCCTGAACAATCTTCCAAGTTCGACGGGTTTGACAGCCAGAAATCTGAAGGCCGATAGGTTGGACGCCGATGGGGTAAACGTCGGAGGCCTCCAGGCAGATGAGGTGACCGTTCGAAACACGTCGTCGGAGACCGTCATTCATTCCGATATGACGCGTATAGCTAGTTTGAATGCCGGTGGAGCGGTCCTTGGAAGCCTGAACATCGCCGGAGTCCGGATGACCGTTAGAGCGGGTCGCGTCGAGGCTCGTTCGAATGACATCGATGCCGGGCAAGTGAAACTGGCTGCGTCGAACACTCTTTCGGAGGGTGGGACTCTTGAAGGCGTCAGGATCGAGCGTCCGGTTTTTATTCTCGAACCATCGGGCCGCTATCGAGCATCGGCCGATATGAGCCTTGGCGGTGGGATCATCGGGAGCATACCGCTCGGTGCAGCCCAAGCTGAGGTGACAGTTGATAATGACCGCCTGGAACTGACCGGGCTTGTCGCACAGGTAATGGATGGCGAGGTTAATGGAACGGCTTCAGTAGCTTTTAGTTCATCGAACAATTCGTCCATTAATGCCCAGTTTGATCGACTCGACCTCTCCAAGCTGTTGGCGATGCAGGCGGGTCGGGTCATTCCTCTCGAAGGCCAGTCGAGCGGCACCGTCAATCTAACCTTTGACGGAACCGATTTTCAAACTACTTCCGGCACGGTCAATGCAGACATTACGGCGGACGCAGGCGAAGAGGGGACCGAACGCATTCCTATAAGCGGACGGGTCGAACTCACCGCCGACCGCGGCCTGGTTAACATAGACGTCGCCCGCCTGAATACGCCGAATAGTGAAGTGAATGCAGACGGACAATTCGATCTTCGCGGCACGGATTCCGCCCTTGGATTACGATTGCGCTCCACGGACGCGACCGAGATCGACCGACTGATCCGCGTACTGAATATCTCGCCCGAACTCACCGAACAATTAGACAGCCTTCGAGTAAGTGTCGCCGGAGATCTCGCGTTTGATGGCGATCTTACCGGCAACATTTCTGACCCGACGCTAATTGGCCAAGCGTCACTGCAGTCGGTTGCTTTACAGGGTCGCGAGCTAGGATCGGTTCGCTCGAACATAAATGTTTCACCGCTAGGCATCGACCTGACTGAAGGCCGACTCGACGATGGGCGAGGAGGAACGGCTGATTTTACAGTCAGGATGCCGTCGGGCGGAGCAAATAACACCAGCGTCCGTGCCGAACTCACCAACGTTAATGCAGGTAACCTCTTGGCCGCACTTCCGTTCGAGCTGCCGGAAAACTTTCGTGACTTCACCGGCAGCACGTCGGGAATTGTAGATCTTTCAGGTCTGCCGAATGAATCCCAAGGCAAGATCAATATTTCGTCTTCAAATGGAACAATCGGTGGGCAGGCGTTTGATGAACTTCGAGTCAACGCAATTTTCAACGGAAACTTGATCGAACTACAAGATACGCAGTTGCGACTCGGCGAAGGATTGCTGACTGCTAGCGGAACTTACGATCGCGTAACAACTGAATTTGATCTAGGTGTAGATGGCAAAGAAATTCCGCTTTCTCTTGTAACCGCACTGTTACCCGCAAACCAAAGCCTTCCACGAATAAGTGGAACTACCAGTATCAAGGCCAGGGCGTCTGGTCAAGGTGACCAGACACCCAGTTACAACGTAGAATTCAGCGGATCGGCAAGTAATGTGGTCGTCAATGATAATACTTTTGGGAACGTCAGCTTTAGGGGGGACACCGCGGGCCAGATTCTAACAGCTCAACTAACTGCGATTTTGGAAGGTCGCCCGCAAGAGTTTAATGCGTCAGTCAATTTCGGGAACGAAGATCTACCGTTTCGAGTCGAACACACGTTAGACCAGAGCCCACTGAGACCGCTTTTTGCTCTTATTCCACAGCTGCAGGGAATATCACTTGGCGGCGCAGCCACGGGACGGGTCGAGTTGGGTGGAAATCTCTCAAGTATTGGCGAGGATGGCATTCGACGGTTTACTACAGAAGAGCTAGCCGGAAGGGCGCAGTTCAGTGAACTTTCGCTTCTCATTGAGAACACGCCCCTAGTTGCGATCGAGCCAGTAACCATTGCCTTCAGCCCTCGCACGATAACGTTCGAAAGTGCTAGATTCGCGGGTGGAGGGTCCAATCTCGTTATTACGGGAACCAAGGCCTTAACAGACGATGGAATGAATAACCTTTCCCTCGACGGGCGTGTGAACCTGGGATTGCTCAATGTCATCCCGGGGGTTGCCGGATCTGATATATTCTTTGGCGGATATGCGGATATCGCTATGCGGCTCGCAGGAGTAAACCGTACAGCGAACTTGTCAGGAACGGCAAATCTCGAGAATGGTTCGCTCAGTACCTTCGTCGGCTCCAGCAGGTTGTCGTTTGACCGCCTTTCAGGCCGTATCCTTTTCACTTCAAATCAAGCCCAAATCGAACAACTTACAGGATACCTTGGCGGAGGCCGTTTCGTTGCGAGCGGCGGAGCCCTCTTCGGAAACGGGTTACAGGTCAATTCCTACCGTGTGGCACTTACGGGAACGAACATTACCGTTCCGCTTCCAGAGGATTTCCTAACGACGGGCGATGCACGGCTCGAAATCTCGGGAAGGCGTGTCGATCAGAATCTTACAACACTAATAGCGGGTTCTATCCTCGCTCGCCGAAGCCTTTATACGCAAGACATCGATCTTGCAACTTTGGTTGGTGGGCGAAGCAATGGTTCACTTTCTGGTGGGGCGTCGACGGGTTTAGCTCCGCGGTTTGACCTAGTCATCACTGGACGTGACGCTTTGGTCATTCGCAATAATATTGCTGACCTTACGGCCTCGGCCGATCTACGATTGACTGGTACGACCGCTAACCCACAGATATCCGGGCGTATTACGGCGAATAGCGGTACGGTATTTTTCCGTAAGGATCGTTACGACGTGCAGCGCGGAGTGTTGGAATTCCCGCCAAACACTGACATCGAACCCGTCATATTTCTGCAGGCCGAGACCGAGATACAAGGCTATCAGATATTCGTAAACCTGTCAGGCCCGCTTACTGATACCGAACTACTTAACGCGTCTGTACGCTCTAGTCCGGCACTTCCGCAGCCAGATGTAATTTCGCTAATTACTACTGGAAGTCTTTCAAATACAGACTCAGGAATTCCAACGCTTGCGTCTACAGGTATCAATACGGCTGCCGAGGTGCTTACGGATTCAATCATTAATAATCCGGCACGTCGGGCGACCGATCGTTTGTTCGGACTGAATGTATTTGAGATTGACCCTATCATTTCGGGTGAGCGGATCAATCCGACGGCACGTCTCACAGTCGGCCGTCAAATCAACAACAACTTGCGAGTAACGTATTCGACTAATTTATCTCAGGACCAGAATCAAGTTTTGGCGCTGGAGTACCGTGTCTCTAACAAGCTATCGTTCGTTGCCCAATATGAGCAAAGTTCGCTAAGCAATGTCACTGCCAATCGTGACAATTTTAGTTTCGAGGTTCGATTCAGGAGGCGTTTCTAGGATCTTGGCTACTCCAAGACGATCCGGATGTTAAACGAACCCTTTCAGCACACACAAGCCAATGGCTGCCCGGTCGGCAGCCTTTATATGTTTAGTAACCGCCTCGCGAAATTTCTATTTGCGTCGCTCTTGTTGCTGTTTTCTTACCAGGCGATTGTCGCTCAGAGCGAATTCGAAGACCGTCCGATCACCGACTTAACTATTGCGTTTGAAGGAAGTGGCGGCGAAACCCTGAATGGCGAACAGTTTCGATTGATCGCTCGTGATGCTCTTGGCGATGCCTTCACCACCGTAAAGGTCCGCGACGCCCTTTCCAATCTCTATGCTACTGAGCGGATTGCAACCATTAAGGTATTTGGAACGGCTGACGGTAACGGAGTGTCGGTACAGTTCCTTGTCCGCCGCAAGACGGTCGCGAAGAGCGTCAGGATCGAGATCGATACACCTGACCGGAACGAAGTCACGGAGGAGGAACTGTTGCTTCGGCTTAATCTGCTAGATCCCGGAACAACCATCAGTGAGCGCACACTTCAGAATAACGCTAGCCTCATCGTCGAGTACTTGCGCGAACGTGGCTACTATCGAGCGGAAGCTCGTTATGACCAGCAACCGCTGCAGGATGAATCAGAAGTTGCCGTTACATTTAGTGTCTCCAGTGGGCCGCAGGCAACCGTAGAGTCATTCGACATCGCGATCTCCGGTGCCGAAGCGGAACTGGTGCGGCGGAAGCTCGAACTCGTTCCCGGCGAAGCTTTTTCACGGGACAAGCTAAATGAGGACATAGAGAAAATTCGTGAGAATCTGCGGCGAGAAGGATTTTTGGCCCCAACACTTGATGAGCCCAGGATTATTTACGACAGCGAAACCAATAAGATCATTATATCACTCGTCGGCATGGCGGGTCCCACAGTTGACGTGCTGGTTGATGCCGAAGAATCGAATATCGGCACCGGAAGGCAGACACGGTTGCTGCCCATCAGACGCGAAGGCACTCTTGATTATGCAGCGATTATTGAAGGCGAGCGACGACTTGAAACTTATTATCAAGAACGAGGTTACTTCTTCGTCGATGTTGTGTCGGTATGCTCCGTCGATCCACCTTTGACAGAAGATGGTAGCACGCAGATACCAAACGAGACCGGATCTCTATGCTCGGTAATAAACAATGCTGAACTTTCCGGCAAGCAGGTCGAAGTCAAATATCGGGTTGATCTGAACAGGCGGTTAAAGCTTGTCGACATCCGACTTGAGGGAACTGACCAGTTTGTGATCGACGAAATCAAGGCGGTACTTGATTCTAAAGAAGCGAATATACTCGGCATTATTCCGTTGTTTGGGTATGGTCGTGGCTATACGAGCGAACGGATACTCGAACAAGATGCCGCAACTATTCGATCCCTTCTTCGCGAACTCGGTTATCGCGAAGCGACGGTACGTGTAAATCAGGGTGTTTCGATCGACGGTGAAAACCTGATCATTACTTTTGTTGTTGACCAAGGCGAGCCGACCATCATTTCTGAGGTCGAAATTACAGGGAATAGCGCCTTCACTGATACCGAACTGCTCGCAGAGCTACCAAATATCGAGGGAAAGAAGTTTTCTCGTGCTCGGCTCCGAAATGGTCAGCGACGGCTTGGCCAATTCTATTCGGAAGCCGGCTACTTCGATGCCGCGGTGGACTTTTCGGTCGACGAACTTCCGGCCGATCCTGCGACAGGAGAGAATCGATTCCGCATCGTTTACAACATCCGTAATGAGGGAGTGCCTGTTTATATCAACCGTGTAATGGTCACCGGCAACGAGCGGACAAAAACGGAAGCAATACTTCGGGCTGTTACTCTTGAACCTTCCGAACTTCTTCGATCAAGTGATATATATGCCAGTGAGCAAAATTTGTACGCAAGCGATGCTTTTGAAAGAGTCACCATCCGCGAACAGCCGGCCGGAGACCGGCCCGACGGCGGTCGTGGAGCCGACATCATCGTCGAGGTAGTCGAACAAAAGCCACGTCTGTTTCAATACGGCGGCGGCTTTTCGACGGATCTTGGCTGGAGTGGATTTGCGGATATACGCCATTTCAATCTGCTGGGGAATCTCTGGCAGGGTGGTGCGCGGATTCGCTGGAGCCAGCGACAGCAGCTGATCGGTGTCGATTTTGTGCATCCGCGCTTTATCCGTGACGGATCGAAACGATTCGCACCGCTTACCTTTTCAGCTCAGTATCAGCGCGATTCTACGATAACTCGATTCTTTCGATCGGCCTTCGACCGCGGCACCTTCGGCATTGTTCAACGCGTTGACGAAGATGGTAATCCGATCGACGAATTTGGCGTAGAGACCGGAAGCCCGACACTCAATCGTTTAACGCTAAGCGCGGAAACAAACCGCACGATCAGCCGTCGTGATCGAAGCATTCTATTCTTCAGATATCGGTTCGAAAGCGTGCGTTTGGTAAATATCGAAAGCTTGCTTCTGAGAGATCTTCTTGAGCCGGACTCGCGAGTTCGTATATCGGGATTCGGAACAACGTTTGTACGCGACACTCGAAAACGTTGCAACATCGAATATACGATACTTGAGATCATTGATCGGGGCGAACCTGGCGAGCCTTGCCGATATAGTGCGGGGGACCCGACGAACGGAGATTATCTGACGGCGGAATACAATGTATCGCTTCCAGCCCTCGGGGCAAACATTGGTTTTCATAAGTTTCAAGCGCAATACACGTACTACTTCACTTTTACAAGGTTGCTTAACACCACCGTCGCAGCACGAGGAATTCTCGGAATGGCAAGCGTTTTCTCCCGATCTGACGTTAGCCCTTCAAGTGACATTCCCGATATTGCAAGTACGCTCCCGATCAGTGAAAGATTCTTCGCCGGCGGTGCAAATACGCTTCGGGGTTTCGAGTTTGAGTCGGCCGGTCCGCGTGTCGTCATCGTTCCCGAAGGAATTTACCGGAATAGTGAAGGAGAGCCGGTCACTCTTGATCCATTTACGGTCCCGTTCGGAGGTAATGCTCTCGCAGTGGTCAACATTGAGGCCAGAATACCCCTAACCAACTTCATACGAGCAGTGCCCTTCTATGACGGAGGAAACGTCTTCCGACGCGTGAGCGACATCTTTAAGGCTCCAGAGGTTCCGCCCGGCGATCTAGTACGACAAAACCTTCGCGCGGTTTGGACGCATACAGTAGGGTTTGGACTTCGATTCAAGACGCCGATCGGCGGCGAATTCGGTGTCGATTACGGCTACCTCTTGAATCGCCCAACGTTCTTTATCCCTCAAGGCGCAAACCCTCCGAATATCTTTCAGCCGGCACGTGGGCAACTCCACTTTCGGTTTTCGCAAGCTTTCTGATGAATGAAGCATACGTGGTACTTCGACCCATAAGAATGTTTCGGTCCGTTCTGCCATTGTCGTCGCGCTCGTAGGCCGTGATGTATCTCAGAAAATCTGGTTTACCGTTAGTGAAAATCGTGCAGAAGTTGTTTAGGAATAGAGCGAAGACCGTGAAATCCCGACAACTCTGCTAAAGACGGTTTCATCTTATTCTCTAATTTCAATTGTTGCGGTATCGTAACAGGCACATTCACTTCGATTATTGAGGGGTAATCGAATGAAACTTGCGTGAATATTCTGAACTCGTAGTATCTTGAAATGAAATATGACCACCTGTATTCATTCCAACCGAATGTGGACTGTGAGATGCTTGGGATCAGATGGCCTGGTTTCGAGATCTTTTTTCTTCGCGTTGGTATGGATCGTTGTTTTTATTTGCGTGTGCGGACGTGCTGCATCAGGGCAAGACAATGATCCAGTTGTACGCATTGATACGGAGCTGGTGACGTTCGAGGTAACGGTCACTGACCGCGATGGTAAACCAATCCAGGGACTGAAAGCCGAGGATTTCCGCATCTTTGAGGACGGGAAAGAGCGCGAGGTCGATTTTTTCCAACCGATGTTTGATAGTGAAAAACGCCGGCCGCTTTTGACGGTTTTCGCTCTCGATGTTTCAGGAAGTATGACGGACGAAGAACTGGATCGGCTAAGGTCGGCGATGGAAGAGTTCGTTCGTCGACTTTCTGATGACCAGTCCTACTTCGCCATTACCTCGTTCGCGATGGACGTCAAGCGGCTACAGAGTTTTTCTAACCGTCCGGATCAGATCAAGCGTTCTTTCGAACGGATCAAACGCGACCGCTACGGTCTCTCTACACATGCCTACGACGCTGTTGACGACGCTATACGAATGATCGAACGAAACGCGCCTAAGTCGATCCGTGGACAGATTCCGAAGCGATCAGTGGTGGTTATTACGGATGGATTTCCGGTAGGGGACGTGATCTCGCCAAAAACGGTCATCGAGCGTGCAAATGTTGCCGAAGTAAGTGTTTATTCTGTCTTAATGCCTTCCTATTCACGGCTTCAGGGCAACAAGCGTCCGATACTGACTCCATTTGAGGCAAGTGGACTGGTCGCGGAGACCGGGGGGACCAATCTTTTTGCTACCGAAAACGATCTCGAACCGCTCTTTAGAGAGCTCGCCGAGAAGGTCGGGGGGACTTACATGGTGGCATTTTATCCGGATCGAACAAAGATCCGCGACGACGCATTTCGCAAGGTAAAGGTCGAAACGACCCACGGTCTTAAAGTTATTCAAAATCGGCCCGGTTATCGCCCAAAGTAAATCGACGAACAGTTAATACCCTTCGTCATAACCGAACGACTCTTCTTTGTCATAGTCGTCATCTTCTTCTTCAGCTCGAATATCAAGCTCGATCGGATCAAGGCCTACAACGACCAGAGCAGATCCGCACTCGTCGCATGTAACGACATCGCCCTGCTCAGATTCAGCATCTACAAAAACTTCTTCGTCGCACTCGGGGCAAATCGATGTTGGCATTTCTTAATTCTCCGAATATTTATTAGATTAATCCTTGGCTCTCGCAGCTTTTATTATCTGCTATTAAATCTAAAGCATATAAACAAGTATCTCAAGAATCGGCTAGCCTAATTTAGGGTCTCAACAAACATTCGAGCATCGAGCTAATATAATGAAATTTCCCTTTGATATGCGAGCAGCAGCTGAATTCGACGTTGTCGGATTCGGCACCAATGCCGTGGACTTCTTGATTCAGGTTTCTGCGTATCCGGAATTTAACTCCAAGGTGCGGCTCGATCAGTATACGCAGGCGGCTGGCGGAGAGGTTGCGACGACGATGGCTGGCCTCCAACGGCTAGGTGCGAAGACAGCATACATCGGTCGATTTGGTAAGGACGAAGCTGGCGAGATCGGTCTGCGTTCTCTGCTCGACGAAGGCGTTGATGTTTCGCTTTCGGAGTCGATCAGGGGAGCCGCAACGCAGATAGCGTTCATCATTATTGATGCCCGGAATGGCGAACGAACTGTTATCTGGAATCGTGACGAACGTCTGGGGTATTCAGCAGAGGAAGCCCCGATTTCTATTGTTGAGAAGACCCGAATCCTTCACTTCACACCGCATGACGCAGCCGCATGTCTTGTGCTCGCAAAACGCGCGCGTTCCGAAGGTGTGATTGTCTCTGCAGACATCGACAACATATTTGAAGGTGCGGAAGAGCTTTTCGGCTACGTGGATATTTTCTTGGCATCGTCCGACCTGCCGGGAAAACTGTTCGGTCCTATCGAGGCGAAAAAGGCCCTTCTCGCGATAAACAAACGGTTCGGTTGTCCCATAGTGGGATTAACTCTCGGGACATCAGGCTCACTAATCTTCTGCAACGGGGCTTTTATCGAATCTCCGGGTTTCGACGTACCCGGTGGCTGCAAAGATACGACCGGCGCAGGCGACTCGTTTAGAGTCGGGTTCCTTCATGGTCTTCTGAATGGCAAATCCGTTGAAGCGAGCTGTACGATGGCCAACGCGGTGGCGGCTCTTAAGTGCCGCGCGATCGGCGCTCGCACGGCACTACCGACGGCTGACGAACTTGACCATCTGATCAGCGGAAAATCGTCTACTTAAGATTCTCGCTAAAAAACTTTATTACACGGAACCATGCATCTTTTGCGGCTTCGGCGTCGAACACTTCGGGCCGGGTGTCGTTGAAAAAAGCGTGATCGGCACTGTATTTCAAGGATTCGAGTGGCAGCTGGAATCGCTTAGCAGCTTGCTCCAAGCCCGCGACCTTTTCGCGGTTTATCCACGCGTCTTTTGTGCCCGAAATGAAAATCGCCGGCACACTGAGCTTTTTCAAAATCTCATCATCAGGTACGTCGCCGTAGAATGGCGCGGCCGCTGAAAAATCATCCAGTACACAGGCAGCACGGAGTGCGTAGGTTCCGCCCATGCAAAACCCGGTGATGCCAAGTTTCGAGATATGGTATTTGTCTCTAGCCGCAACAGCTGCGTTCTGTATCGTATCTAAGCCGTCGCCGAGTGAAAGGCCCTTCATCATCTGGCCTGCTTCTTCAGGATCTTTTGCCAATTTCCCTCTGTAGAGATCCGGAGCGACGGCCGTAAGGCCTTCAGAAGCGTATCTTTCCGCAATGTCCTTTATGTGGGGATTCAAACCCCACCATTCCTGAACCACAAGAACACCTTTGTCATTAGGTTTATCGGGTAAGGCAACGAACGCAGATGTATTTCCGTTGCCGGTCGCAAAAGAAATCGTTTCAGTATTCATAAAGTTCCCCAACTTTCTTTTTATAGATTATATACGAAGCCTTGAGAGGACCTAAGCGGACTTTTAAATCAAGGCCCGGAAACGTCCGAGGGGGGCCAAAGGCTTCGGGAGTCTGCCCGAGACTTGGCGTGGGATTCCCGAGAGCTTAAAATTCAGATTGGGAAATCAATTCGTCAAATCTTAAGGAGTTCAGAACGGAGGATCTTCGACTGCAGTCGACTCGAACCGATCTCCTCGCCATTTGTCATCAATATCAGGTAAGTGCCTCCCGGCATGGGAGAGACACGGTCTATCATTCGGAGATTTACGATCGCACCCCGCGACAGTCGAACGAAATTTGTTGGGTCGAGTCGTGCTTCGAGATCCTTAAGACGGAAGTTGATCGTGAATTTTCGTTTATCTTCGGTCGTGATGATCAGCAGTTCTCCATCTGCAATGATCGTCGCGATTTCATTAACGGGAACCAGATATATTTCCTCACGCTTCTTGATCGGGATGCGTTCGATGAAATCCGGCCCGGTCGATTCGTCAAGTGTTCGCGATGCCGACCGGATGCGTTTCGCCTCAGCTTCTCGCCAATCTGTTTGTTCGAGCCGTTCAACCGATCGGTTAATTGTTTCATTTAAACGGGACTTTTCTACCGGTTTCAGAAGGTAATCGACGGCGTTAAGCTCAAATGCAGAAACGGCATACTGATCGTACGCCGTTACAAATGCAACAAGCGGCATCTGATTCTTGCGAAGCATTTTGACGACCTCAAGCCCAGAGAGTTCCGGCATCTGTAGATCCAACAATGCAAGGTCGGGCTTGTGCTTTTTTATCAGTTCGTAGGCGTCGGAACCATTATCCGCTTCGCCGATCAGTTCAATGCCGTCGATCTGTTTCAAGAGCGCCTTAAGATATTCGCGGGCTGGCCGTTCATCGTCAGCAATTAGGATCGTCAATTTATTGATCATGAAAGAATCTCCACCGCATTTCCCCGAATGGCGAGTGATTCGCCTACGGGTATCGATAATTTTGCAGTTGCAATGCCGGACTCGCTCAGAATCAATTCGACAACCGCGTCACCGCCGTAAAGCGACCGAAGCCTGTCCCGTATATTACTGAGTCCGACCCCGCCCACCCGTCCGCTTCGTTTGGCGGTATCTCGTTCGCGGGTGTTGGCGACCGTTAGCTCTAGGTGCCTTAATGATCCCATTCCGACGATCTTTGCCTTGATCGAGACCCGACCGCCCCTCCGGTTCTCACTGATCCCGTGCTTAA
>JBBQTV010000024.1:0-26554 GCA_038212935.1 Pyrinomonadales bacterium | reverse complement strand
GGGCTTTCGGGGTTCCTGCGCCGTGAGGAATCAGAATACGACACGTTTGGTGCGGGCCACGCATCTACCTCGATCTCTGCCGGCCTAGGCATGGCGGTCGCACGCGACCAAAAGGGAGAGGATTTCCACGTCTGTGCGCTGATCGGCGATTCTTCGCTCGCTGGCGGCATGGCCATGGAAGCGATCAATCAAGCCGGGCACTTGAAATCCCGGCTAATCGTGATACTTAACGATAATGAGATGTCGATCGCGCCCGCGGTCGGGGCATTGAGCGGCTACCTCAATCGCATCAAAGAGGCTCAGAGCTATCAACATCTGAAAGAAGAGATCGGCGATGCGCTCGGGAGCGTTCCCCATTTTGGCGGAGCTCTACGCCGTGCTGCAAAATCGGTCAAGGACGCGATCGCCGCGGCGGTGCTGCCAGGTGCCTTGGTCAACGAACTCGGTTTCAAATACATCGGCTATGTCGACGGCCACAATGTTCCGATGCTCGTACGTGCCCTCGAAGAGGCGAAGAAGATCGACGATGGCCCTGTGATCGTTCATGCACTGACCACGAAAGGCAAAGGCTTCCCGAACCCCGAAAAAAATTACTACGCATATCACGCGACGGGCCCATTCGATCCGAAAACCGGCCTGGCGCGTAAATCGAGCGGTGCGTCGGCGCCGACCTATACGTCGGTCTTTGGTTCGACGATGTGCGAGCTGATGGAGCGGGATGACAAGATCATCGCCATAACCGCTGCGATGCCGGACGGAACCGGCGTTGATATGGTCCTGGAGAAGTTTCCGGAGCGTTCCTTCGATGTCGGGATTGCCGAGCAGCATGCCGTCACGTTTTGTGCCGGTATGGCTTGCGAGGGAATGAAGCCTGTCGCGGCGATCTATTCGACCTTCCTCCAGCGTGGGTTTGATCAGCTGATTCACGACGTTTGCCTGCAGGATCTAAATGTAACTTTTGCGATGGATCGGGCGGGAATTGTCGGCGCGGACGGGCCTACACACCACGGTTTGCTGGACATCGCTTATCTTCGTGGCTATCCCAACATCGTTTTGATGGCACCTAAGGACGAGGCCGAGATGAGGGACATGATGCTGACGGCGATCGAGCACGAAGGCCCGGCCGCAATTCGCTATCCGCGCGGAAGCGGGACCGGCGTCGACATCAGCGGCGAACCTCAAACGATCGAGATCGGGAAGGCAGAAACGCTTCGTGCAGGCGACGACATCGCGATAATCGCTTACGGGTCGATGGTCGGTCCGGCAGTTGAGGCCGCCGCAATGCTCGAAAAAGATGGCATCGATGCAACCGTAGTCAACGCTCGGTTCGTCAAACCAATAGACGAAAAGTTGCTGATGGAGATCGCTGATTCGCACCGCTTGATCGTGACTGTCGAGGAGGCGTATCTCTCGGGAGGTTTCGGGTCTGCGGTGATCGAAGCACTTGAACTTCACGGCTTACAGGACAAAGTAAAGGTGATGCGCCTAGGCGTCCCTGATAGGATCGTCACTCACGGCGACGCTAAATTATTGCTGGCAAAATATGACCTGGATGCGGACGGCATTTACCAGCGAACAAAGCAGCAGGCTGAGGTTCTGGGCCAAAAGCCGGTTTCGCGTAAGCCCCTAAGGGCAGTCAAGTAAATATACGGTAGTCTGAGTGAATCAAATGAAGAAGGAAAAGAAAAAAAGCGGCGGACTTCCGCTTTCGATCATTGCGTTAGTGTTCGTTTTGGTTGTGATAGGTGGTTTTTGGTTTTATAATACTTCGCGGTCTGCATCGAGACCGGCGGCCAACCGCGCGACGGCAACGAGCACGCCTGCCTCACCGCAGCAAACGGCCGCTAACGCTCCGCTCGGAGCTCCCGTTGGTGTCAACATGCTGGGTTCACCGAGTGCCGCCGTCACGGTCGAAGAATTTGCCGATTACCAGTGCGGAGCCTGCGCCTCAGTTCATCCGACGATGAAAGAGATCCAGAGCGCGTATGCCGGCAACCGCAATTTCCGCTTCATTTTTCGACATTATCCGCTTTCGATCCCGGCCCATGACAAGTCCTACGATGCTGCCGTCGCGACCGAAGCGGCTGGATTACAAGGAAAGTTCTGGCAGATGCAGGACCAGCTTTTCCGTAATCAGCAAGCATGGACGTCAAACCCGAACTATCGCGAAATTTGGGCCGGCTATGCCGAAAACATCGGAATGGATGTTGAAAAATTCAAAACGGATCTTGCGGGGCTTCAGACCAAGCAACGGGTGGATGCCGACCTGGCCCGCGGCCGGGCTCTCAGCGTGACATCGACGCCCACCGTTTTGATCAATGGACGGCAGATTCCATTTAGTGAGGTAAATACTACCTCGCTCCGCCGCATTATCGATGCTGAGATCCAGCAAGCAGCAAGCCAAAGCACGAGTGCCGGTTCAAACAGCACCACTGTTAACGCAAAATGAATGAGGCCGAATTCACCGACGACGATGCAGCGGGCGGGGTCGCAAAGATCCCGCTGATAGCGTCGCTTGTCGCCCTCGTCGGGCTTGCAGACTCAGTTTATCTCACCATTTCCCATTTTACTTCCGAACCGGTTCCCTGCAGTCTGATCGAAGGTTGCGAAAAGGTCCTCTCCAGTCCATACGCAGAATTTTACGGTATCCCGATCGCAGCACTCGGGGCCGCCGCTTACTTTGTAGCCTTCTCTCTGGCTTTGCTCGCGGCCTACGGCAATCGGAGGCTCTGGACCATCTTTGGCCTCCAAATCATTGTAATGGCGACTTTCACTGCGTGGCTACTATATCTGCAGGCAATGGTAATAGGAGCATTTTGCCAATTTTGTCTAATATCTGCCGGTACGACCTTCACAATGCTGATCTTGTTCGCAATATCGAAGTTCGCAGGAAAAGATCAGATCCGTTGATCTGAAACCGAAACTCCTTTTTACTCGAAATCACAACCAGAGAGCAGAAATGCCTCTGAACAAGTGGATGATAGTTTGCTCACCCGGCCGAAAAATCTCCATCAGACATTGATCCGGCGGTACTGCGAGAAACACCTCAGCTTTTTGCTGAAACGTAGTTCGTTCGCTTGGCAGAATGTATTGAAATAGGGTAGCTTAAGGTGTCTGAACTTCTTTAACAGTTGTGTCAAAAGCTATCTTACAGAGTATCGCGGAAGGTGATGAAGCGGCCGTCCAATTATGTCTTAAGACATATGGCGGATTAGTGTGGTCATTGGCCAGAAGAATGCTCAGGAATTCGGACGACGCCGAAGATGCGGTGCAGGAGATCTTTGTCGATGTTTGGAAGAACGCGGCACGCTTCGACCCGGCACAAGCTTCTGAGACCACGTTCATAGCGATGATAGCCCGGCGTCGGCTTATCGATCGGATCCGGTTTTCTCAGCGGCGTATTTCCGCTGATTCGCTTGAGGATGTTTTGGCGGAGCCTGCTGATCGTTCGGATAAGAATATGCAAACGGCCGTTGAGGCCACCGAGGCGTTCAAGGCACTGGGCGAACTTAGGCCGGAGCAGCGACAGGTTCTTCAGCTTTCGATCATTCAAGGGATGTCTCATCAGGAGATAGCAGATGCAACGGGAATGCCGTTAGGCACCGTCAAAACACATGCAAGACGTGGGCTTTTGCAGGCTCGCGAGATAATGGGCTTAGGTAATATGACAGCGACAAGGGAGGTGTCCGTATGAGATCAACAATTGAAGAAACACGGCTAGACCTTCTGTGTAAACAAGCTGTCTACGGTCTTACCGAAAGCGAAATAGAACAACTTCAGGAGCTGGAAAAAAACGCAGACAGTAGTATTGACTCGCAGTCACTGGAATTAACGGCCGCAGCGATCAGCATGATGGGCCTTGAGATCGAGCCGATGCCGGATCATCTCGAATCGAAGATACTTTCACGCATCAACGAGCATGCGGCCTTGGCAAGCAATGCCGACGGCTCGGTCGAGGAGAATGTCTTTACGCGCCCGCGCCAACCTGTCCCTGCTGAGTCTCCATCCGGCTCGTCTGTCTGGAACTGGTTCCCATGGGCAGTCGCCGCTGCGGCATGTGTAGTTCTTGCGGTTAACATTTTCACCTCAAGGAATACCACGGATGTTGCCGACGGCCCGAAGCCGACCCCGACGCTAGAAGAAAGATTGACGCCGGCGCAACAGCGTCAGCGGCTGATTGAGACCTCCCCTGATGTCGCTCGTGCCGAATGGGGTAAGGGGAATGTCGATGAAATCGCCGCGGTTTCGGGCGATGTCGTCTGGAGCGATGAACGTCAGGCGGGATATATGCGGTTCCGCGGGCTTCCGAAAAACGATCCGGCGAAAGAGACCTACCAGCTTTGGATCTTTGAGGACGGGAAGCTTGAGCCTCACCCGAAGGACGGCGGAGTATTTGATGTGACCGACGACGGCGAGATCATCGTTCCGATAGACCCTAAGCTGGCCACGAAGGATCCGAAGGTCTTCGCGATAACTATCGAAAAGCCAGGCGGGGTGGTCGTCTCTTCGCGTGAGAAGATCGCCGCTCTGGCCAAGAGTGAAACCTAGAGCCTGATCATCCCGTACTATCATCAAAGTCAAAAATACGACGGGTCCGTTGCTCATCGAGTAGCAACGTCCGTTGTTCTATCGATATTAGGTCAATCAAGGAGTAATAAATGCGGATCAAGGAAATTATTGCCATCATCCTGGTCGTTGGGTTTGCGATGTCACAGAGTATATTTGCACAAGGCGGCGACCGGTTGCCATCGTTGAAGGTAAAGGAGTATCGCTTGAAGAACGGCCTTCGCGTCATTCTTCATGAAGATAAAACAACGCCCATCGTTGCTGTAAATCTGTGGTATCACGTCGGTTCAAAGAACGAAGTGGTCGGCCGAACGGGATTTGCACACCTCTTTGAACACATGATGTTCCAGGGGTCTAAAAACTATAACAACGACTATTTTAAGCCGCTTCAGGAGGTCGGAGCGTCGATAAATGGATCGACGAATCCGGACCGGACCAATTACTTCCAATCCGTTCCGTCTAATTTTCTTGAGCTTGCGCTGTTTATGGAAGCAGACCGACTTGGTGGCCTGCTAGAGGCGATGACCCAGGAAAAGCTTGATAATCAACGCGACGTTGTAAAGAATGAGCGGCGTCAGCGGTATGACAATCAGCCGTACGGGACCGCATTCGAAAAGATCTTCGCCAACATCTATCCGAAAGATCACCCGTACAACTGGACAACGATCGGGTCGCTCGAAGACCTCTCTGCCGCATCGATGGAGGATGTTCAATCATTCTTCCGCCAATATTACGTTCCGAACAATGCCTCGCTCGTCATCTCGGGTGATTTCGACGAAAAGCAGGCCCGTCAGTGGGTCGCCAAGTACTTCGAGCCGATCGCTCAAGGCAAAGAGATAACGCGTCCCAAGCCAGCCATGCCCGCGATCAAAGGCGAAGTTCGGCAGAAGTATGAGGATGCCGTTCAGCTTCCACGGCTGTACATGGTGTGGATGTCGTCTCCGGCATATTCTGCTGACGAACCAGCGCTCGATATCTTGAGCTACATTCTGTCAAACGGACGCGGATCGCGGCTTCAGAGCAATCTGATCCATGATAAACAGCTCTCGCAGGACGTGTCTTCGTTCAATTATGCTCTCGAAGTAAGCGGCAAATTCATCGTTCAGTCTACTGCGAGCCGCGGCAAATCGATCGAGGCTATCGAAAAGGAGATCAATGCTGAGATCGAACGGATAAGATCAGCACCGCCGACGGCCGAAGAGATGACACGTGCTCTTAATTCAATAGAGGCACAAACGATCTTCGGTATGCAGACCGTCCTCGGCAAGGCCGATAGGCTGAATGGATATGCAACCTATACCGGTAAAGCGAATTATTTTGAGAACGACCTGAACCGTTACCGCAAGGTGACCGCTGCGGACGTCCAGAACGTCGCCAAGAAATACCTAACAGGTGACCGGTATGTCATGGAATTTGTCCCCCGCACCGGCGACGCTGCTTCGCCGCGGCGCGGAGGAGCGGTCGATCAGCCGACGTCGACTGCTGCCGATAAAGAAAAGGCAGATAACAAGAAAGATCAATCTGCGGCTTTGCCGAAGGGAGGCCCCGATCCTAAATTGACGCTGCCGTCAATAGAGAAGAAGAAGCTATCGAACGGGCTAAACGTCTGGTTCGTAAAAAGCGAAAAGCTTCCGATCGTTTCGATGAACATGGTCATCAATTCGGGCGGATCATTGGATCCGGCTGACCGAGCGGGACTCGCCTCAATGACGGCGAACATGCTCGATCAGGGAACAAAGACCCGCTCTGCGGTCGACATTGCCAACACGCGGCAATCTATCGGTGCAAATCTCGGTACCGGCTCAGGCTGGGACGCTGCGAACGTTTCGATGCAGACCTTAACGCGGAATATTGATGCTGCGCTCGATCTGTTTTCGGACGTCATCGTTAATCCGTCATTCCCATCCGATGAACTCGAAACCATGCGGCGGCGTACTCTCGTCGGTTTCGTTCAGCGTCGCGATAATCCGAACGCAATAGCGAACATCGCCTACAACGCTCTTCTTTTCGGCAAAGACCATCCCTATGGCAAATCGCTGGGCGGTGATGAAGCTTCGATCAAGGCACTTACACGAGAAGAGCTCGAGAAGTTTTATTCGACCTACTATCGGCCGAACAACGCGACTCTAATAATTGTCGGTGACGCGGAACCGAAGACTATGATGCCTAAACTCGAGAAGGAATTTGCGGACTGGAAAGCGGTAAGCGTTCCGGCTTCGGATGTTCCGTCAGTCGCGACCTTCGATGAGCCGGGCATTTACATTATCGACAAACCCGGTGCAGCCCAATCAGTCGTAACGATCGGGCATGTCGGTGTTGCACGCGACAATCCGGATTACTTCCCGCTGTCAGTCATGAACTCCATTTTGGGCGGACAGTTCTCCGCTCGTGTAAACATGAATTTGCGCGAGGATAAGGGTTACACATACGGCGCAAGGACCGGCTGGAACTTCCGTCGTGGAGCCGGGCCATTCTCAGCATCCGCTGACGTTCAGACCGCTGTTACCAAGGAATCGGTAATGGAGTTTATGAAAGAACTAAACGGCATTCGCGGGGCGATTCCGGTCACTCAGCAAGAGCTTGATTACAGCAAGCAAAGCTTGATACGTCGTTATCCCGGACAATTCGAGACCAACGGTGCCGTCGCCGGCCAGCTTGCCAACCTGGTGACCTATGGCTTGCCGGATTCTTATTTCAATGAATTTATCGGCAAGGTGCAGGCAGTTTCGCTGGCTGACG
Organism: Pyrinomonadales bacterium; assembly: GCA_038212935.1. GTDB lineage: Bacteria > Acidobacteriota > Blastocatellia > Pyrinomonadales > Pyrinomonadaceae > OLB17. The sequence continues at coordinate 19,249 of JBBQTV010000024.1, read as the reverse complement.
TAAATCGCGTTGCGAACACCTATCTTAAGCCTGATCGAATGGCGATTCTCATTGTTGGAGACAAGAGCGTTATCGAACCTAGACTTAAAGAGATCGAAGGTTGGGGCAGCAAGATACGCTACCTCGACACGGATGGCGATCTGATCAAGTAATTGATATTGTATTGCCCAGAATAAATATGGCCCGCCAGATTTGGCGGGCCATTTCTCTTTCATTGTTAAGCCGTCATTTTTTGATCAGCACAACAGCCGATTGTTCGGCATCAAGCATCTTTGCGTAAAACCTCTTAACCTGATCATAGTCGGCGACCGGTATCATGCTTCGCTTCATCTTATACGATCGTGAGAAGTGAAGCTTACCGTCTTTCATCTCGAAACTCGTCTTGTAGCTTCCGAATGGCGACTCAAGAGCGATCGGCTCCGGAAGTTCATCGACCTCGAAGCCATCCGGCAGAGAGAATACAACCGTCTCATTCATCATGCTCGAGTCTAGCTCGATCGGGTTTGAACGCTTGTTTTCGGTCAACGCGACCGCATTGCGTCGCCCCACGATGACCGGCTTGAATATCAAAAGTCGGTTCTGCATCAGCTGTCCATATCGCGGAGCCGAAAATTCGACATCGAGGTCAAAGGCAGCCTCAGCCTGACGATCCGCCGACTGAAGCTCAACCAGTTTCGCACCAGTCGAACCGCGTGTTAGCCATCCTTCTATGGCCTTACGGTAGTCGCCGGCAGACATTCCACGCATTTCCCGGCGAAAGACGGTGGATGTCTGTCCATTCGCACGTTCCTCGATCTTTCCTTTCAATTCCCCTATGTCGCTTAGTTCGACTTCGATGCGGCGCTCAAGAAGATCTGTTTCAGCCGAGGTTATGGGCATCTGTGCAAGTCCGCCATTCTCACCCGCAATGATCAATCCGTGACTGCCCTGTAAATAGTCCGGCAGGTCGCCGACGGGCGTAAACTGATCGGTCGCGTCAAAGATCAATAGCCTGCCTAAGGTTGCGTGCGTCATTACGGTGGGGGCGTCCGTACCGTCGCTCACCTTGACGGCGATTATGCAGTGATTGAACTGACGCGGCGACGCCCATTCGGCCTTTACATAGTTCGGGTCGCCGGAATAGATGGCGATCGGGTACGCTTCGATCGCAAGCACCTTGAGCAGTGCCCGCATGAGGTTTGCCTTGTCTTTACAATCGCCATAGCCTCGATTGAGCACAGTATTCGACGGCCTCGGTTTATATCCGTTCCCATGGCCTACGCCGATATCGATCGAAATATACTGCAGATTCTGAACATATGTCCCGATCGCTCGGATCTTTTCGAGCTCTGTCTTAGCTCCTGCGGTTAGTTCTTTAGCCTTGATGGCCATGTTGTCATCAATGATCACCTGCGGATCGTAAAGCGTCGTCGCCCACCGCGATACGTCCAGCCAATCTGCAAACGCACGGTTAACACCCTGCGACGAGTTTTCAGGGAAATAGTTCACGGCGATCCGCGGAGCCAAATTCACAATCGACGGGCTAAGGGGCTCAGGCGGTATTGGAGGCAAGTTCCGGAGTTCCCAAATATAAGTGTTACCTACCTGCTGCGGCTGGACTTCAGCATGATTGAATGTCGTGGAACTCGCACGCCAGCCCTGTGGGAGCGAAAGGCTGTATCGCGAAACTAGCGTAGGAAGGCGGGACTGGAACCCGTACATATCCTGGTAGAAGAGCGGCGGGTCTTCAGATACGATCGAATAGGCAAAGATATCGCCCGCCTGTGCGTCACGCGTGCCGTCGATCACCTTCAGCCGACCTTCGTTGTAGACGTCATCGGTGTCAGAGATCACATCAAGGACGGACTTCTTGTCATATTCCTTTGCCTGAGCACCTCCGCGGATCAGCCAAGCCTCGATCGACTTAACTTTCCCCGAGCTTACAAGATAGTAAGCCCTCGCCACCGCAAAGCTCCGGCCTTCATTGTTTAGAAGACGGACAGCCCGGTTCTCTGTCGTCACCAGCTTTCCATCGGAGCCAAGCGTTACGGCCTGCTCATCATGCAAAACGACCGCAGGAACGTCCTTTTCATAACTCGGGACAGGGGCCGTGATGGCTTGGCGAACCCAAGCGGGACTCTGCGCCGAAGCTGAGCTCACTAGAAGAAGCGCAAAGATCAGTGTGGAAATGCGGGCATAAAACATTTTTATTCTCCAGATAAAGGGCGAATCGGCGTAAGCATGCCGGGTTTAATTCGCTGACGGTTTGATCATCAACGAATGCGTGTCCGACTTGTGAAAAGCGTCGAATAAGTTCTTTAGCGCAGGATATGCGGCGACGGGGAAGAATACGTTGCTGCCGCCTCCAAAATGGAAATTGCGCTCATAAAGGATCGCATTTGCCGACTTATCGTGCTTGATCACAATATCCAATGCTCCGATCCGTTTTGGATCGGCCAGGTCGCTCGGCCGTTCTCCGGCATCCAATTCGAATCCCTTCGGTAATTCGATGCGGATGTCATCTTTTTCGGACCACGGATAAGGGATGTAGACATCGTACGTTCTAGTGTCGGTCGAAAATACAGGACTCGAGCCACTCTCAAAAAAACCGGGCTGAAATAAAAGCCGCCGACCCGCCTTTTGAGCATAATTTGGCACCTTGATCTTGTACTGATAAACCAGCGGCTTCGAATTATCGTCGAAATTCTGGATCGAAATGGCGGTGACCTCGGCGGTGCTTATCCTTGCCTTTATCTCGTCACGCAGGTTCTCTTCTCGCTTCGAATCGGAATCTCGATATTCGTCTCGTCGCCGCGAGATCGCCTGGTGGCCGTCATATTCTATCTTGACCGTTCCCTCGAGGGTTCCGTCGTCGGAGAGTGTGAATCGGCCCGTTCGTTTGGCGGGCGATTCTGTGTGATCTAGCATGCGGGGACGCGTCCATAGATAGCCTCCATCACCGACCAACATCGAATTGGCATTCTCACGGAACCACAGTGTCTGAGCATATGGCAAGAATGGAACGCCGGGACTAAAGAATTTCCATTCCCGGTCAACTTTGACAGCGATCCCGGACGGCTCGATGAAATTTCGGAAAGGATATTTATCAGGGTTAAAGAAGTTCTCACTTCGGTCGGATGTCAAAGCGATCGTTACCTCGAATCCGGCGGCCTTTGCGATCGATGCAAAAAGGAGGTCGATGAACATGGTCGAACCCGCCTTCTGCCGAAGAACGTCGTCGGCATCCTTGATCTTGATCTTCTCACGCTGTTCCTCTGTCAAGGAGCGATCATAGCTAATATTTCTGATCTGTCTCTGGGTAAACTCGTAGATCCGCCTAAGCTTTTCGTCCTCGCTCGCTACTCCGGAGGTCAATTCTGTGGCCAACTGCTTGATGTCCTTATTCGGCTTGGCCATCCTTTTCATTACCGCATCGTAGCCGATGCTGAGGTTGTTCCAGACCAGCAATCCGCCGAGGGTGTTATAGGAAACGTAGGCCCATTTACGCACTTCGTCATCCGGCGGCATATAGGGCTCTTCCTTATATGCGGGGACGTCGTACATCGTTGAGACCTGATAGCCTTTTTGTCGCGGGTCATCGCGAAATCGAGTTTCCGGCAGGTTGTACCAATTGAATCTTAGCGATTGCTTGCCAAACGGACGAATGTAATAGGTAACCTGCTGCATCGGGATATCGCGTTGGAAATAAAGCCGCTCACCGCCGACCGAGTCGTCCTTAATAGTCTCGACGTATTGATATTCGACGATCGCACCGGGTTCGATCCCCGGAACGGCAAATGATTTCGCGAGTACACGGGCCTTTCCTTGTTTCGCGATCTCGCGTTCAAAGATATCTGAGGGCTGCAGTTCAACGATCGAACCGTCTGCCTTGATCACGCGTGCGGCAACGTCTTCGATCTTTTTACCCTTCATAAAGGGTATATCGAGTTTACTAAATCTTTCTCGGCCACGTTCGTTAAAGATCTTAACTCTGACATAATGCGAGATCGTGAGCTTTGAGAGCTTTCGGTCGTCCATTCTGGTCTCCCAGAATATCGCCTCGGCATCGGCGTCTTTTTCGACCTTCGGTTCGGTCATCGCCAATTCGGCGGGGGAGACAGGACGCCATTCGACCTGCGCATGTGACGCGATCGTCATCGATAGACACACTACAAACAGTACGAGAAGCCTAAGCTTGGCCGGTTCGTTCCGGGGAAAGTTCATAAGAAAACACCTCAGATTGTATGTTTGACTAGGGACACGCAGAAACGATCTTGAGCGAAAGTTTTTGCGGAAGAAATGGCGTGAAACGGCACTTCTAGTTAAAGGTAGTTGTAAGTTTACAGAAGTTTATTCACAAAAATCAACAGAAATCGTTATTGTCATTGATACGCGAGCGATATGCTATAATCCGAAAATTAAAAAAGCATTACTTTATTACCACTTTGATTTCTTAGGAGATGTTCAATGGCTATTGATATCAGCAAGTTACAGGAATTACTCGGCGACGAGGCCGAGTCTTTATTGAATCACGTTTCAAAAACGATACCTAAAGACACATTAAATTTACCGGGCGGCGATTTCGTTGACCGTGTCGTGTCTCAGTCCGACCGAAGTCCGAGCGTGATGCGAAGTCTGCAGACACTTTTTGAGCATGGCCGTCTCGCCGGAACCGGATATGTCTCGATCCTGCCGGTTGATCAAGGTATCGAACATTCGGCCGGAGCCAGCTTTGCCCCGAATCCGCAATACTTCGACCCTGAGAATATCGTAAAACTTGCGATCGAAGGCGGCTGCAACGGCGTAGCATCAACTTTCGGCGTCCTAGGTTCGGTCGCCCGCAAGTTTGCCCATAAGATCCCGTTTATCGTAAAGATCAATCACAACGAGCTGCTCACCTACCCAAACGCCTTTGACCAGGTGATGTTCGGCTCCATCTCGCAGGCGCGGGATATGGGTGCGATCGCGGTCGGTGCGACGATCTATTTCGGTTCGGACAATTCCACACGGCAGATCACGGAAGTTGCGGAGGCATTCTCGTATGCACACGAGCTCGGCATGGCAACCATCCTTTGGTGCTATCTGCGAAATTCCAAGTTCAAGACCGCTGATGGTGACATGCATACCGCGGCAGACCTCACCGGCCAGGCAAACCACCTCGGCGTGACGATCCAGGCAGACATCATTAAGCAAAAGCTACCCGAGCGTAATGGCGGATATAACATTCTCAATACCGAGAGCGCGTATGGCAAGACGAATCCAAAGATCTATACTGAACTAACCTCAGACAGCCCGATCGATCTGGTACGTTATCAAGTTGCGAATTGCTATATGGGTCGTGCGGGCCTGATCAATTCCGGTGGTGAATCGAAGGGAGCAAGCGATCTGGCGGACGCTGTCCGTACGGCGGTCATCAACAAACGCGGTGGCGGTACAGGCTTGATATCAGGCCGCAAGGCGTTCCAACGCCCAATGAATGAAGGCGTCGAGCTACTCAATTCCATCCAGGATGTCTATCTATCCCGCGACATCACCGTAGCTTAATCTAACTAAGATGAAAATAGACATCGGGCAGGCGTGGTAATCGCCTGCCCGATGTTCTTTTGCCGAAAGCGATCACAACGATCTATTTGGCCGAGTAACTCCGATAGATCGTTTCGATCCATGTGTTTGTGTTGATAAACCCTGAGCCAGCTTCTTTGTATTTTTCGGGGAATCCGGTCGCTTTTAGGTCGTCGAGCGTTTCGCCGGCTGCCATTCCGTTACGGACGATCAGGGTCGTTTCGATCAGCATTTGGTGATAGTCACGCAAGTCGTCGATCGTCGCGAGCGGGCCGTGGCCGGGAATTATCTTGGCATCGGCCGGTATCATCTGGATCATTTCACCGACATTTTTGATCAAACCCTGCACCGTTCCGCCGCTTTCCATATCGACGAAAGGAAACCGACCGACGAAGAAATCGTCACCGAGGTGAATGACATTCGATTCGGTAAAGAAAAGCACTGTGTCACCATCCGTGTGGCCTTTAGGAAAGTGGATAGCTTTGATCTGCTCGCCGTTGAAGTATATCGAAACGCCGGCCCCATAAGTGATCATTGGAAGCGCAACTTTCGGCGACGGCTTGCGTGCCTGGCCGCGAAACATTGTCGTCTCTTCCATTCTCTTACGAACATTCTCATGGGCAATGACCATCGCGTCGGCACCAAAGATGTCGTTCCCGCCCGTATGGTCGCCATGCCAATGCGTATTGAAAACGAAGCGGGGTTTGTCGGTGCCAAGCTTTGAAAGCTCTGCTTTTATACGGTCGGCAATGTTCGCATACTGAGTATCGATCATCAGCATTCCGTCGGGGCCAACGGACAACCCGATATTTCCGCCATTTCCAAACAGTACATGAACGTTCCCCGCAACTTTCTCAGTTCGGATAGTTACTTGTTCGGCAGGCACAGGGACGTGGCCTTTTATCAGGTCTGCATGGCCAAATGCGGCCGCGGCAGATAATGATGTAAGTAAGAAAAGTGAGATGAGATGCTTCATATTTTTTCCTCCGAATAAGTTGAACTGAAGATTCAGTTCGCCGGGTTGGAATCGCCGGATGTAAATCGAGGGAGAAATTTGCGTTAAATGTATCTGCCGCGTTGCGGCTGATAGAGACCGGTTAGGAACGGATTCGTCCTGCGTTCGTTGCCTACCGTGGTTTCCGGGCCGTGACCGGAATATACTACAAAACCATCGTCCAGCGACAGGATATTGCGTGTGATCGAATCGATAAGCTGGTCGTGATCGCCGCCGGGCAGATCCGATCGTCCGACGGAACCGGCAAAGAGGCAGTCGCCGACAAAAACCTTTTTGTGGACTAATTCGGCCAAAACTACATGTCCGCGTGTGTGACCGGGACAATGCCTCACGGTGAACCGCAGTTTTCCAACGACGTACACCTCGCCGTCATTCCAGTTCCGACTAAGCCTGGGCGGCGCGTCATAATCGAATCCCAATGCCGCCAACTGTGTTTGCGGAATGCCCATCATCAGCGGTTGCTGTGGCAACCCATAATACAGGTCTTCGTCGTCCTTGTGCAGAATTATCTCAGCATCGGGAAACGTCCGAGCCAGGTAGGTTGTTCCCCCGACATGGTCCAGATGTCCGTGCGTCAACGTTATAGCCTGCAGCGAAAGACCATTTGTCTGGAGGAATTCGACAATCTCCGGAGCTTCGGCGCCTGGGTCGATGCAAATGGCAGCCTTCGTCGCGGAGCACCCGACGATGCGAGTGTTCTGCTGAAATGCGGATAGAATGAATTTTTCGACGATCATCTAGCCCAACATCTCCTCGATGATCGCATTTGCATCATAATCATCAGTTTTGCGTCCGTCCAGAATGAATAAAATTGCCTTCCGATAGGTTTCCCTGTCGGGAACGCCGGTGAAGCAGGGCGTTTCCATTTCTAACAAACTAAGATAACTGATCAGACAACTCATCAACATCCAAAGCAGAGTTTCATCCCGCGTTCCGATCGGATTGTGCGTTAGTATCGATTCGGCATCGTCCCTGATCCCCAAGCAGATGCGGGTAAATTCTTGCTGAGAGATCTGTGACATGAGGATAGATTACAACACAATAAATTCTGCTCCAATATGAATCGATTTCGGACGATAAATATCTCAAGAATGATGCGGTGTATGGATTGAAGTCATACAACGTACGATGTGTAGGGCGGATTCAGACAAAATGTACCCCGTTTCTCTATGCATTAGCCTTCGCGAACTTTGGCACGCACGTTGCAAAAGATGTGTCATCGGAAGGTAGTACTTTGATAAGAAGGTCAACTGAAGGAACGCTCAACAGAAAACGCGGACGGTAGGTGTCAGTGTAGCGTTCAGGATGGCTTTCACAAGATTGGGGAAAGATTCGAATTGCTTGGGGGAAATCTTCGAGTGTGGGCACGAAGACTAAGTCGGGTCTTTCTCCAATTTAATTTTTTCAGTCTTTGAAAACTCATTTTGGATGCCTCAAAGTCTAATCGTTAAAGGGTGAACATTAAACTACGATCGACTCCCACTCCTTCTATCTGAGCTTCCAAAATTGTTTTCATTGTAAAGAGTCGGGCTGTCCCTCGGGATCGTCCGGCTTTCTTATTTTTGCTCCTCATACATCTGGTAATGCGATTCGGACATTCCTAGCTTTTTATAAACGCGCTGGGCATGCCCGTTTTCTTTTTCAACGTATAGGCGGAATCCGCAGACGTCCGGCCGAGATGCCGCCAGTTCCTTTACATGTCCGTATAGGCGGCTGTAAATGCTCTGGCCGCGAAAGCCCGGAAGGATGTAGACACTCTGTATCCACCAAAACCAAGCGTTCCGCCAGTCGCTCCATTCATAGGTGACCATCAATCCACCGACGATCTCGCCGTTATTCTCGCAAACGACATAATACCCTTTAGCAGGGTCCTCAAAGACCGCCTTTACGCCGGTGGCAAGAGTTTCGGGCTCCAGATGTTTTCCTTCTGTCTCAAGAGCCATCGCCTGATTAAACTCGATCAACGCCGAAGCGTCATGTTTGGTTGCTTTTCTTATGTTCATATCTGTCTGAGCTTGACGAAGTTATTGCGGGCATCTAACCTAGACTGTTTTGCCCTCGGGCTTGGTCACATCTTATGAAACTTCGGATACTTTATCACGGCAACTGTTTTGACGGCGTGTCGTCAGCTGCGATCTTTACTAAATTTTATCGGGCGACTATCGATCCCAATGCCGTGATCGGTTATACACCGACAATGCACCGCGCCGGCAATGCGTTTGACGCCGATCAGCTCGACGGCGAAGAGAACGCTATCCTCGATTTCAAATATTCGCCTGACGAACGGCTCACGTGGTGGTTCGACCATCACCAGTCCGCATTTTTATCCGACGCGGATGAAAAGCATTTTCTGGCCGATACGTCCGGCAAAAAGTTTCTTGATACGAGCTGCGCGTCCAACGCAATGTTTCTTTCACGGGTCGCGAAAGAGAAATTCGGATTTGAGGACAAAACGCTCGCAGAGCTTATTGAATGGGCACACATCATCGATGGGGCATTTTACGAGTCGGCGGCGCAATGTGTCGAACTCCGCTCCTCGGCCCTTAAGCTGATGCAGGTAATCGAAGGCGAAAAAGACCCGGCGTTTGTCGAAAAGATCATTGTAATGCTTACGGAAAAGAGTCTTGACGAAGTAGTCGGGAGTGATGAAGTGCAGGAACGTCTCAAGCCGATACTTCAGCAGCACTGGAATTCCGTAGAAACTATTAAAGCCAATTCGGTCTACGAACGCGGAGTTGTCCGGTTCGACCTGATCGGCACCGGGATCGAGGGCTACAATAAATTTATCCCGTATTACTTCTTTCCCGAAACGACCTACAACGTGTCGCTTAGCCAAAGCGCATTTCGCACAAAGATCTCCGTTGGATCAAATCCGTGGGCACCACGGCCCCGGACGCATAATATTGCGGAGATCTGCGAGCGTTACGGTGGCGGCGGCCACGCCGTGGTCGGTGCCGTTTCGCTTGCTCCCGACGAGGTCGCACTCGGCCGCAAGTACATGGCCGAGATAATCGAAGAGTTAAGTTTTCCTGACTAGATAGAGCCTGTCGACTTGGTATTCGGCCGGCGGACCATACATTTACATACTGCTATCCAGATCGTCGCTTAATGAGCGGATTTCTGGAAAGGCGATCCGATTGGACGTTTCCGCTAAGTGCAACAACCAATCTAAATACTTACCGGCCTGACCCACATGAGGGCTGTGGAGGGAAATGTAAATGCATCACGACTCGATTCACCAGAATCTGAATACGTCGTTCGTCAACCTCACTGCGCTGGTTAGACATCTTTGGTCGCTACAATTCGTTGGCACCGTTCGGGTTGAATTCGGCAATTACGAAGCTGAGATCAAGTTCCTCACGAACAAGAAACTTCAGGCGCGTGAATACGACCACAACAGCCGGATCACCGGAAAAGGCGAAAACGCGTTCCATCGCATACTTTCTCGCTCGCAGGAGCCAAATGGCCGCATCAATGTTCTGCGGACTCTTCGCGAAAGGGTTCCTCGTGTACATAAGGTATTCGTCGACGAAGCCATCGCATCGGGGGCCCGAAGGATGGCTCAGGGATCTGCCGATCGCCCCATTTCGTCGCAAATGGCCGTCGGGATCATTGAGCGACCCGCTAACGACGCGGCCGAACTCGCGATATTGGTCGGCGTCTTGCTTGAGACGATCGATCGCACGATGGCACGCGGCAATCTAAGCCTTTGGCCGGCATTCGAAAATGCGTGTTCGAAAAAGAGTGCCGAATACGCCTTTTTGGCGCCTGAGAAAGGCGCGGTCCGGCTGCACAACGGCAAGATCGCAGTTCAGGCTTTGGTTGCCCCGGAGCTTTTCTCGGCTGCTATTGTCGATGCGTTGCGTGTCGTTTTCGAACGGATGCACGGCCGCCCGCGATTGGAAAAGGTGTTCACGCTTATGCGGACCCGCGTTAAAGAGCTAATAAGATCACACGGCGAACAGTTCGAGAGATTCGGCATGTCCGCACCGCTTCGTGACCTGATGCGGTTGTGACCAAAAGGTAGAATGTACTTGCAGAATAGCGGTTTCCGAATAGACTATTCCTTATGGAATGGAAGATATTCGGAACCGCCTTTCTTACGCTCTTTCTTGCCGAGATCGGGGACAAAACTCAATTGGCGATCATCGTTCTTACTGCAAAGACCGATTCGAAGGTTGCCGTGTTTCTGGGAGCCAGCCTTGCGCTGGTAACGGTGTCGCTGATCGCCGTACTCGTCGGCGGCGTGCTTAGCCAATACGTCCCGACCGAATGGCTGCAGCGAATTGTCGCCGTGGCCTTCATCGTCATCGGGATCCTGATGCTTGCCGGAAAGCTCTAGGTCGCAGGTTCATCGCTTTCCTTGTGGGTCTGCGATGAAATCCACACCGGTCAGGTCTTCCTCTGTTGTCACCGTTCGAGTCGGCGTTGAGAACACAAATCGCTTCACCCCGACCGTAAGGAAAAAGGTTTGTCCGGCGGGAATTCCTTCAAACCTAAAGTAGCCGAAACTTCCAGTGATTGCTGTCGCGTCCATGCCTTTTCCATTCTCGAGCCGAATTGACGCGGTGTTGATGCCAGTGCCCGACGCGGTCATTACACGTCCCTCGATCGACACCAGTGCTGAAGTTGGGGAAAGGGAATTTAGTCCGATATCAAAGGTATGATCATTCTCCCCCGGGACGCCGGTCACTACCGCAACGACCGGGTAATTTCCCGCCGGAGAGCCAGCCGGATCGATCACCGAAATGGCGTTAGAATCATTCGACACCGTATGCCCGGCCTGTGTGTTGACGAGACCGAACGTCGGAGCCAAGCCGAACAACGGACCGCCCGAGAGATGATCTGAGGGCGTGTCGAGTCTTACTTCATATGCATTATTAGACTTGATTCCGTTCAAGACAACGCCGATATGATCGGACTGGTCGGGATCGAGGATCGTGTCGGAAACGAAATAGTACTCGCCAAATTCATTTGTGACCGCAGTAGCTATCAGCGTCGAACCCTCATAGAGATTCACTGTCGCGCCGCCGACCGGCGGTTCGCCCGGGTCCTGCACTCCATTGAAATTAAGGTCGCGCCAGATGAAATTGCCGATCTCGATCGGTGCCGATTCACACAGCGGTTCCACATTCCCGATGCCGTTTGCCTTGCCGAACTCACCTGCGGCATATGCCAGAAATCCGCGATTCTGCGCTCCGGTTCCGTTGTCAAACCAGCGAAATCCCCCGGCGTCATAGATGTTGTCATTCGGAATATAGACCGGATCGAATATCGTGGCGACCAGAACGTTGTGGCCCGGTATCTGTGCGGCTCCGCCGAGGCCGACCTCGTCGTGCGGATTGCCGTTCGGGTGATAGTTATCCTGATAGTAATATTCACCGTCGCCAGGGCCTTCGTCCGTGTTCTGCGGAGCATTGCCGATTCCCCCGCAGCGCCCGTTAGATTCAATCGTCCAACCCGAAACGGGATCGCCGCAAGCACGAATTATGTCGCCCGCCGTTATCCCTTTCCAAAGCCGAGTTGGCCGGTCGGGGTCGCTGGCGCTGTTATAGCCGCTCTGGTCGCCGTTGCGGTCACGAAATGAAAGGACCATATTGCCGCGGTCAAAATCGATGTCCGTCAGCATCGGCTGCGGATATATGAAGTGTGCGGTGCTTATCGTTTGATATGCCGTTCGCCAATTTCGCCATGCTGCGCTATAACCGGGATCAGTTTCATTGCGCGAGTAATTGAGTTGAAAGTTTATGGGCGGTGTCGTGTCAAATGCCATCGATGCCGGATCGAATCTATACACGTATGCCCGTAGGTTGTTGTTGATCGAATTCCCAGCCGACTCCATGGAACAAACTGCACCAACGTAAAGTGAAGCCTCGTACCGCGTGACCGCGAACGGCCTCACATTTCCCGAGTTTGTGCAATTTGGCATCGTGGTCGGAAACGCGGTGCTCGTTATAGTTGTCGAATCAAGTGGGCCGGATGTCGGTATGCGATAAAGCCGCCGATCGGCGAGGTTCATTACGAAGAGATAATCTTCGTCGTCCGAAAGCGTCATTCCGCCGAACCCGATCTTGCCGACTGCGTTCCACGTCGCTTGGCCGTTGTCGGTATTGTAATTTGATGGGTCGTGCGGATCGGTGCCGACGGTCGTTGGGCCAAATATCGTATTCAGGTTCACGAATTCCGAGACCGCGTTCGTATTGCGATCGACCTGATAGATCGCCCCCGGTCCACCCGGGCCAAACTTCGCATGCTTTTTCATGTAGGCGGCGACAAGGATTCGCCGCGATGCACGGTGATACGCAAGTCCAAATGTCGTGCCAACGTCATCAGTGGTTGCAAGGCTTACCATCCCGGGCGACGTGAAATCATCGACCGGTAGCCCGCCCGTGGTTCGAGTGCTCCCGGCCCAATATTGCGTCGTAAAGACCGCTTCAGGCTGCGCCGCATCGCCAACTCCAAAGAGCTGCGAACAGATGTCCGGATTGTCCTGACAATGGTCGGAGGGTCGATTTACTGCAAGATTGACATTCGAGGTGTTGCCGTCAGCTACGAAATGCATGGTGCTACCCGCCGTCGCTGAGCTGTTGCCGTTGACCGAAGCAGCGCTCCGGGCCGAGGGGAAAAAGCCCGACGGTAGGTTTGTAAATTCGACGCGATACGGGCCGCTGCCGGTTGCGATTAGCGAATAAGTCCCGTTCGCGGCGGTCGTTGCATTTCCCCGAAGTACTCCTGCGGCATCATATGCCGAGACGCTGACGCCGGCCACTCCTGAGTCTACTGCTGCCGGTTGTGCGGCCGTCCCGCCGTCGGTCTCGTACAAGCCATTTGAATTATGGTCCTGAAAGACGCGGCCGGTTATGGTGCCGGCCATCATCGCGCCGGACGTTCTCTTGTCAGATCCTTGAGCTGATGCTGAATCATTCAGCAAGCTGCCGGTGAAAAATGTTGCGATCAAGAGAAGGAATGCGGCGAAGGCCGCAGTCAAACAAGTTCGTTTAAAAGTCATATAGGTTTGCGCCAGAGCGGCGGCTGTGAGGTATAAGGTTGGATCTTGAATTGAGAAGGGAGGAAGGAGAATTTAAATATAGCAAACGCGTACAACTACGTCAAACACATTTTAACGCTAGGAAGTGTGAATGTGATTGACGGTCGAGGAATTCGCTACTTTTTCAGTCGAGCCGCAAACTTTTGCCGAAACTTAGCGACCTTTGGAGCTACGACGCCGGCGCAGTATGGCTGGTTCGGATTGTTGGCAAAATATTCCTGATGATAATCTTCGGCCGGCCAGAATTTATCAAATTCCGTAACCTCGGTCACGATCGGGTCATCATAGACGCCCTCTGCGGTGACCTCGGCAATTACATCGACGGCGGCTTGTTTCTGATCGTCAGAATGATAAAAGATCGCAGAACGATAAGACGAGCCAATGTCGTTGCCTTGCCGGTTGAGCGTCGTGGGGTCATGGACAGAAAAAAACACACGAAGGAGGTCGGCATAGTCGAGTTCATCCGGATCAAATTTGATCTGCACTACTTCGGCATGACCTGTGGTTTCGGAGCAAACTTCTTTATACGTCGGATTCTCAGTGTGCCCGCCGGAATATCCGGAGACGACATCGTGAACGCCTTTAAGGTCGTCGAATACCGCCTCAACGCACCAAAAACATCCTGCTGCCAACGTCGCTGTTTCAAGTTCCTGCTCTGCCATAATTCGATCTATCCCTTTCGGTTTGTACTTTAATCCATACTATTCTATGACCTGAATATGACAAAAGCGAAACGCATAAATCACGGCCAGGAAGTCTCGGGGATCGACGTTGATGCGGAAACGCGGTGCGGGCATTGGCACGGCGAAACCGACATCATCGCCCTAAAATTTAAATGCTGCGGCGACTGGTTTCCTTGCTACGAATGCCACGCTGAGATTGTAAATCACGATGCAGAGGTGTGGCCGCGTGATCAACGGGGCGAGCTAGCGGTATTATGCGGTGCCTGCGGCCGGCAGATTACGATCGAAGAATATCTGAGTTGCAGTTCAATCTGCCCGACGTGTGAGCGAGCCTTCAATCCCGGCTGTGCTAACCATTATCACCTTTATTTCGAATGACCGGATTTATGTGACCCGGCGTTCAAGCTTCTTCCCAGCACTTCGAACAAAAACTCAAATATCTCAATGTGCCGACGCGCCTCCGCGACCGAATCGCCCCACGCGTACAACCCGTGGCGACGAAGATAGATGCCATGAATATTGTCATTGTCGCGAAGCACGTTTTCGACGACGTGTGAAAGCGCGACCGAATCCTGTGAATTCTCGACGATCGGTATCCTTTCGCGGTGATCATGCGTTTCGACGCCGGAAAGGCCCTTTAGAACCTCGTACCCGTCCATCTCGATCGTGCCCTGTTCATATAAATGATCCGACAGGATCGTGCCCCAAACCGAATGGCTGTGTAGGATCGCGCGCGCTTTAGGAACAAAGCGGTATATAGTCAGATGCAGCAGCGTTTCAGCCGACGGCTTGCCAAATCCCTGCAGTATTTCGGCATCGTCGTCGAGTTCGAGAAAATTTGTCTCATCAAGATCGCGTTTCTCGATGCCGCTCGCGGTCACACAGATCCGCAGCGGTTTGCGGGCAAGCAGCATGCTGAAATTGCCGCTCGTCCCGCGAACCCAGCCGCGACGATAAAGCTCGCGGCCGATAAGGGCGAGTTCCTCCGGAGGGCTTGGCATGCTCGATTTCTCGGCCATCTGGCGTTACTCCTCGTCTTCGCGAAGCTTTTCAAGGACAGACAGATCTTCGAGCGTGGTGACATCGCCGGCGACGGCTGTGCCCGATGCGATCTCGCGTAACAACCGACGCATTATCTTGCCGGAACGTGTTTTTGGCAGCATATCCGTAAACCGAATATCGTCCGGTTTTGCGAGCGAACCGATCTCTTTTGCCACATGGGCCCTCAAAGCGTCCTTCAATGCGTCGTCGCCTTTCCGTCCGCCTTCGAGCGTGACAAAAGCCGAGATCGCCTGGCCTTTCAGATCGTCGGGCCGGCCGACGATCGCTGCCTCGGCAACCGCTTCGTGTGACACCAACGCCGATTCGATCTCGGCGGTGCCAAGCCGATGTCCGCTGACATTTATCACGTCATCGACACGTCCCATTATCCAGTAATAGCCGTGCTCGTCGCGGCGAGCACCGTCACCGGCAAAATATCGGCCTTCGATCTCGGACCAGTACGTTTTCTGATAACGCTCATCGTCACCGTAGATCCCGCGAAGCATCGATGGCCACGGATGCTTTATAACGAGATAGCCACCCTCTCCGGGGCCGACGGGTACGCCAGCCTTTGTGACGATATCGACAAGGATGCCGGGTAGCGGACGCGTCGCGGTTCCCGGCACGGTCGGTGTTGCACCCGGCAGCGGCGAGATCATGATCGAACCGGTCTCGGTCTGCCACCACGTGTCTACGATCGGACATTTTCCTTTGCCGATGACGTGGTGGTACCACATCCATGCTTCGGGATTGATCGGCTCGCCGACGGTCCCGAGCAGACGCAAGCTCGATAGGTCATGCTTAAGCGGATACTGCTCGCCCCATTTTATAAATGCACGGATCGCTGTCGGAGCTGTGTAAAGAATATTGATCTTGTGCCGCTCGATCATGTCCCAGAAGCGGTCGAAGTCAGGGAAGTTCGGAGCACCTTCGTACATAAACACCGTCGCACCGTTCGCCAGCGGGCCATAGACTACATAGCTGTGCCCCGTTACCCAGCCGATGTCCGCCGTGCACCAATAAACGTCTTCGTCCTTAAGGTCAAAGACCATCTTGGTTGTATACGCGGCTTGGGTCATGTACCCGCCGGTGGTATGCAAAATGCCTTTTGGCTTTCCGGTCGTGCCCGATGTGTAAAGGATGTAGAGCGGATGTTCCGAATCCAGCTCTTCGGCAGGACAATCCGTACTCACCGTCTTATCAAGTTCGTGCCACCAGTGGTCGCGGCCCGGCTGCATTTTGATCTTCGATCCGGTGCGCCGATAAACGACGACATTCTCGACGGTCGGGCAATTTACAACAGCTTCGTCGACCACCTTTTTCAGCTCAAGCTCTACACCGCGGCGATAACCGCCGTCGGCTGTAATGATCAGCTTACAGCCGCAGTCATTGACACGGTCGGCGATCGCATCAGCCGAAAAGCCCCCGAAGATGACCGTGTGCGTCGCGCCGATCCGGGCACACGCCAGCATCGCGACCGCAAGTGCGGGAACCAGCGGCATGTAAAGAGCAACACGGTCGCCGGCCGTGACACCGAGGCGTTTCAAAACGTTGGCGAACCGCGAAACTTCCTGATGAAGCTGAAGGTATGTTATCGTTTTGATCTCGCCGGGTTCGCCTTCCCAGATGATCGCGGCCTTATTCTTTCGCCAGCCCGTAATGTGCCGGTCAAGGCAATTGAAAGATGCGTTCGTCTTACCGCCGACAAACCATTTAGCAAAAGGCTCGTTCCACTCGAGAGCCGTGTCCCACTTCCTGAACCAATGAAGCTCTTCCGCCTGCTTTTCCCAAAAGGCAGTCGGGTCGGCGGCGGCTTCGGCATAAAGCTTTTCATACGCCTCAAAGCTTGAGATGTGGGCTTCGGCAGCGAACTTTGATGGCGGCGGAAATACCCTCGTTTCGTTAAGGATGGATTCGATCGCGACTTTTTCGGACATGAAGAAGAGTATAAGGCATAAACATTAGCATCCGCACGTGAACTACAGATCATCGATGCCTAATTTTTATAGTCAACTCGCGCCTGATACGATCGGATGTAAAAGGAATGACGACATCGATCTCAATAAAGCGAATCTTGATCGCCTTGGCGGTTGCGATACCCGTTATGTATCTAGCCGCATCTATCATTCTATTCTTTACGCAGCGGTCGTTGATCTACTTTCCAACGCCCGAATCGAAACATTCGTCCACGATATCGATCGAATCCGAGGGCGAAACACTCCGGATTCTAACGCGACCTGCGGACAGCACTCATGCCATCATTTTATTCGGAGGCAATGCAGAAGATGTGTCGCACTATTTGGGTTCCTTCGCCGCAGCTTTACCGGGACAAAATTTATTCCTCGTAAATTATCGCGGGTATGGTGGAAGCACCGGAGATCCGTCAGAAGCGGCATTGTTTGCAGATGCACTTGCCGTCTACGATCACGTCCAGAAGGAGTTTGAGAGTATCACCGTGGTTGGCCGTAGTCTGGGCTCAGGAGTAGCCGTTTATCTTGCATCAGTCAGAAAAGTTGATCGGCTGATATTGATCACACCTTATGACAGCATCGAAAACGTGGCAAAAACCCACTTTCCCATTTTTCCAGTCGGATTGATTTTGCAGGACAAGTTCGATTCCGCTTCTCGTGTGAAAGATGTAACCGCTAAAACATTGATCCTAATAGCAGAAAACGACAGAGTGATTCCTCGGGAAAGTACTGATGATCTCGTTCAGACGTTTCCTGTGGATCAGGTCGTCGTCAAAACCCTTCCGGGAAAAACGCACGATTCGATCACATTTGGTCCCGACTATCTTGAGGCCAGCCGCGCCTTTCTTAGCTCTGAACCTTATTAGGTTGGCTGGCTAAAGTCCCCGGCTTTGGAAATGAGCTTACGAGCGTGTAAAATCTCCTCGTTCCCGACCGCATTTTCCGAGTTATTCCTATCTTCTTGATTGCTCTTATGTCGCTCCTCGAAATGAATAACATCGTCAAGGAATTCCCCGGCGTGCGGGCCTTGGACGGTGTGAGCCTGACGCTTGAGGCGGGCGAATTCCACGCGCTCGTCGGCGAGAATGGGGCCGGGAAATCGACGTTGATGAAGGTGCTTTCGGGCGTATACCCTGCTGGCACCTATTCGGGTGAGATCGCTATCGATGGAAAGCCGGCCAGTTTCCGCGGCATACGCGATTCTGAATCAGCTGGCGTTGCGATCATCTTTCAGGAACTTTCGCTGATAAAGGAACTGACGGTTGGCGAGAACATCTTTCTCGGGCGTGAACCTGCATCGTTTGGAATTATCAATTGGTCAGAGCTTTACCATCGCACGGCCCAGCTCCTCAGAGATCTGCATCTGGACATTGATCCGCGGGTTCCGGTCGGCTCGCTTGGCATCGGCCGGCAGCAACTTGTTGAAATAGCAAAGGCACTTTCGCAGAATGCACGTATCCTCGTCCTCGATGAACCTACGGCCGCACTTACCGAATCCGAGGTCGAGACGCTTTTCGAGATCCTTGCGAAACTAAAAGCACGTGGCGTCGGGATGACCTATATATCACACAAGCTCGATGAGATCTTCCGTATGAGCGATCGCATTACCGTACTGCGGGATGGCAAAACGGTCGGCACACATGCTTCGGCCGAGATGACCACGGCCAAGGTCATCGCCGCAATGGTTGGTCGCGAGGTCGGTGACATCTTCCCCGCTTCGTCGCATCAATTGGGCGAGGCGGCTTTACACGTGTCGGGTTTGACCGCATATTCGGCAGACGCACCCGAAAAGAAGTTGGTTGATAATGTTTCGTTCTCGGTACGCCGCGGCGAGGTCTTAGGTATTGCCGGGTTGATGGGAGCGGGACGAACCGAGCTTTTGATGTCGGTCTTCGGGGCGTGGAACGGCCGCCGGAAATGCGAGGTCGTGGTCGAAGGACGCATCGTCGCG
>JBBQTV010000023.1:0-27587 GCA_038212935.1 Pyrinomonadales bacterium | reverse complement strand
GTTTGGAGGGCTATGGGCGGCCAAGGCTCTGGCCAATACTGCGGTAGATGTCACTTTGATCGACCGCAAGAATCACCACGTTTTTCAGCCGCTGCTTTATCAGGTGGCGACGGCTGTGCTTAGCCCCGGCGAGATCGCTTCTCCGATTCGCAGGATACTGCATCATGCACGGAATATTGAGGTAATCCTCGGTGAGGTGGTCGATTTTGTCCCAGATAAAAAGCTGGTTCGGTTGGATGCCGGATCCGAAGTGCCTTTTGATTATCTGATCGTCGCCGCCGGCGCACGTCACGCATACTTCGGCCGCGACGAATGGGAGACTTGGGCACCGGGGCTAAAGACGCTCGAAGACGCGGTCGAGATCCGCCGCCGGGTGCTACTCGCATTTGAGCTGGCGGAACGCAAGGCGGCATTGACCGGAGTGCAAGACGATCTGACGTTTGCGGTGGTCGGTGCGGGCCCGACCGGCGTCGAACTTGCCGGAGCTATCGCCGGCATCGCGCGTCAGGCTTTAAACAAAGATTTCAAGGCGATCGATACCTCAAAGGCACGCGTCGTGCTTTTCGAAGGCTCCGACCGCGTACTTGGGACCTTTGCCAGTGACCTTTCCGAAAGTGCGAAACGCCAACTGGAGGACATCGGCGTAGAGGTCCGGCTAAATAGCTTTGTGACAGAGATCGAACCGGGCAAGCTGAAGGTCGGCGACGAATGGATAGAATGCGAGGTGGCCGTCTGGGCGACGGGCGTTGCGGCGTCACCGCTTGGCTCGCGGCTCGGTGCCGAGATCGATAAAGCAGGCCGTGTGAAGGTCGAACCAGATCTCTCTGTTCCGGCCCATAGAGACATTTTCGTCATCGGCGATATGGTCCATCTGATACAAGCGAACGGCCAGCCAGTTCCCGGAGTAAGCCCCGCTGCAATGCAAATGGGGACCGCGACGGCTACGAATATCCTCGCTGAGCTGAAGGGCAAACCGCGAAAGGATTTCACCTACGTTGACAAAGGTTCGATGGCGACCATCGGCCGGAGCAAGGCGATCGCTGAGATTGCTGGGTGGAAATTCAAAGGGGTCATCGCGTGGCTGATGTGGCTTTTCCTCCACGTCGTTTTCCTGATCGGATTTCGCAATCGGCTCTTCGTTCTTATGGGTTGGTTTTGGGCGTACCTCACGCGCGAACGAAGCGCGAGACTGATCACCGGCGATGCGGACGAACTCCGCGACGGACTCATTTTTATGGCAGGCGACGAGGCCGCCGCGACGCTCGACAAGTTCACCAAAAAGCCGATCACCAAAAAGGCCGCAAAAAATAAGACGATCTGATCGTAGCGGCCTTTCTGTTCCGGCCAATTCACCCCTATCCAAGTATTATTATTCGGCGAAGTTTCATATACTCTAGCCATTGCGTAGTTCGCGTTCCGATCCGAAAAATAATGAAAAAGCTCACATTCTGTCTCGCCCTTTTTCTGTTCTGCAGTTCTGCGTTTGCGTCCGAACCGACGATTTGGACGATCAATTCGCGGGCCGATATTCTCGGTGGCGACGCTCGCGGAGTTTCGATTGGCGACAACGGCACCGTTACGCTTTCGCCGATGTTTCGCGAGGTGTCCAAGACGGATCAGCCATTCATTTGGTCCAGCGTCATCGATGCGACCGGCAATGTTTTTCTTGGAACGGGCGGCGAAGGCCGCATCTTTCGCGTAACGCCCGCGGGGCAACAGTCGTTATTTGTCGATCTGGCCGAGCTAAACGTCGCCGCTCTCGCGATCGGAAATGGCGGCGATCTTTTCGCCGCGACGTCACCGGACGGCAAGGTTTATCGAATTAATTCGGCAGGCAATGCCGAGGTCTATTTTGACCCCAAGGAAAAATACATCTGGTCGCTGGCAGTGATGAGCGACGGCAGCCTTGCGGTCGGTACGGGTGAAAGCGGCAAGATCTTCCGTGTCCGAGCCGCGGGTGCTGCACCGGAGGCATCGCTTTTCTACGACACAAGCGAAACCCATATCATCACACTTGCTGCCGACGCGAAAGGAAACCTCTTTGCCGGGACCGATTCGAATGGTTTGGTGTTGAGATTTGGTGCCGACGGGCGTCCGTTTGCTCTGCTTGATTCACCGTTGCGAGAGATCCACGAACTTGCGATCGGGCCTGACGGTTCGGTCTACGCGCTTGCCTTAGGCGAGTCTGTGGCTGCTGCTACGCCGTCTCCATCACCGACTCCCGCATCGCGCACCGTCGCTGTCGAAAAGCCAAATCCTTCGGCGCAGCCAACGCCGCAGAAAAGCCGCTACGACCTTACCGGAGCAAAGTCAGCGGTCTATCGCATCCTGCCCGCGGGCGGCAATGACATCATCTGGTCATCAGCGACCGTTACCGGATTCTCGATCTACGCACATCAAACGGGCTCAGGTGTCATGCTCGGAACATCCGACAAGGGACGGATCTATAGCATTACCAACGAAGGCCGCGAAACCCTCGTTCTTCAATCAAATGCCGGGCAGGTCTCAACCATCCGCAGCCAAGGTTCGGCCCTTTACGCAACGACCAGCAATCAAGGTTCACTCTATCGCATCGGGCCCGAAACTGTAGCCGAAGGAACCTACGAATCCTCCGTGCTCGATGCAAAGGCGGCCGCTTCGTGGGGAAGGCTCTGGTGGCGATCGACCGGCAACGTGGTCATCGAGACGCGAAGCGGCAATACCGAAGACCCGAATGAAACGTGGTCCCGTTGGGAACCCGTTCGGGGCGAAGCAATGAGCGGTCGCGTAAATAGCCCATCCGCCCAATATCTCCAATGGCGTGCGGTGATGAAAAACGCCCCGGCCAATCCGCTCCTTAACGAGGTAAGCGTCGCGTACGCAACCCGCAACATCGCACCGGAGGTTCTATCGATTCAGGTTCTGCCCGTCAACGTTGGCCTGGCCGCCAATCCGCCGATGCAGATCGACCCGAACATCGAGTTGACCGGAATGGACCCGGCCGTGTTTGGTATTCCGGTCCAGGCGGTCCCGCCGCGACGCGTGTATCAGCGAGGTGCGGTTTCGTTTCAATGGACGGCGGAGGACCGAAACGAAGACAAGCTTATCTATGATGTCTATTTCAAGGAGGTCAGCGAAGCGAGCTACAAACTGTTGCGATCGGATCTATCTGATAATTTTCTCACGCTCGACGGACTTTCGTTGGCCGACGGTCGCTACACGCTGCGGATCGTTGCGAAGGATTCGCCGTCGAATCCAGCCGGCCAGTTCCAAACAGGCGAGCGGATCAGCGAACCGTTTAGCATCGACAACTCCCAGCCGACCGTAAGCCTCTCAGCCCAGCCGCAGGTAACGGGCGACCGTGCCCGCGTGGTCTTTCTGGCAAATGACCGATCGAGCTATATCGTGCGGGCGGAATACAGCATCAACGGCGGCGAATGGAAGGCCGTCAACGCCGACGACGGAATCTCGGACAGCGCGGATGAGCGATATACTGTTGACGTTTTACTACCGGCGGCGGGTGAATATTCGATAACTCTTCGCGTGTTTGATTCTGTCGGAAACATCGGCAACGGGCGAGTGGTCGTCCGGCGTTGATCTGGCGTACTTAATGAGGAAAAGCATATGAAAACTCTAGCAGTGGGCGACGCCGTGACGTGCGGTGTCTGTAAAAAAGAAACGACCGTCAGCCTTACATCCGATCGGTTGGGAACAACGGCGTACGATCTGAAATGCTGGCACCGGAATGCGTTTTGCCCGAAATGCGGCGACCTCGTCCGCGACGCGAGCGAGGTCGTGCAAGAAGTAAAGCCGCACTGCGATAAATGCGATGGGCCGTTTTATGACGATGACGAATAACTGGCTACTTTCTCGGCAAGGTCATCGTTTCGCCTTCCGTGTTGACCTCTAGCTGACGCGTCGTGTTGTCGGTAACGCTCGGCGGGACGAGGTCGCCGGTCTCATAGTGCCTACGTGGTGAAACGAAATTTGTAGATGCGGGCGGCAGGTCCATCTGGGTCCGCGAGCTATTCAACTCGGCGGTCATATAGCCCCCGTTCTGCCTTAACATCGCTTGTTCCATCTTTCGCGACTTGAGCATGTCGGAGATTCCCTTCGCCAAAAATGTGAACGCCGGAAACAGCATCGCCCACCACCAAGTCCTGCCATTGGCAACACCCGTCGTAAACAGGACGATCGACACGATGGCGAATCCGGTACCCATGATGATCGCCTTGATCGCATCGCCGTAAACCTCGCTCGGATCGGTTCGACGAATGGCGTCTTTCGGGTCAGTTGTGCCGCAGTCCATCGATCCGAGATTGTTTTCAAAGCTTGATAGAAAAGACGATGACGATGACGAACTCTTCATCGCGACCGAGACATTCCCGATATCCACCCCGCAGCTCCGGCAAAATTTACCGTCTTCGGGATTCTTCGTTCCACATTTTGGACAAAACATAACTTTTCCCTTGCTTACCGCCCGAAGACTTAAGACTCACGACTTAAGACTCATCCCTGACTGCGTTGGCGCAACGCTTCAAATAATATAACGCCTGCGGCAACCGAAACGTTCAGAGATTCTATTTTTCCATACATCGGTATCTTTACCAAGACGTCGCATTTTTCGGCAACCAATCGGTGGAGTCCGCTACCCTCATTGCCGAGCACCAATGCCGACGGCTGCGTCCAATCCCAGTCGGTATAAGACTGTTCCGCATCACCGCTGGTGCCGACGACCCAAATGTTTCGCGATTTCAGATCCTCGATCAGACGATTCATGTTCGGCACCTTAGCCACTGGAATATGCTCCACAGCTCCGGCCGAGGACTTCGCGACCGTTTCATTCAATCCAACCGCACGGCGTTCCGGAATAAAAACGCCGCCAACGCCTGCGCCTTCGGCACTTCGCAGGATAGCACCCAGGTTCCGCGGATCTTCTACGCCATCCAGCAACAAAAGAAGTGCGTCCGGGCCGGCGGCATTGATTATCGCGTCCGCGTCGGTATATGCAGCTGCGGACGTTTTGGCCGCCACGCCCTGATGCGTAACGCCGCGTTCGAATAGCCGGTCGAACTTCTCCCTCGGCATCCGATTGACCGTGATCGAACTCGCCCTGGCCGCCTCAAATATCTCACTTAGCCGATGTTCGCGAACACCTTCGGCTACCAGTACCTTTTCCACTCGACGGGAACCTGCCCGCAATGCTTCAAGAACAGGCAGTACGCCAAAGACAAGGCCGCTGTTCGACGACTCCGCTCGCGCCGAACGATCGACGGCCGGTCTCGACGGCCTCTCACGCCTAACTTCGTTTTGCTTCTGGTCTCGTTTCATAGGAGGACCCGCCTTAGCCTTGAATATCGGTTGAACTGGCGTAGATTGCTTACAGTCGCTATTCTTTTTATATCCGATCGCCCGAGGCCCGAACGCTGGATTCCACTCGAATCAATTCGCGCGTCAACCCGCCATACAACCGCAAGCAGTTCCTTCAGGCTTTGAAAATCGTCAATTATCGAGGCATTTACCGCAGCCTGAGATAGCTTCGCCCGCAATACCGACATATTTTCGGCCGCAAGTAACTTCTTATCCGGGCCAAGACACGAAAAGTCGAATCCATTCACCTGAACGCGAAAGCCGGGGAAATGCCCCTTTACATATATATCCAAAACGGTCTCATCGGACGAGACTTCCGATTCGTCGACGACCTTTGTGTCATTTCGCTGAGTTTTCTCGGTCGTCGACTTTACTGTGTTAACTATCCTGCCCGAGATCAATGCCTCGACATCTTCCATACTAAAGCTGAGCCTTTCGCCTGTATTAAAATTTACCGCTTCAAAGACTGTCCCCTCAAAATTCAGTTCCCTAACCCGCAGCGGCGGTTCGCTCAACCTAAGTTCTTCGTCGCTGACCAGGCGACACACGACCCCTTGATCCATACACTCCGCCGCAAACTCTTGTGCAGCCGCGATCTCCAGCCGGGATATCGGTAATGGCGTTCCCTTCTCCGCGATGTCGGTTATCCTCTCGGGATCGGCGCCTAAGAGTCTCGCAACCAATTCAACAGCCGTGGCAGTGGTCCCGTTTTCGGAAACAAATATTACATTCCCGCCGATCTCCCACTCTTCCAATTGGGCTGCGTCGGGCGATGTAAGCGCTTTCGAGACATTTTGTGCTGAGATAGAGAATCCGCAGTAAAGGCAGGTCGGCCGGGCCGGCGGGTTCGCCTTTCCACACTTCGCGCAGTCTCGCATTTCGTCCGGGCGGTATCCGATCTCCTCGGTCCGCACAGGTATGCCTCCGACGAATTCCGGTCCGCCTGTTTTTCCCCTATCTGAGCTCATTATCTATTGTCCGCGCCCGATTTTAACACTAACTTTGTGAATTTGCTTGACCGATGGCGTTTGGCAATGCACACTATAAAGACGGCTATTTTCAATGAAGACAGGTGTTTTAGAAGCGTTTTGTCCAGTTAATGACTTAATTATTTGATCACAGAATATTGTAGAAATCAGAATTTTGAGACCGCTTGGTCAACGATCTTTTAGGAAAATCAATTTTGCTCACGTCCGCGTCCCCGCTTCGCTGCCACCCGATCCGTTGAAGAAATAGCTTTAGATTTTTTCAGTTCGGAGTCAAGATCATGCAGTTCGATACAACTACGAGTTCCTCGTGGAAATTCGGACATCGTGGCAGGGTGGCTGTCTTTATCGACGGCAACAATCTGTTTCACGCTGCCCGCTTTCACACTATCGATATCGACTATAACAAGCTTCTCCGCATCCTGCTCGGTGACGGCCGGCTGTTGCGTGCGTTCTTTTACACGGGTGTAGATGCCGGTGCCGAACGCCAACAGGGCTTCTTGCTGTGGATGCGACGCAACGGGTTTCGCGTTGTGCAAAAGGAGCTGAAAACCTTTTATGACGGCACGCGCAAGGCTAACCTGGATGTCGAGATCGCGGTCGACATGCTGAGCCTGGCCGGCCGATATGACACCGCCGTTTTGGTTTCGGGCGATGAGGATTTCGTTTACGCAGTCAACGCTGTCGCGTATAAAGGCTGTCGTGTAGAGGTTGCCGGCTTTCGCTCGAACACGGCCCCGCGGCTGATCGACGTAGCCGATTTTTTCATCGACCTTGGCGACATCGCTGAGATGATCCGCAAGGACGTCGACCAATCGGAAGATTACGAAGTGCCGTCCTTCATCGATACGGCGGATATGCCTGTGCCGGATGTTTTACGTGGACACACCCGAGAACAAGGCGGACGGCCGAACCGGAATGACCCGGACGACGACATCCGAGGCAATGACTTCGGCCAGGTTACTCGGCTCGTTCGCATTTCTGACGACAAATGAAGCTTTTCACTCTCGAAGAAGCAAACCGTCTGTTGCCCCGGATCCGTATGAAACTTGAGATGATCCGGCGCCTCTATGAATCGCTCGATGTTTATCGCGAATCGGCACGCGCCGCCGCGGCCGCATCGGAATTCGGCGGCGGGATGGAAGGTGGTTCCGTTTACGTGCGGTCGCTTTATGAGGTCGGAAAATTGACTACCGAGATCACTGCCGACGGCGTTCAGCTAAAACACTATCAACGCGGCCTGATAGATTTTCCCTCGCTTCGCGACGAGCGCATTGTGCTTCTGTGCTGGCAACTCGGAGAAGATGATGAGATCCGTTGGTGGCACGAGATCGATACGGGTTTTGCAGGTCGTCAGCCATTGTGAACCTTGATGCGTGGGAGACTTAGTCCTTAGTTTTCAACAGGTTGGCTCAAGGTCCTGTGGAAATCGCGAAAAGTTGAGCGTTTTGTGCGCTTTAATATTGACGACTTAAAGTAAATTCTGATACCATCTGCCTAATTTGCCGCGTTCGCGCACAACTTTTCAACAAACTTAAAGGTTACGCCTATGAATTGCCCCGTTTGCAAACGTGAACTCGCACCCACGTTGTCGATCTGCCTTACGTGCGGAGCAATGATGAACGATACGGTCCGCGAAGAACTGGCGGGAAAGATCGGCCGAACGTCCGGCGAACTCCGCAAGCCTGCAGAAGCAGACCTCAAAGAATCAGCTTCATTAGCGAAACCGGCGCCCTCTGCAAAGGCTTCCACGCCGATGGCGATAGTTCCGCCAAGGAGAACTCTCACAGCCGAACTGCCGGTCAAGACGACCAGCCAAACTCTGGTGGACTTCCAGGCGAAGAATCAGGCGTTACCGGATTGGCGGCTTCAGATTCAGAATTCGGTTCGTAAACGTTCAGGGGGAGCGGTCGCAGAACTAACCGTCGCAGTGAGCGAACAATCGACCCCGTCGGCTCAAATGCCGACAAACGGAGCAAATGCTCTAAAAGTCGAGATTGCCGAACCGCCTATTAACACAAAAAGGAGTCCTACGGTAGCAAATGCATTGAAGCGGATCGAGGCGTCTAGGAAGGCTTTCCTGCCAACTGACGCCGCGTCGCAAAACGGAACTGCCGAGAAGAACGTTCCGGCCGCAAAGACTTATCCGTTCAACGTAGTGGCGCGAAAGCCGCAGCCTGCAGCTCCGCCTGTAGCTCGTTCAGCTGAACCCCCAGTAAAGCCTAAACTAGTTTCTTCACTTCGGATCGAGAAGCGGGCCTACGACACCAATAAACTTCCGCCACTGCCAAAACCTGCCGAACTCTCGTCGAGTTTTGTCTCCGGCGAACTACTCGAAGAAGAACTGCTGCACCAGAACCCGGAAACCCTGTCCGCGACCGAGACTCACCGCGTTGCTGAGATCGAGCATCATGACGTTGAACCCGAAGAAGTGATAGATGACCTCGCGCCTTTTTCGATGCGATTTGCTTCCGGACTTTTTGACGTCATCATCGCCGGGTTTGCGACGCTTATCATTCTTTCGCCGATCATGGTCGGCGGCGGCACGTGGCTTTCGATATCGGGCGTAATCGCCTTTGCTGCCACCTTGGCTCTTTTTGTTTTCCTTTATATGACGGCGTCGCTGGGGATATGGGGCAAGACTTTCGGTATGCGGCTCTTTTCGCTCGAGTTGATCGATGTGGAGGGGAACAACTATCCGACCGTCCACCAAGCAGCGGTCAACTCGGCAGTCTATCTCTTGTCTATGTCCCTTGGCGGCGTTGGTTTTCTCACGGTCCTCATAAATGAAGAAAAGCGTGCATTTCATGACATTGTTTCGGGAACGCTGATGATCCGCGACGTCTGAACCCAATCCTGACACCGCAAAGATCCAACGCCACCATATTCGGGGCGTTGGACTTTCTCTTTTCCGGTCATAAACTTGAACAGTGAATTTATCGACGCTTTCGAAACTGCTGCCGGAGCTGAAACGGGCCATCGTCGGTCGCCGGTTTGGCAAGGTCTTGCGCCTTTCGCGGTTCGAGTTCGTTTTCGATCTCCGCTTCGACGACGCCCGATACCTTTTCGTCAGCATTGAACCGGCGTCACCGCGGATCTATCTGATCCGGCGCCGGTTCCGTGACCTAGAAAAGCTCGGAGGGAACCCTTCGCCTTTTGTTCTAACGCTAAAGCGCCGCCTCACAAATGCTGAGGTCGCCGCTTTAGTTCAGGTCGAAGGCGAACGCGTTCTTTTGATAGAGATCGCTGCGATCGATGAAATGGGCGTCGATGCCGCATATTCCCTGGTAATCCAGCTCACTGGTCGTTCGGCAAATATGTTCTTGCTGAATGGTGAACGTCGGATATTGGAATCAGAACGCGAATCGGATGGAGACGGCCAGACGGTCGGCGATATCTATGCCCCGCCAAAACGCCCCGAACTCCCTTCCTCAATGGCAAAGGTCGAACGCGAAGATGACGATCTGCCAAAGGGTGCCGATCTATCCGAACGTCTCGATAAATTTCACACTGACCGCGAAAACGAACGTCGATTTACCTCGTTGGCGGCCGCGGCCCGCAGCAAGCTGGCCCGCGAACTTGCGAAAGGTGTAAAGTTAGAGTCGAATCTCAAACGCGACCTCGCGGGCCATGGCGATGCCGAACGGTGGAAGAAGAATGGCGAACTTCTCCTTGCCAACATCTCGACCGCCGAACGCGGCGACGGAAACGTACGCGTTGTCGATTATTTTGATGAAAGCGTTCCGGTCGTCGAGATATCGGTTGACAACAATGATTCGCTGACCGAAGCCGCTGAGAAGTATTTCAGGCAATACACAAAGGCCCGCAACGCTGCAACGGAGATCGAGAAGCGGCTTATCTCCGTTCGGTCGGAGATCGCCAACCTCGCAGCCCGGCAGGAAAGTCTGGAATCAGCGATCGAAGCTCGCGATGAAGAATTTCTCTTACGTCTCGCCGATTCTAAACGGAAGTTGCCGACAGAAATTGCCCGCGGCAAGCCATCCGAAACAAGTGCGGTCGCGCGAAGCTTCGTTTCATCAGATGGCTTTGAGATCTTGGTCGGAAAAAAGGCGAAGGACAATGATTTTCTTACCTTCCGTATCGCCAAATCTCTCGATACGTGGATGCACGCCGCTGATTATCCCGGTTCGCACGTCGTCATTCGCAATCCGAACCGACGCGAAATGCCGCCGCAAACCCTGCTTGAGGCCGCGCAGCTTGCCGCCTTCTATAGCCGCGGTAACAAACAGCCAAAGGCGGCCGTGCACTACACCCAGAAAAAATTCGTGAACAAACCGAAAGGCGCCGCACCCGGACTCGTTTCCCTTGCCAGTTTCAAGACCTTGCTCGTCGAACCGCTCGTACCCGACACCGTAACCAAGCATTTGTAAAAACAAAAAAGCCCGCACACATTGTACGGGCCTGATCTGATTGTCTTGGAAAGACCGGAAAGATTTATTCGGCAACAACCGCAGCTACAACCTCTTCCATTTTCTTAATCTCGGACGGATTTGCTCCCCGAAATACACCGCGAAGATGGCCGTTTCGGTCAACAACAAAGCTCTGCGGAATTCCGTCAAATTTGCTGGTTTGGAGTAGTGCGTCCTGCATCGCGGTCGACGCCCAGACCAATGTGTAGTTGAGCGGTGGCTCCATCTCTTTTGCAAATTTCTCGATCATTTCCTTGGTGTCGCCGTCGTCTGTATTCAAGCCGATGATCTCGAACCCTTTGTCGCGGTGTTCGTCCTGCATCTTGACCAGGGCCGGCATCTCCGCCCGGCACGGGCCGCACCATGTCGCCCACATATTCAGGAGCAATACCTTGCCCTTTCGATCCGCGACCTTCGACGTACTGTCGTCGAGATGCCGCATGTCGGCCTGTGCTATCCCGGCATTCAAGGGCGGATACTCCGAAGATTTGCCCGTAGCTGTCGAAGAATTTGTCGAACCTCCAGTTGGAGGCACACCATCCCCGGTCGCGGTACCCGAACACGCGGTGAACATCGAGAAAACCATGGCAAATGCCGCAAAATATAAAGCGTTTTTCACAATCTCTTTCATAATTTATTCGCGATCCTTAAGCTTTAGTGCGATCAGCGTGGCAATAACTAATATTCCAAACATTAACATCAGCACAAACTGATTCAAAACCTCGTTCATCCACGGATGCAGAAACGTAACGTATTTGCTCCTGTCCTCCGGGAGCTTTTTCATTTCGGGAACCGTCAGTTTTTCATTTAGCGGACTCTCGGGACTACCATCATACGACTCGCCGGCCGCCAATCGCTTGAAGTCCTCGACATCCCTTTCAGCTTTTTCGAGCGTTCGGTCATTTTCAGATTCGATAAACTCATACAGCCCCAACCCTTTCGTTTCACCCCGCGGCTTCGCTCCTTCTGGTTCAAGCGTATCCAGCGTCGAGAACCGCTTCATCGTGTCAAATGCCCATGCCGACGGCATCAAAAGCCCCGCCACTTTACTAATACCAGTTGGCACCCCAACTAATCCTGAAAAAAGAATTTGAGGAATGAGGATCAGCGGAATGATGCTGGTAGCAACCTCCGGCGTACGCACGACGGCGGAAACGAATAAACCGAGAGCTACACCTACCCCCGCCGTCAGCAGCATCGCCCAAAACTGAGCCGCACCAAAGAATTCGCCGGGCATTGACATCACACCCGCTAGGTCAAATATCTTCAACGGCACGAACAAAAAGAAACACTGCACCGTTACGATGACGCCCAAAACAAAAAGTTTGGACGCCAAATACGGCAGAATTCCGAGATTGAACATCCGCTCACGCCTATAAACCGGTCGTTCGCGAATGATCTCGCGGGCCGCCACCGAGAGCCCAAACCAGATCGCGACCAAGGCAACCACAAAATAGACAAAGTCGCGCGGAAGTTCGCGGTTCATCACAAAGAACGTCATCAACGCAATGATCGGTGCCTGAGCGAGAAGGATAAAGAGGTTCAGTTTATCCTTTAGCAATACCTCGATATACCGCCGCGAGAGAGTCGCCCATTGGCGTATCGACCCAAAGATGCCGAGCCGGCGGCGCTTTCCAGTTCCGCTTTTCGGCAACCCGCCAAGTTCCTTTAGTGGTTCGGCAATGTACTCGCGGTACTGCGGTGTGGTTGCAAACTTTTGCTGCCAACCTGTTGCTGCACGTTCTGCCCGCTCAGCCGATGTGCCACTCTGGCTGGCCGTTTCGCCATCGGCTGCGTCTTCCAGCTTTTCGTACAAGTCTTTAAAGTTCGCTGCTCCGAGATGCTTCAGGGCCTCGTCCGGCTTTCCGAAAAAGACGAGGCGGCCGCGCATGAGCACCACGATCTTGTCGAACAATCGCACGTTCTCCATCGCGTGCGTTGTCATGATTACGGTCCGCCCCGATTCGGCGATATTGCGGAAGAGCTTCATTATCTTGTCTTCCGTCGCCGGGTCGAGCCCCGAGGTCGGTTCGTCGAGGAAGATCACCGACGGTTTTGTGACAAGTTCGACCGCTATAGAGACGCGTTTCCGCTGCCCTCCGGAAAGCTTGTGTACCGGAACATCACGCCGATCGGTAAGCCCCGTCACATCAAGGACCTCCTCGATCATCGCCGAGATCTCAGCCGACGAGACGTCGCGTGACAACCGCAATTTCGCTACGTAATAAAGCGTTCGGTAGACCGTCAATTCACGATGGATTATGTCGTCCTGCGGCACATAGCCGATCGATTGCTTCAGCGAATCGAGATGGCGGTACAGGTCGAGGTTATTAATTAGTACATTGCCTGCCGTCGCTGGATGAACTCCGGCCAGAGCCTCCATCAAGGTCGATTTCCCGGCCCCGGATGGCCCAAGCAGTCCGACAAATTCATTTGGCTTGATCGAAAGCGAGATACTATCGAATAGTCGAATTTTACCGGAGCCGAACCGGCCTTTTACATCACGCGTGAGCGCGACGACGTCGATACGCGTTTTAGAACGCGTATCATAAACACCGATCTCGCCCGACGGTTCGACGCGGATCAGAAACGTGCCGATCTGAACGGAATCGTCCCTGCCGATACTCTGTTTCGCTGCTTTAGTGCCGTTGACAAAAAGGCCGTTCGTCGAATTTAGGTCTTCGATGACGATCCCCGAAGGCGTACTCAGAAGTCGGGCGTGGCGATTAGAGATTTGCAGTCCATCCAACCGGATGTCATTTCCTTCTGCACGGCCAATCGACAATGTATTCTTGCCCTCAAAACCGATGGCTTTGATCAGTTGCGGATCGGTCGCCGATTCAGAACGCCGAGCGGGAGTTTGGTCCAGCTTCACCACCATCGTCTTCGAAGAGATGTCGGCGGAAGAAGCGGCGATCCGTTGCACGGCAACGCTCGATCCTTGTGGTGAGATCCGTCTGGGCGAATTTAGTCGCAGCACAGGCCCGCCCAGGCCAAACTGCACTTCGTCACCGTGATGAAGCTCGGTCGGCGACGAAATCCGCTGTCCGTTTACCAAAGTTCCGTTAAAGCTGTTGTTGTCAGCGATCACAACCGAGTTGCTGCTTGTTGTCATCGAAGCATGTCTTCGCGAAACGGTTGCGGACGAAGCGTCAAAAACGATCTCGCAAGCAGGATCGCGGCCGATCCAGATCGTCGGCTGCGAAATAATGAATTCCGGCCGGACGGCTCCGCCAACAAACTCCAGCTTCGCGGGTTCCCTGGAGACAGCCGCAGGCGGAGCGGGGGCGGAAATTGGTTGCGGTACGAATACAGACGGTGACGACCCGCGGGGCGGATCTGACCGCGGCGCCTGAACGGGCGTCGGAGCTGCGTCTATCGCCCACTCGTCATCAGATGCGACCTCGAACCAAATGACGCGAACTGCCGGCCCGTCAAGACCGAACTGGATCTGATCTCCGACCGCGATCTCAGCAGCTCCGTCGATCTTTTGGCCGTTGATGTAGGTGCCATAGCTAGATCCGAGATCAGCTACGTACCATTTTTCTCCCTCCCATCGGAGCTCAGCGTGTTTGCGCGAGACCATTGGATAGCGGGTATTGTCGAAGCTAACGTCACATTCGTTCGCATCGCGTCCGACCAAAACGGCGGCTTTGCTAAAAGACGTTTCGGTGCCGGCACGGCCGCTATGTTCTTCGGCGAGGATTATGTTCATTGTTGCGGGTCGAAATAGCTTTTAAACGAAATCTTAGCAGAATTTCAGATCGAAACATATTTTGAAACTGAGGCAGGTTTCCTCACTTAGCTTGGCGACAATGGGGCGAACTTCCCCGATAAATTCTCGGGAAGCAATGAACACCAGAAGGTCCACAGCTTTATTTGCATCATTTAGACAGCCTGAATGAGATCCAACCCACGGCACGGGTCTTGCACTTTCCAATTTCGGCAAACGGACGATCCGTTCACGAACTGCGGAACGGCAGCAGGAAGTCTTTAATGAGTATTTCCCTTTTAGAAAACACGACTCAGCTATTCCCCTCGGCTCCCTTTTCGCTAGGTTTCGCCGCTTCTCCCACCGCGGCGGAACGATCCCGTATCCTCATCGTCGATGATTCCGCGACCGTGCGTCGTTCGTTTGCCAAAGTTCTCTCTTCCTCCTACGAATGCTTCGAGGCCGACTCCGCCCTCGACGCGATGACCGAACTGCGCAATGCAGAATTTGACCTTGTCGTAACTGACATAATCATGCCCGGGCTTTCGGGTATCGAGCTTCTTAGAAAAATAGTCGATGAATATCCGGGTACGGCCGTGGTCGTGATCTCCGGCGTTGACCGCCCGCAACGGGCGCTTGACGCGATCCGCCTCGGCGCGTTCGACTATTTGATCAAACCCTGTGACCCGGAAGTATTACAGCTTACCGTCGAACGTGCTCTCGAACGACGAACCCTGCTAAAAAATGCCCGCCAGTATAAGCTCGATCTCGAAGCCCGGAATCAAGAACTTGTCCGCGGCAAGGCCCAACTTGAACGTCTGCAGGCCCAGATAGTTCATAGCGAAAAAATGGCGTCGATCGGCCAGCTAGCTGCCGGCATCGCCCACGAACTCAATAATCCGGTCGGGTTTCTCTACGGAAATCTCGACCTTCTCGACGTTTGCATAGCCGACCTGCTGAGGCTTCAGCGTTTATACGATCAGATCCCGCTAAGCGAACAGCAATCGTTTGAGGCCACCGCACTTAAAAACGAAATTAATTACGATCGGACGGTCGGAGACCTGAGCTCGATCATTGCCGACTGCCGAGACGGCGCCGAACGCGTTAAGAACATCGTTCAGAACCTTCGTACGTTCTCACGTTTGGACGAAGCCGAATTCAAGCAGACAGACATTCACGAAGGTATCGAATCTACGATCAGGCTTCTTTCCCGATATTTCAGCGGCGGCCATGTTGCCCTGGTAAAAGAATACGGCGACATTCCCAACATCGAAGCGTATTCAGCACAGCTTAATCAAGTTTGGACCAATCTTTTGGTCAACGCTGCCCAATCTCTCGGCACGGAGGACGGCGAAGTTCGGATCAAAACATACCACGACGAGGACACGATCTACGTCGAAGTCACCGATACCGGAACAGGCATTGAGACGGACATATTGACCCGTATCTTCGACCCTTTCTTCACAACCAAAGCGGTCGGCGAAGGCACAGGTTTAGGGCTCTCTATTTCGTTCGGAATTATCGAACGCCATCATGGAAAGATAGAGGTCCGGTCCAAGATCGGCGAGGGAACATGCTTCAAGGTTCACCTGCCGAAAAGAATCCGTCAGTCGGCTCAAATTTCGAATTTAAATGAGTAATACACCGGGGAGTTGAACGAATTTAATATATGCAATACAAGATCTTATTTGTTGACGACGAAACGGCCAACCTCCGACTTCTTGAGCGGCTATTTCGAAACTCCTATGGCGTTCTGACAGCGTCAACGGGTGACGAGGCCGTAGATCTGCTTGAAACGCACGACGTCGCACTCATCATTTCCGACCAGCGAATGCCGGGAATGACCGGTATCGAGTTCTTGAAACGGGCATCAGAATTGCGGCCCCAGACCGTTCGTATCATGCTTACCGGCTACACCGATGCCGAAGCCCTTGTCGAAGCCATCAATTCCGGCGTTGTGTACAAGTATGTCACCAAGCCGTGGATCAACGAAGACCTTCACGCGACGGTCAAAAGAGCGTTGCAGCATTACGAGACGATGAAGGCCCAGCGCCAGCTTCAGCTTCACAATGAGCGGCTGCAAACCAAGATCCGTGCAATGCGTGACAGCTTTGTCGGCGTGATCGGCGAGATGCTTGACCTCAAGGACCCGCAGGCACGCAATCATGCCCAGCGGACACGCGACTATGCTCTTCAGATCGGAAAGACGTTAAAGCTTGGCCCCGCCGAACTCGAACAGCTTTCGCTGGAAGCTTTCCTTCACGAAGCCGCAGACTTCCGCATCCCGAGCCACATTTTGTACAAAGAGTCCGAGCCGACAGCTCTCGAACAGCAGATAATCGAGCAGAGCTTCCAGCTTGGGCTTGAAATGCTTGAAACGGTTCCTGAATTTGAAAATGTCGTCGGCGTCCTCAAATACAATCATGAGAATCATGACGGTTCCGGCTTTCCCTATGGCTTCTCGCGTGACCAGATCCCGCTTCACGCTCAGATCATAGCCGTCGCTAACGCGTACGACGTTATGACCCTCCCGCGACACCCGCACTCTCGGATGTCGCACGATGAGGCTATCGCCCGCCTTCGTTCATTGGCAGGAACACGATTCTCGCCCAGGGTCGTCGACGCATTCATTGGTCCCGACCTGATGATCCCGCAGACGCCGTCAATACTCGAGCGTGCATACGTATAGCTGACGTTACAACAGGACACAAAAAAATAGCGTAGGCTTGAAAGCTACGCTATTTCCTTTTAGTGATTCCCTAATTATTCTCTGACCAACCTGAAACCCAACGCCGGGTGTCTCATCGACTGCGGGCTATAAAGCCGGTATGTCGATGTGATCGCATCTTTTCCGGTCGATTCATATGCGGCTCCGCCCCCGCGGATCATAAATCGCGGTTCGTCCACTGGAAGCAATTCGCCCCCGCTTCCCGGGTACAGCCATGCTTCGGATGAGGTCCATTCAACAACGTTACCGATCAGATCCTGAACTCCCCACTCGTTCGGACACGACCTTGACGCCACTTCCATCGGATCGATCGTCTTTTCATTGACCACCGCGCACCGATTCTCAAATTTATCGCCCCACGGATAGAGATTCTGCTTCCCGCCGTTCCTCGCGGCATATTCCCATTCGATCTCCGTCGGAAGTCGGTAAGTGACGTTGTCGCGTTTCGAACGCCAGTCTGCAAACGATCTAATATCGGCGATACTCACAAAGCGGACCGGCTTTTTCTCGTCGCCCTTTATCGGCATATCGTTCACCCAATGCGCAAGATAATAATCTTCGTTGATCGGCCGATACTTTGTAGCCTGCAGAAATTCGTAGAACTCGCCGTTCGTTACCTCGGTGCGGTCCATCCAAAAACTATTGACCTTTTCAGGATGTTCCGGTTTTTCCAAATCGCCCCCGTCGTTTCGGCCCATTGTAAAGCTGCCGCCCGGGATCTGGACCAGATCGGGCTTTGTCGCTGGCGCGACATCATCACTGGTCGCCGTTGGCGTCGGTTTGACGTTGGTCGGCGGCGTT
Source organism: Pyrinomonadales bacterium (assembly GCA_038212935.1). Lineage (GTDB taxonomy): Bacteria > Acidobacteriota > Blastocatellia > Pyrinomonadales > Pyrinomonadaceae > OLB17. Next base: position 9,581 of record JBBQTV010000023.1, on the reverse strand, counting down.
TCCTCCGTCGAGGTGCCGGGGATCAATCCCATAATATAGGCAGCGCCGATACCAACCCCGCCTAAGATGAATAGCAGAAGAAGCCCGGCGGCCCCGAGTACCATCGGAGATAGAAATCTTTTTTTAGGTTCGCCTGACCCGACACTCACGCTCTGATCGCCGGTACTCCAGTTCTGTATAGAGGTCTTTGTAAACTCCTGGCCGGCATCCTGCGTCGCCGAAAAATTCTGCGGCGTGTTCGGCGAAACGCCGCTATAAGCTATTGTCGCGGCTGGCGGTTTGGGAATGGCTCCGGCACTTGAGCTGAGTTCGGCGACTATTTGCTTCGGCGAGCCGTCACAAAGGACATCGCTATACCAATCCTGAAAGCCGTCCTTGCTTACACGGAGTTTATGATTACCGCTCTGGATCCCGTTCAACGTGATCCAACCGTCATCGCGGCTTTCTCCGACTGCTACATTGTCCACAAAAACCGTTGAACGCGGCGGATTTGTCTTTATGTTCAAAAGCGAAACCGGGAAAGCTCCGCCGGATGTAGTATGAATGCCGATCGACGATGGACGTATCGCTTCTCGCAGCTCATCGATCATTTGCTGGACCGAAGCTGTACGCCTATCTTTTTCCTTTTCCAACGTGTGCAGGACAGCACGTTCGATCTCTGGCGCGATCGTGACCCCAAATTCTGAAAAACGAGGTGCCGGATCACTAATATGCTTCTTCATTATCGCCGGAATCGACGATCCCTTGAAGGGGACGTCGCCGGCAAGCATCTGGTAGAACATCACGCCCAGGCTGTAGATATCCGAGCGAGAATCCGGTTCGTCATCGGCCCACTGCTCAGGTGCCATATAATATGGCGAACCCATTAGTCCCGTCGTCTGAGCTTGAATGAAAGAGCCGAGTAATTCACCGGATTTGATCTTTGCGAGGCCGAAATCGAGTATCTTCACTGCCTCCGAGATGCTATTTTTCCCGGAACAGATCATTATGTTCAGCGGTTTCAGGTCGCGGTGGACGATTCCCTGATGATGTGCCGCCCCGACACCCGCACAGATCGCCGACATCAGGTCGAACGCTTTTTCCGGCGAAAGCACTTTTTCACGAGCAAGCAGGTCGTGCAGCGCTTCGCCATCCACATATTCCATTACCAGGAACGGGATCGAGCCGGCGATCACGCCGTAGTCTGTTACCGCGACGACGTTCTGATGTCTGATCGCGGCGGCGGCAAGTGCTTCTTGTCGAAAGCGTGTTACCAACTGCGGGTCATTGCCGACCAGATCGGGAAGGATGATCTTTATCGCTAGCTGAGTCTTTAGATAAGCATGGCGGGCCTTGTACACCACACCCATCCCGCCCTGTCCGAGACGGGATTCCAGGTGATACTTGCCTTCCAGGACCGGTTCACCTGCAATAGTATGCATCGTCGGCATCCCATCGTTCGGACAAGTACCGACGTCATCTGAAAAGCAATTTTTACAGAGTTGACACTCTTTCATTTGGAGGTAACACCAACAGGACAGCCTACGAAAAACGAGGTCGCTCTAACTTGACACGAATTTTAATAACATTTTGCGAACGGTAAAAGGATAATTCTAGTTTTTTTCCACCATTCAAGCAAGGAATTCGTCACACTCGCCTTTTATCTCCTAATTACTTCAACGATGTTATCTGCCAAAAAGTTGAAAGAAATCATCCCTTTACGACAACATTCACGAGCCGATTCGGAACCACGATAACTTTGACGACCTCTTTACCCGCCGTAAATTCCTTCACCTTTTCATCTTCCACGGCTCTTTGCTTGAGATCATCTTGCGATATTTCGGGCGAAACAAATAATCTCGACCGCAGTTTACCGTTCACCTGCAGTGCGATCTCTATCTCATCGGCCTTTGCCAATTCTTCGTTAAACACCGGGAATCTCGCCTCGTTTGCCAACATCCCGTTCTCGTTTCCAATGATCGCGGAATACATTTCTTCCGCCGCATGCGGAGCGAACGGCGTCAGCATCAGAACGAGGCTCGTGACCGCCTCTTGCACCGCAGCGGTCTCATCGGGCGTGGCGGTCTCCGGTTCGATCTTCGAATCGTACAGTGCGTTCGAAAGCTCCATCAACGCCGCGACCGGAGTATTGAATTGCAGTGTCTCAAGGCTCATCGAGATCCGCTGGATCGTCTGATGCGTCTTTTGCCGCAGCTTACGTGCCGACCCCTCGGTCGAGGCTCCAACGATGCCTTCCCGATCGGTGTCGCGAAACTTTGATTCCCATTTATGAACGAACCGCCAGACCCGCTGGAGAAAGCGTACTGCGCCTTCGATGCCGGCCTCATTCCATACGAGTTCATTCTCGACCGGAGCCGCAAAAAGGACAAATAGCCGGGCCGCATCGGCACCGTAGATCTCGACCATCTCATCGGGATCAACGCCATTGCCCTTCGATTTGGACATCCGCTCGATGGCGTATTTCAGCGTCTTCCCGTCGGCCGAAACAGCGGAAGTGATCTTTCCTTTCTCATTGCGCTCAACCGTGACTTTGCCGGGTGGAAAGTAAATTCGCTTTCCGGTCGAATCGTCATAAAAGGTCTCGCCGACGACCATTCCCTGCGCGAGCAGACGCGAGATCGGTTCATTGAACTTCACGAGGTCGAGGTCACGCATCACCTTCGACCAAAAACGAGCGTAGATCAGGTGCATCACGGCGTGGTCATCGCCGCCGATGTATTGATCGACTGGTGTCCAATACGCTGCAATATTTGGATCAAACGGCAAGATCTCGTTCTTGTTGTCAGTATAACGAAAGAAATACCACGACGAATCTACGAAAGTATCCATTGTGTCAGTTTCGCGTCGGGCCGGGCCTTCACACTTCGGACATTCGGTCTCGTAGAATTCCGGGACCTTGGAAAGCGGCGACTCGCCCGTACCGGTTATCGGCGCGTTTTCAGGAAGCAAAACGGGCAGATTGTCGTAATGTTCGGGGACAGTTCCGCACTTGTCACAGTAGATCATCGGGATCGGTGCACCCCAAAAACGCTGCCGCGAAATTCCCCAATCGCGAAGCCGATACGTCGTCGCGGCCTGGCCGAAACCGTGCTTCTCGGCCCACTCGGTCATCTCCTTCTTCGCGGTCAGGTTGTCCTTCCCGTTCCAGTAATCAGAATGTACAAGAACACCTTCGTCTTTGTATGCCTGCTCCAATGCCAGGGCGGCCATTGTGTGATGCTCGTGTGCCAAGTGTGGTTCAGAGATCACCTGGCGGATCGGAAGGTCAAATTTCTTGGCAAACTCAAAGTCCCGTTCATCATGCGCCGGAACGCTCATTACTGCACCGGTGCCGTAGTCCATCATCACGTAATTCCCGACCCAGATCGGGATCTCTTCGCCGCTGAACGGATTTATCGCTTTCAAGCCAGTGTCAATGCCGTCTTTTTCGATCTCTACTTCGCGGTCGGTCGGCTTTAACTTTTCGGCGCTTATCTCTTGGATCTTTTCGTGCACATCAGCCGACAAGCTCTCCACGTGGTTTGCTATGACCGGATGTTCCGACGCAACGACTATCGCGTTGACACCATAGATCGTGTCGATGCGAGTCGTGAAGACCTTTATCTTCTCCGGCTCGCCCGGCATTGCCAGTTTCCCGGTGTGGCCCGGAACACGAACCTTGAAATCCACGTAGGTACCGACCGATCGTCCGATCCAATCGCGCTGACGTTTTAGCACGTTCGCCGGCCAGCCGGATTCGATCTCCGCCATGTCATCGATTAGCTGATCGGCGTAGGCGGTCGTTTTCAGAAACCATTGTTCCAGATCGCGCTTCGTAACCGGATTGCCGCATCGCCAGCAAAGGCCGCCGCTCGCTTGCTCATTCGACAACGTTGCCTGATCGGTCTCGCACCAATTGACCTGCGTCATCTTTTTATACGCCAGTCCTTTTTCGTACATCTGCAAAAAGAACCATTGATCGAACTTGTAGTACTCCGGCCGATGGGCGTACATCTGCCGCCGCCAATCGTAACTTAGGCCGAGCCTTTCAAGCTGTCCGCGCATCGCAACGATATTATCCTCGGTCCAAGAACGCGGATTCACTCCGCGTTTGACAGCGGCGTCCTCGGCAGGTTGGCCAAAAGAATCCCAGCCTATCGGATGCAGAACGTTAAATCCTTTCAGCCGCTTGTACCAAGCGATTGCGTCGCCGACCGAATAATTTCGGACGTGGCCCATATGCAGGTTGCCCGATGGGTACGGCAGCATTTCGAGCTGGAAGAACTTCCGCTTGTCGTCGCGAACATCCGCCTCAAAGGCACCGCTCTCGGCCCATTTCTTCTGCCATTTGGCTTCGATCTTCTTTGGAAAATACTTTTCGTCCATAGCGTCAATTGCGAAAACCGCAAGTTTGTTGGATATCAATTTGTGCTATCCAATCAAGTCAATTTAATTGTTGTAAGAAAGGATCTGAGGTTTGCCACGCCGCGGTGCTCCGCAGGTGGCTAAATAAGGGCGAGGCTGAGACTCAAAACCATAATCCTGCGAGTTTAATCCCTGTCGCCGCGTTTGTCCACCATAAAATGGTCGATGGACGGACCGAGTGTGGATTTCTATTGTTTTCTATCGAACAGTTGTGATAATATGTTCGGTGCAAAAAAGGGTAGGAGTTTTCTGATAACTATAGCTTTAATAATGAGAAAATATCTTTTGCAGACTTCCCAGACCTGACCGAATGGTCCTGTTGGTTGTCTGCCCCAAACGAAGGAGACACCGACATGGCCGCTAATCCCAAAACACGATCTATCCGCGAAATTCGACCCGAAAATGTTTCTCTAACCGATCCTTCTACCGTTCGCCGTTCTCAGAGTTCCCATATAAAATTTGATGATGAGATAATTGGCTCGTTAGCTGATGCTCATGAGAACCGTCGCGCCCGTCAAGTCGTCGAATGGGTCCGACAGCAAAGTGTCCGTCGCCCGGCCTGAATGAACTCACGGGCTCATCTAATTTTTTCGTCCGCCACTCGCCGATGCCTGCGTCGGCCGATCGTGACGTTCGTCGCCCTGTTCGTTTTTTCGCTCACGACATTTGGCCAAGCGATCCTGACGCAAGATGAGGTCGATTGGCTGCCGATCGAGGCACAACTCAGCCGCGCGATCGCCCAGGGAACAAACGAACAAAAACGCGACGCCCTATTCGCGATCCGCAATTACCGCACAGAGCGAGCATCCCGTATCGCTTTACCGGCACTTTCCGATCCCGATGAGATCGTGAGGGCGACGGCCGCAAGCTCGGTCGTTTTTCTTGCTCCGTCCGAGGCCGTGCAGCGATTGGTGCTGCTGCTCGCTGACCGGCAGCCTTTCGTTCGCAAGGAGGCGGCATTCGCTCTTGAAAAGGTCGGCAGTCCGGAATCAGTTAATATCCTCATCCCCGTTTTCGTGAAAGACCGTGACCTTGAGGTTCGAGCGGCCGCTGCCATTGCCCTCGGAGCGTCAGGAAACCCTTCGGCGGTCGCGCCGCTGGCAAAATTCTTACAAACTAGGCCACGCGAGGAAAACGAATTCATACGCCGTTCCGCCGCGCGATCCATCGGCCAGATCGCTCAGATAATTCGCACTGGCCGCATGGTTGTTAATACGCCGCAAAGCTTTTTGCCCGACGAATACAAGGCAGCACCGAGCCAGACGCCCACAATTCTCGCTCCCGCCTTCGACGCCGCAGTCCCTGTACTCACTAGCGTTCTAAAAAACACTCGCGAATCAGACGATACCCGGCGCGAAGCCGCATTTGCTCTCGGAGCGATCGCGAGCGATGCGTCGACTGCGGCACTTCGCTCTGACGTGAACAGCCCCGATCCATACCTCGCCGAGATCGTCCGTGAAGCACTTCTAAAAGCCGGTCCCGATCCATCGCAAAATTAAATCTTTGGCGTTCTTCGCACTATTTGCTTTAATAGATCAATGCATTCTGCCAAGCAGCAAGCTCCCGGGACCGAGAGTTTAACCGATTTCTATACCCGTGTCCGTTCCTATACCGAAGAGCTTTGCGAGCCGCTGGAGATCGAGGATTACATCCCTCAGCCGTCCGTGGATGTGTCGCCGCCCAAATGGAACATCGCCCATACATCGTGGTTCTTTGAGGAAATGATCCTCAAGCAATTCGTCGCCGGTTACGAGGTTTTCGACACCGATTTCGGATTCCTGTTTAACAGCTATTACAACACTATCGGAGAACGGACCGCTCGCGATCACCGCGGCGACCTGAGCCGGCCGACCGTCAAACGCGTCTTTGAATACCGCAAACACGTGGACGAACAAATGGTCGAGTTGCTCCGCTCAGCCGATCCCTATCCAGAATTAAATGGCCTGATCATTCTCGGCCTCAATCACGAACAGCAGCATCAGGAGCTTTTCGTGAGCGACCTTAAATTTACCCTCGCTCAGAATCCGCTATTCCCGGTCTATCGCGAGAACTTTGCTCCGGCCGAAGAAATAGGCACCGGCATAGGCGGATTTGTTGAAATGGAGGCTGGCATTTACGCGATTGGCTTCGACAGCGAAGGGTTTTGTTTTGACAACGAACTCACCCGCCACAAGGTCTATCTTCACGATTTCGCTCTTTCCGACCGACTCGTTACCAACGCCGAGTGGGTCGAATTTATCGAGGCCGGCTGCTACTCCGACCATTCGCTTTGGCATTCGGAAGGATGGGACTGGGTAAATCGTGAAGCGGTCCAAACACCTCTTTACTGGCACGACCGGGAGGGCGTCTGGCATCATTTTACTCTTGGCGGACTGCGGCCTCTGCCTATGGAAGCACCGGTGTGCCACGTATCATTCTATGAGGCGGCGGCATTTGCCGAATGGAAAGGCATGCGTCTTCCGACCGAGTTCGAATGGGAAGCCGCCAACGATCAGTTCGGCTGGGGCAAACGCTGGGAATGGACAAATTCGGCCTATCTTCCTTACCCGGGATTTGCCAAGCAGCCCGGCGCCGTCGGCGAATACAACGGCAAGTTCATGATCAATCAGATGGTGCTCCGCGGGGCATCGATCTTCACGCCCGAAGGCCACAGCCGCCCGACGTATCGAAATTTCTTTCATCCGCATCTGCGATGGCAATTTACGGGAATTCGATTAGCAAAATGAGCAGATAATTTGTCCACAGATGGACACAGATAAACACTGATTTAGATAGATATTTTATAGATGAGAATCAAGGATCATATCTATGTTCCGCCTGATCTTTCTGTGGATAAAAATCGTATGCAAACATCACGATCTTTAGAACTTACGCAATTTGCCGAGGACGTGCTCGCCGGGCTGACTTCTACCCCGAAGCAGCTTTCCTCGCGTTATTTTTATGACGACGAGGGCTCGCGGCTGTTCATGGAGATAATGAAGCTGCCGGAATATTACCCGACGCGGGCCGAAATGAAGGTCTTCACCGAGCAGACCGACGAGATTTTCCGCTCATTCGCACCGGCCGAAGGCGGATTTGACATTGTCGAACTCGGCGCCGGCGACGGAACGAAGACCGCCGTCCTTGTTGAGCATTTCCTTAAGCATAATGCCGACGTGACCTATGGCCCGATCGATATTTCGCAGGAGGCTAACGACGCCCTTGCGGCAAATTTTCATCAGCGGTTCCCGGAACTGACCATCGAACCACACACCGGCGATTACTTTAAGATCCTTGATTCGCTTAAGAGCGATAGCGGCCGGCGAAAGATACTCTTGTTCCTTGGCTCGAATATCGGAAATTTTACACGCGAAAAGGCGCTCGATTTTTTCCGAAGGCTGCGTGGGGTGATGAACGACGACGACCGCTTGTTCATCGGCTTCGATATGCAAAAAGACCCGCGTGTGATCGTTGCCGCATACGATGATCCGCAGGGTGTGACCGCCGCCTTCAACTTAAATCTGCTCACCCGCATCAACCGCGAACTCGGTGCGAATTTCGATGTCTCAAAGTTTTCTCATTACGCACAATACCGCCCGGTCGAGTGCGCCGCCCGGAGTTTTTTGATCAGCCGCGAACGCCAGACCGTCGAGATTCCGGCGCTTGGCCGTTCGTTTGAATTCGATCAATGGGAGCCGATCTTCATGGAGATCTCGCAAAAATATACGCGAGCGATGATCGACGAACTCGCCGCAGACAGCGGCTTTGAGATCGTCAAAGACTTCTTTGACGCGGAAAACTTCTACACCAATTCCCTCTGGAAACGCATTTGATGAAGACTGAGCTCCTCACCTTTGACACAATAGATTCGACCAACACCGAGGCGATCAAGCGGGCCCGCGACGGAGCTCCCGAAGGCTTATGCATCGTCGCCCGCCAACAGACACTCGGACGCGGGCGCCACGGCCGCAGTTGGGTGTCGACGAAAGACGCCGGACTTTACTTCAGCATCCTTCTGCGGCCCACTATCGACGTCAAGTTTTTTCCGCTTATAACGCTGATGACCGGTGTCGCGGTCCACGATACACTTGCCGGCATCGGGCTAAAACCGGACATAAAATGGGTCAACGATGTCTTGATCGATAACAAAAAGATCTCCGGCATACTAGCCGAAACCTCCGAGACAGATTCAGGCGTTGCGGTGATCGTCGGCATCGGCATCAACATTCTCAGGAGTAGCTTTCCGGAAGAGATGGCTGAGACCGCAACCTCTATCGAGACCGAAACAGATCAGACCCGAAGTCCCGAAGAGGTGACGACCGAGCTTATCGGCCACATCGTCAGACTTTACGATCTGTTGCAATCAGCTAACGGCTCCACCGCGATCATCGATGAATGGAAAGCAAGGTCAACTTATTTTTCGGGCAAGGAAGTGAGCGTAAAATTTCATAGCGAGACGATAAACGGCGTGACGTCCGGACTTGAGGAAAACGGTGCTCTCCGCGTCCGCCGTGACGACGGCAGCATAGCCGTCATCCACGCCGGCGACGTTGAGCGTCTCCGCGCATCGCCGTAAACGAGCCGCTCGAAACCCTGCATTGAGTTTTTGGCTTCAAGGGTGTAGTTTGGATATACGACTTAGTAAAGGTTTTATGAGTAACGAATTTGATCCAATGCCTGATTTTGACCTCGACGAAGATTTTAACGACGAGCTGGCGGATTTTGAAGATTTTGACGTTGAGAACGAGGATGTCGTTCTTCGAACGGCAGTTCTCCAGAAAGAGAACATGGTCGCCCTGCTTTGCATTAAAAGTGCGGCGGTAGGTGCTGCGATATGCCGTGTCGATCCCCGTGAGATGGTACCGGCCGTCCAGATCTATGATGACCCGACGGCGGCACTTCACTGGTTTACACGCAGCTTGCGGTCGAGCAAGGTCAACGGATGGAACGTGGTCTATGATGGCCTCCCGCTTCAGGGGTGATCCTGCTGAAGTTTTTACGATAGGTTAAGCGCAATTGAGCATTTCCCGCTCCATTGCGCTCTTCTTTTTAGGAGATCTTATGCTGCTGGCTATCGATATTGGAAATTCGTTGATGAAGTTTGGTGTGATCGACGGCACCGACCTGAAGGACAAATTTGCCATACCGACCCACCGCGACTACGATGCGGACGAGCTGCTTTTTGATCGCCTCCGCCG
>JBBQTV010000022.1:0-27641 GCA_038212935.1 Pyrinomonadales bacterium | reverse complement strand
GATTCAAACGCGGCGATAATCGTCTTTGCCGCCGATCTTGGTTTCAAGCCGGATGTCCGAAATGACGATGTCTTTCTGCACCGCTTTACACATGTCATAAATGGTCAAAGCAGCGACGGTAACGGCCGTAAGAGCTTCCATCTCGACTCCGGTCTGCGATGTTGTGATGGCCTCCGCCAGTAGTTCGATGCCCGAATCCGTCAACCGGGCCTCAATATTTACCTTTGAGAGCGGTACCTGATGGCAGAGCGGAATTAACTCGGAGGTGCGTTTTGCCGCCATTATTCCAGCAATGCGGGCGATCTCAAGCGGGTCGCCTTTGGGTGTTTCATTGGAGCGGAGCGTTGTGATTGTCTCAGCCGAAAGCAAGACTCGGCCCGACGCAACGGCGACGCGTTTCGTCGGCTCTTTGCCGGAAACATCGACCATTCGGCTGCGTCCGCTTTCATCAAAATGCGAGAGTTCGCTCATAATTGCACTCAGCGTGAATACGGCTAATGTATCAAAGGAACAGCACTTCGCACACCTCGCCGCAGGTGAGGGAACCGCCTGCGGGTATTTTGACAAGTGCGTCGGCACTCGCAAAGCCGATGAAATCCGATGAACCGTGCCAGCGGAGCGGGACCGCGAGCATGCGGCCATCTGCGTCGGTGGCGAGGCTTGCCGGAAGAAATGTATCGCGTTCTCGGGCGCCTCTTGCCTCGCCCTCGACGACCGCAAAGCCCGAAGGCAGGTCGATTGCCGAGGCGGACTGCATCAGCATCAACGCACGCCGAACGAAGAGATGAAACGTGACAGCGGCAGAGACCGGATTGCCCGGAAGGCCGAAAAAATATGCTCTTTTCAGCCTTGCGAAAACGGTCGGTTTGCCGGGCTTGAGGTTCACTCTTTCAAAGAAGATCTCGGCCCCGAGTCCGGCGATCGCCCCTTTGGTCAGGTCATATTTGCCGACCGAAACGCCGCCGGTGGTGATGACTAGATCTGCAGATCTCGCAGCAGATCCGATGGCGGCGGTCAGGTCCGAAAGCTTGTCGCCGACAGTCGGAAGAATGACCGTCTCGGCACCTGTCGCTTCGCAAAGCGAGGCGAGCATCAACGAATTGGAATTGCGTATCTGGTCGGGTTTCGGGCGTTTTCCAATGGGCACGATCTCGGTCCCGGTGGCGAGTATGGCGACATGCGGACGCTTGGAAACCTTTAGTTTCGAGTAGCCAAAAGCAGCCGGGATGGCGATATTGGCGGCGGCGATAAGCTCGCCACGGTGAATCACGGTCGTGCCCTTTCTAACCTCTTTGCCTTTCGGGACGATGTAGTGTCCCGGTTCGGTTGTTTCGTTGATCGTGACCGTGTTGTCGACTTCAAGGGTAAGCTCGATCTTTTGCACGGCATCGGCACCTGCGGGCAGCGGTGCTCCGGTCATGATACGCACGGCCTCGCCTGTTTTTAGGCGTCCCTTCCAACCAAGGCCGGCGGCTGATTCGCCAACCAGCCTCAGCACAGCCGGAGCGTCTTTCGTGTCCGCCGCACGCACCGCATAGCCATCCATCTGCGACCGATCAAACGGCGGCATGTCCGAATCGGCAATGACGTCCTCGGCAAGCACGCGGCCAACGGCATCCTCTATTGAAACTCGCTCACTGCCGAGTGGCTTTACCTCGCGATGGATAATTTTCAGCGCTTTATCGACCGTGATCATTTGATTACATAAAGCTCGGTCTGCCGCGGGCGGATGAATTCGTAACCCTTTTCTGTCATTACTGCGTCGTCTTCGGCCATCATTGTGACCTTTTGCCCGCCCCATTCGGCGACTGGCGTTGAGGTGTTTAGCTCGATCGACATATATGAACCGAGGATGATCTTATTGCCGCCGCCGCCGATGTTTCCGCGAAAGTCGATCGAGGGTCCGAGGCCGTGGCCGTGTGTGCCGATCGGGTGCGAATAGATCATCGCCTCGATGCCCTGACGTTTGACCTCGGCCATTGTTTTCTCGTAAACCTCGGTTCCCGTCATGCCCGGCCGAGCGAAGCTAAACATTATGTCCTGAAGGCGATTCGTATTTTTCAGAGCCGCGCTCAAACCCGCGGGGGCGGCCGTTTCGCCTTCTTTTAAAATATATGCGTGTTTCTGCCAGTCGGTTGAAAGCCCCATGTAATCAAGCCCAAAATCGACGTGGATCAGGTCGCCTCGTTGGATCACCTCCGCCTCACCGGCGGTGCTTAGGAATGGGCCGGTAGTTTCCGTAGCGGCACGCTGTCGTTGTATCCGAATGTCGGGCTGGAACCAGATCGTCAGTCCTAGCTTGTTTACCTGTTCGATCATCCACCAGCGAATATCGCCGACCGTTGTCTTGCCTGGCGTGATCACCTCGTTTGAGAATGCGCGACGCGTTATGACATCGGTCGCCAAGACAGCGTTGCGGTAATGTTCGAGTTCGTCAGGAAGCCGGGTGTCGAAAAACTCGACGAGCAGATCGGCGGCCGAAACGAACTTCTTTTCGTTTTCGGCACCAAGAGTTTCTGCCAGGAATTTGTACGAATCATGGCTTAGCCCGCTCTGCTGCCCGCGGCTCCCGCCGATGTTCAAGGCAATGCTTTTCGGCTTTCGGCCATCGACGATCTTTCGGAGTTCTTCGCCAAACTTATCGCGAGCCGGCATTACCAACTTATAGTGGTTCTTCAGCCGCTCCTCGTCGTACCGCACCATCGCGATGCGTTCGATCCGTTCACCTTGGTCGATAAAGATGAACAAGTCGCGGCGGCCGACGATAGGGATCGGCGGAGTTACATGCGGCGTGACCGGGTCGGTGTTGAATTCTTCGTTGACCACGATCCACATCTCAACGCCGTGCCGCTTCATCATCGGCAATAGCCGAGACCCCAACCGTGCCATCAGCCAGCGCTCCCGTACATCCATCTGCTCACGTTGTGAAAGGAGCTTAGGCATCTCGGGTATCGGATCGTTAGGTCTGTTTTGCGCAACGACGAGCGATGTTTGAACAACAACGATGAGTAACAATAATATTAGGCTGGCTTTGAACATAATTAGGTGAAGACGTGGCGTTTCAATCGCGAAAAGCAAAATGAAGTGCTAAAATCTCGGATGTATAAGCGAGCTGATTTTATCACACTAAAACCAATCAGAGAGGACATTAAACCACAGTGATCGATTTTGAATTAACAGAAGAGCATGTTGCGTTGCGGAAGACCGTGAAGGAATTTTGTGACGGCGAGGTTGCGCCGCATATCAAGGAATGGGATGGGAGGTCGCATTTCGAGCGGAGCGTTTTTGACAAGATGGCGGACCTCGGCCTGATGGGCGTCTGCATCCCGGAGCAGTACGGCGGAGCAGGATTTGATTACATCTCGCTCGGCCTCGTCTGCGAAGAGCTCGAAGCTTGTGATACGTTCCTGCGGGTTGCGATGTCGGTTCACGTCGGGCTTAACTCGCTTAGCCTGTTGACGTGGGGAACCGAGGAGCAAAAGCAAAAGTACCTAGTTCCGCAGGCGAAGGGCGAAAAGCTGGCGACATTTGGCCTTACGGAGCCTAACGCCGGTTCAGACGTTGTAGGGATGCGGAGCTATGCGAAACGCGACGGCGACGACTGGATACTGAACGGCGAGAAAATGTGGATCTCGCTAGGCGACGTTGCCGACAACTTCCTTTTCTTCTGCTGGACCGATCAGGAAAACCAAAAAGTTCGCGACCACACAGGAATTTCATGTTTTATCGTCGAGCGGTCGATGGCAGGGTTCTCAAGCGGAACATTGCATGGAAAGCTTGGCATTAAAGCCGGCAATACAGGATATTTTTCGCTGCAGGACGTTCGGGTGCCGAAGGAAAACATGCTCGGAAATGAGGGCGAAGGATTTAAGATCGCGATGTTCTCGCTTGAGAACGGCCGATACACGGTGGCCGCAGGTGCGACAGGCGTGATTATGGCTTCGCGAGATGCTTCGGTCGCCTACGCGAACACGCGCGAGGTTCAGGGGCAGACGATCGCTAATTTCCAGTTGGTCAAACAAAAGATCGCGGACATGGAAGCCGACTATCAGATGGCACATCTGCTCTGGCTAAAATGCGGTTATCTTAAAAATCAAGGAAAGATCTCGGCACGAGCAGCCAGCCTTGCAAAATGGCAGGCGACCGTTCGCTCGGAGAAGGCAGCTTCGATGGCGATAGAGATCCATGGAGCAAACGGATATACGAACGACTATCCGGTCGAGCGTTACCTGCGAAACTGCAAAGCTGCCGTGATCTACGAAGGAACCCGCGACATTCATACGCTGATGCAGGCCGACTGGGCGTTGGGGCTGAAGAAAGAAAAAGCAGCCCGTGTAACGTTGCCGGCTTATCAACCGTCAGAAGCAAAGGCCGCAAACTAGGCCAGCGTAAGTCTAAACAAGAGATCCTCAATGGTCCGCCTATGCGAGTTCCATTGAGGATCTTTCCTTTGAAAAACGCCAGGCCTATTTCTTTTCGAAACCCGGAACTCGGTTCGTCAGCTTCCAAGCACCACCCTCGCGGATGAAAACGATCTTGGCCCCGTTCGGCATTCCCTTCGTCTTCGCTTCAGCAACGGCCGTATCGCCGGTTATCTCCTCATTACGAACTTCGCAAAGGGCTCTGGTGACGCCATCGGCGGCCAAAAATTCTGAAAGCGAATCGATGCCATCTTCGCTCATCGTTTGTTCAAAATCCTTTAGCGTCTCTGCCGAATAGATCTTTCGCAACGTCGCTTCGTCCTTCTTCTCGACCGCCGCGCAGTATGCCTTGAATACCGGCCCTACAGTTGGAGCATCGTTCGTCGTGGCAGCGGGGGTCGGCGTGGTCACCGCTAGCGGTGAATCAACGTTTGCAGTATTCGCATTCGCGGCATTTGCTCCGTTCGTGGTGTTAACGGCATTCTGCGGCGTATCCGTCCCGCCGCATGCGGCAAATATTCCAATTGAAACCAATATGAAAAGTGTGTGTAGTTTATTCATCAGTTCTTCTTATCTCCAGCTTTGTTCAAAACCAAGAGTATAATTAAAATATTGGTCATGGACAAAAGCTATCGAACGGCATTCGTGCGCCGCTTCATTATTGAGGCACTGCCTGATCCGCTGGTACCGGCAAGTACTCATCTCCAGTTATTCGACAATTACATTGCCGGTACCCGTCTCCGTCTGCGATCTATGCGAGTTCCGGAGACAAAGCAATGGACCCATCTGCTTCAACAGCGGTTCATAGTCGTCGCGGAAACCGGCATTGCCGAGAAGGCCGCAGATATTTACCTGAACGAGGCGGAATACGAGCAATTTAAGGTGTTTGAAGGCGATGAGATTCGCAAAAATAGATATTTTTACGAGATCGACGGGCAGAACCTTACCTTCGACATTCACCTGGGTCCGCTGTGGGGATTGAACTTGGCTATCGCTGAATTTGCTGACGCGGAAGCAATGAAGAGCTATGAGCCTCCGCCGTTCGCAGTGGTCGAGATCACGGGGCAGGCGTTCTTTTCGGGATCATCGCTGGTGACGAAAAAGTTTTCAGACGTTCAAGACGAGGTCTCACGACTAGTGGCAGAAACGAACAAAGCTGTTGTTGGATGATCCAACAACAGCTTTATTAGAAATGATCCGAATCCGTTAGGTGCTCGGCGAACCCTATCGATCGCGCGTACGCATCGGGACGTGACGTTCGACTGATTCGAAGATCTGAAGGTACATCTGAGTTTCTTTCGGGATAAGATTTGTCCATCCAGGCCCGCCGCGGCTTATATAACCAGCAAGCCTTGCGGGATTAGAATTATATCCTGCGGACATTAGCTGTTCGCGGGTAGCAATATTGGTCAGAAGAGCGTCAGCGATCGCCGGGCGTCTCTTCAGGTCATCCCAGGTCCACTGCATATAAAGAAGCATTGCCTTCGATGCGTTAACGTGATCCCTCATTCCATCTACAAAATTCGGATTGAGCGGAACCTGAGGAAATTGTGCTCGCACCATTCGATAGGTGGAGGGAATCATCTGCACCATGCCCCCGGCACCTGCCGAGCTTACGGCGTAGCGATATGTTTGGCCTTCATTAAGTGCAAACAGCGTATATACGTCATTGTAAATATCCTGATGAGGTTCAGTGCGAAAGCGGAGATGGTCGACATGTTCGACCGCAGCAAGCCGTTCAGCGACGTCAGCGGTCTTGGCTTCGATGGCAATGCCCCGTTCGGCGAGCTTCTGGCGAGCGATATCGATGACGTTTCGCACGTAAATGCGTCCCGCACCGACCACCTCGGGCGTTACAAGCCCAGGATGGGTCGACATGTAGTATGCCGTTTCCTGGTAGATACCCTTGTCGACTCGCGGATACTGAACCAATATCGGCAGATGAGACACTCCACGGCTATCGACAATACGGACTGGCGTATTGACACCGTTGCCGCGGATCGTCTTAACCACGAATGACCGGCCATTCTCCGACGTTACCGCCACGTCGCTCGACGTCGAGAGAAATGATTCTTTCGTCAAGACCACAAAATCTAGATCGTTTGTCGTCCAATCATGAAATGCGAGCCTTACGATCTCAACACCCTCATAATTTGTACCGACGGACGCGGTCGTAACGGGGCGGGTTTGCAGCTGTCGTTTTGCATCGGCGATCTTGCTCTTTATCTCGCCAAAAGAAAGGGTTCGTGCAGCGGCCGCGTTCACGCGAGGCGATTCCGGCGTTGTTTCTGATTCGACCGAACGTGGGCGAGATCCGACAACGAGCGGCGTCGGGACGGGTTTCGGCGCGACCGGCACGGAGCTTTTTGGAGACGCATCAGTGACAACCACGCGCATTTTTCTGCCTTCTTCGGATTCGGCGGGTCCTTGTCCGAACGTTGCAAAACCACCAAAAAGAACGACCGAAAGGGTTAATGCTGTGTATTTCATTATTGTTGGTACTGGAGAGCGATTAAAACGGTGACAACTACGGGTGCGGAAAACCGCATAACAATAGATTCCCTTATTGGGTTAAAGGTTGTCAAATCAAATAAGAAAATTTATGGCTTCCACATGATTCTGTTATGGTATCTAAAGCTTTTACGGAAACTGGAATCTAAGGTATATCTATACCTTTGGCTATTAATGAAGACTGCAATGATACTTTCGAGATCGGTAAAACTTTTTGGAACTGACGGCATTCGCGGCGAGGCCGGCCAGTTTCCGCTGGACAAACAGACCGTACCTGCGATCGGTACTTCGTTTGCCCGGATAATGAAGGAAATCTTGGGACGCGAGCCTAAGTTCGTGATTGGCCGCGACACACGCGAGTCCGGAGATTGGATCGAGAACGCATTCTCGGCCGGGGCCGAACGTGGTGGAGCGATCTGTCGATCGGCGGGCGTGATCACGACACCAGGAGTTGCGTTTGTGACGGATCGATTCGATTTCGACGCGGGGATCGTCATCAGCGCATCGCATAACCCATTTCACGACAACGGTATAAAAATATTTGCCCGAGGTGGAAAGAAGGTTGACGAGTCGGTTGAGAAGGCTATCGAAATCGATATTGAAGCGTTTGTTTCAAACGGAGATAAGACCGGCTCCGGACCCTCTAAGGCCGCATTGGCAGCCGATCCGACGTTTGGGACTGCGTATATCGAGAATCTTGCGGCAAGTTTTCCTGATCTGGACTTAAGTGGGATCCGGATCATTACGGACTGTGCGAATGGGGCAGCCTCCCATTTAGCTCCTCTTTTGTTTCGCAAACTCGGTGCCGACGTAACAGCACTCAACGACGGTCCAGACGGGCAGAACATCAACCTGAATTGCGGTTCGCTCCACCTTGAGCATCTCCAGGAAGCGGTCTCGGCTAAGTCAGCCGATATTGGCATCGCATTTGACGGCGATGCCGATCGATCGCTTTTCGTTGACCATACGGGAGCGATCGTTGATGGAGACGCAACGTTATGGGTGCTCGCGCAGATGATGGCGGACAACGGTAAACTCGTCAATCGTAAGGTCGTCGCTACGGTGATGAGCAATATTGGGCTGGAAGCTGCATTGAAGACTCGAGATATCGACCTCATCCGGGCAAATGTGGGTGATAAATATGTACTCGAAGGTCTGCTGCAGACCGGTTCAGAACTGGGAGGCGAACAATCCGGTCACATCATCGTTCCCGAACGAGGCCTCGCAGGGGACGGAATGATGACGGCACTTTATGTGCTGGAATCGATGCAGGAGAGAAAGGCCAAACTGAACGCACTGGTCGAGGGCTTCACGCGGTTTCCGCAGATCCTTGTCAACGTGCGTGTAAAGGAGAAAAAGCCATTTGATGACACTCCGGCCATCGCACTAGCAGCGAAAGAAACGGAGGAAAAACTGGGAGATACGGGTCGCTTACTGCTTCGCTACTCGGGCACTGAGAACCTTGCCCGGGTTATGATAGAAGGGAAAGACCAGGCAGTGATCAATGAGCTTGCAGTCGATCTGGCGCAGGTGATAAGCGACAGCCTCGGATGAATAATTTGGCAGACCTCTACAACAAAGCTACTCGGTCGGTAACGGTAAGGATTCCGAGGCAACCCGCATCCTATGAAATTGTTATCGGCCGCGGAACTTTGGATCGGATCGGTGAATTGACTGCATCTGCGGGTTATTCGCGTGTTGCGATCGTTTCCAATCGAAAGGTTTTCGGACTCTATGGCGATCGCGTTCGAAAAAGTTTGGAAGGCGCCGGAAGTCGGGTGTCGGTCTGTTTGGTCGGCGACGGCGAGCGGTTTAAGAATTCGAAGTCGCTGCTGACCATTCTGGACCACCTATCTGCGGAAAAGGCCGGCCGAACCGATGCAGTGATCGCACTTGGCGGCGGGGTTGTCGGCGATCTTGCTGGCTTTGCTTCGTCCGTACATCTACGCGGTATAGCATTTGTTCAGATTCCGACGACGCTGCTGGCGATGATCGATTCATCGGTCGGTGGTAAGACGGGGATAAATTCGTCATACGGCAAGAATCTGATCGGGACGATCTATCAACCATCGGCCGTCCTGATCGACGTTGAGGTACTCAAAACCTTAGAGCTCCGTGAAGTCAATGCCGGTATCTTTGAGGCTATAAAGCAAGGCGCGATCTCCGGAGGCGATCTGTTTCGGAGAACCACGAGATTTATTAACGATCTAGCTGCGGAGAAGAGTCGGGAAGCATTTAGTGATGAGACTTTAAATTTATGGGAGATCTTGATCGCCGCACAAGTGAAGTTCAAGGCGACTATCGTTCGAGGCGATGAGCGGGAATCAGCGGCCAAAACATCCCCAAGATCGAGAAAGATCTTGAATTTCGGCCATACGTTCGCTCACGCGTTAGAGAAAATTACTGAGTACAAATACCTCAAACATGGCGAAGCGGTCGGCTACGGGATACTTTTTGCCGCAGGCCTCTCGAAAAGTCTTGAATTATTGTCCGCAGATGAGTTAAACTTGTTGAACGATGTTGTCCATCGAGTTGGCGACCTGCCTTCGCTCGGCAACATCTCTCCGCAAGAAGCAATTTTGTCACTCGAACACGACAAAAAGATCGTTGGTAATTCACTTCACTGGGTTTTATTGAAAGGAATTGGTAAGCCAGTGATCGTCCCGGGCGAAAAGATAGATAGGAAGCTACTGGTAAAAACAGCTGAGCGGATCATCGCATCTTCTATGTCCCGGTAGTAGGTCTTTTCGGGAGTCTGCAGCAATGAAATATCTAAACATCTCAATTCACTCCGAGACCGGCAGCGCCGGCATAAAGTTTTTGATGATCTTTCTCGGGCTGATGTTGGTGGCCAACGCTGCCTTCAACTACATCCCGGTCGCGTATAACGGCGCGAATTTTCGGCAAGAGATGGACACTGCGGTAGTGAAGGGACTGGCGACCTCTGGTGCAATGAAACCGCTGGAGGTCGTCAAGGCTCACGTGACGCGCGCCGCGGCCGAAAATGGCATCCCGCCCGAGGCGGTGATCGATATCAAACCGACAAAAACCGTGATCACGGCTCATGTGGCTTATTCTAAGTCGGTCAGCATCGTCCCGTTTGGAATTTATGATTATACGTACGAGTTTAACCATGTGGCCGCCCCAACAGGATATTTGTTGAAGCAGTAGGACTAGACCGCCATGGCCTCACGGACTTTGGCCGGTTGGATCTGAACCAGACTCGCGGGAGCATCGGCTAACCAGGTTGTGGGACAAACACCGCACGTCGTGCATTTTTCGACCGCCGGACACGGCAGCGACGAAAGTGCCTCGTGCGCTTTTTCATTTTCGGTCTTAAGAAACTCAAACGACAGCCCAGTATCGACGATCGACCAAGGAAGGAATTCATCGTAGCTTCGATTCCGCGACGTATGGAATGCGGGGTCGATACCGGTGTGTTTGATCGCTTTATCAAGATCTCCCCCGAACCGTGCGGCGGCATCTATCACCTCTGAGATCCGTCGATCGCCTGACGAGAAAAGTGCCTGCTCATGTGCAATGCGTGCTGACATAAAGCGGACTTCGACGTTGGGGATACGGCTCAAACCTTTTGAAACGTATTTGATCTTTCTCTTCAATTCTTTTTCGCCGCAGATCGCATCCCATTGCAGCGGCGTATTAGGTTTGGGAACAAAACCGTTCAGCGATGGAATTATTTTGCCTGCTCGGCCGAACTTCTTTCCGGCCTCGAGCATTCTATCTTTTATACGCTCGACAAGGACGAACATTTCGTCGAGATCTTCTTCGGTTTCAGTGGGTAGGCCGACCATCATATAAAGCTTGATGGTAAGCATTCCGCGGTCGAAAACTGCACCGCAAATATCGACGATCTCGTCGTTGGTCAAATTTTTGTTAATAACACGGCGAAGGCGGTCAGAACCTGTTTCAGGCGCTACTGCTATTTGCTGGTCCCGCGATTCGACAAGTGCATCGAGAAGTTCATCGGAGATCTGATCCAGCCGCAAACTCGAAACCGAAATGCGATAGTCCATCGCCCTTAACTCACGCAATATAGTTGATATTTCAGGATGATCGCAGACCGCGGTGGAAACAAGACCTATCTTATTGGTCTTTCCGCGCCATTCGGCCGCTTTCGCCAAAATGTCTTTCGCGGGAACGACCCGGGGCGGATAATAATTGTATCCCGCCCAGCAAAATCGGCAGCCTTGCGAACAGCCGCGCGAGATCTCGACCAAGAGCCTGTCGCCCATTTCTGCACCCGGGGACCAAATGGCTGTCGATGGGCAAAATACATCCTGATCGACCAGGAAGTTGGCGAGTTCGGTCTCGCCGCGTTTCATTGCCCGACGAAGCGTGCCTTCTTTAGGATTGATAGCGGAAAGCGAACGGCCGACGCGACGGGGGACGCCTTCTTTGTTCGGCAGGTAATCGAAGACCGTGCCGTCGTCGTTATATATCACGTCGTAGAAAGAGGGAATATAAAAGCCACGGCCGATGCGTGCAAGGCTGAGAAGAATTTCGTCTTTGCTTTCATTCTCAAACACCGCATCAACCAGTTGATCGGCCAAGATCTCGCCTTCCCCGACGGCGATGACATCAGTAAACTCAGCTATCGGCTCGGGATTGAGAAAAGAAGCAGCGCCGCCCATCACGATCAGCGGGTCAAAATGCGTCCTGTCTTTTGACCAGACCGGAATGCCGGAAAGCTGAAGCATTCGGGCCATGTTCAGATAATCGGTTTCGAACGAGATCGAGAATGCGACGATATCAAAATTGCAGACCGGAGACTGGGTTTCGAGCGTTAGCAGCTTGGTGCCCGATTTCTCATAGTCCGCCATCTCATCGCGATCCGGCAAGAAGACGCGTTCGCACGCGACATCCGGCATCTGATTGAACAGTTCGTACATCGTGTGTAGGCCCAGATTCGCCATGCCGATCGCGTGAGTATTTGGATAGCAGAGCGCGATCCGAAGAGGGGCACCGTTCTTTACAACATAGCCTTCTTCGTTCGCGAGCTTTCGCTTGTAGCTTTCTATTATCTTTCTACTCATTACATTCGAAACAATCAGAATAACAGCTTTTGGTAGTCCGAAACAATATACTACCGGAGTCCAGCAAGGGAATGAGGGATACCGAATCAAAAAAGGCAGCCCGACGGCCGCCATTCTCGTTGCGAACTAAATCCTATTATTTCTGCTTTTCTTCCTTAGGGATCTGCAAGAATGGGCGATGCTGAACTATAAACTGCTTATCATCAAAGTTTCCATCACCGTCAACATCGACTTTCACTTCAATCTTATAGCGCTTCCCGGGGGGGTGTTTTTCTTCAAGATCATAGGTTAGATTGTACTGGCTGCGAAGCATACCATTGATCGATTGCAGATATCCGGGGACCTCGCCTTCGAATGTCATTTCAAAATGCATCCCTCCGGATTCTTTTGCAAACGTGTTCATAGCATTTTTTGCCTGAAGAAATGACAATCGGCCAGGCATACCGGTCAGCGAGTCGGTCGCGTCTAGCCGGTGTTCGTATTTCTTAAAGAAAAGATTTCCTGTGCTAATTATGTATATAGGCACACCTGCTTCCTGGATGATCTTGCGGACCTCCCCATAATTGGTTCTGCTAAAGGTATTTATCCCCGAAGCGACCAGTATGATGGCCTTTCGTTTTGATCTTACGTCGACCATTCCTCCATAATCGGCAAGCCTTTCTTCTGAGTTATCAAGCACAACCGAGTCCCCCTTGCCACCGATCAAGGAGAATTTAAGAGCATCGAAGAGGTTGCTGTCACGAAATGCGGGTCGGTTTCGCAACAAGAGATCGATTGTCTGCCGGATGCGCGTCGGGTCATTTGTAAAATCAGTGATAGGGGTCGGACGCAGGTCAAAGGCGATCACAGATGCATAATCGTCCGGAGGCCTGATAAACTGGGTCATGAACTGGGCGACCGGCCTTATCGATTCGTAGGTTCCCGGTTCGAAAACGCCGCCCGATGCCGATCCGAAAAGTTCGGACATTTTGCTGTATTCGAGGACCAGAGTGACGGTTATCGGCGATTCCGGCGTCGAAAAAGTGGAGATGTCTTTTTTCACACCATTTTCGAAAACGGCAAAATTCTCTCGCTTCAAGCCCGTTATTATCTGGCCTGATTTTTTGTTATATACGACCGCATCAAGACTTACGACATTCGTTTCGATCCTAAGCGGATCGTCCTCAACAATTGCGTTCTTTTCTTCCTCGAGGCGTTTTTTTTCTTCGGCTTCCTTGCGCAGTTCTTCTTCGGTTTTGGGTTTAGGTCGTTGGTTTCGCTTTTCATTCCCGGCCTGTACAGGCCGCTGCGGACGCGATTGGGCTTCGGCCGGCAACGGTAACGTGGCGGCAACTAAGAAAAATGATGCAAGAAGCGAAGCGAGCGCTAATCGGAGGTCTCTCATATTCATATTAATACTAGACGCGAAGGACTTTTTTGCTTAGACACCGATTGTCGCTTTTTGGTTTGCTTTAATCAAGGAACATTGTAAATGCCTTTCCTGTTGTCGAGCCGAAAACGCTTCGACGATGCGTTTTGACACGCCATCAAACAGTCGATAGAATTTCGATTGTCTTTCTTAGATGAAATGGAAAATGGAGCGGCCATACGAGGTAATAGCGTCGGTGTCGATGTCACGTCTACACGGTTTCTTGCCGTTTCGATCGCTCCTGACGGAACTCAGAGTGACATTATAGAAAGCGAACATGACGATAAACTGGAATCGCTTCCGCAACTCAAGGAGTTTGTCGCTTCGCTAGATGGACGCCTAGGCCAATATGGAAGGCTGGGTATTTCGATGCCCGGACTCGTCCATCGTGACACCGGTCGTGTCACCTATTCCGCGGGTTTTCCCGAACATTCTCAGTTCGACATTGCCAAAGAAATCAAGGATGCCGCCGGGATATCGCCGTCGATCGAGAACGACGCAAACGCTGCGATCTACGGCGAGTATCGGCTCGGAGCCGGACGGGGAGCGAATGATCTTTTTTATGCTACGATCGGGACCGGCGTCGGCGGAGCATTCATTTTTCGCGGAGAGGTTTGGCGTGGCACTTCAGGTTTTGCGGGCGAATTCGGCTACGTCGCTATCAATTCGGATGGAATGCGGCTTGAAGATGTCGCATCGTCGGCGAACATCGTTAGGCGGACACGAAGCCGCTTTCATCAAGACAGCACGACCGCACTCGCACATTTCGAAGAAAAGGACCTCACCATTGGTGAGATCGTGAAAGCGGCGGTAAACGAAGACGACTTCGCTATGTTAATGCTCGAAAGAACGGGCCGATATGTCGGTGCCGCGATAGCGAGCGTTATCAATCTTCTGAACATCGAGCGTATCATTCTTGGCGGCGAGGTGATAAGAGCGGGGGATCTTATGGTTGAACCGATCCGCGAGAGGGCAAAAGAACTTTCGTTTGGCCCGTCGTATCACGACGCGAAGATCGTGGCTGGGGAGCTCGGCGATGCGGCGTCAGCCCTTGGTGTGGCATTGATGGCTCGCGAAACATAAGATGCGAACGTGTTCGGACGCTGTTCTATCCGACACGCATAATGCTCGCCTAGCTTAATCTTCGTGATGAGTAAAACTTATTTTGTGAATATTTGCACAAGATAACTCTTAAGGCTTAATTTGTTGATAGCGAAGCTTGCGGATTGGGGATGTTTTAGGTAGATTAGGTTGAGTTTTACTAAAGCATTCTATTAACACTCTGAATTCAATCAGACGCCGCAGTATGATCCTTATCCGGATCGTTTGGACGTTGTGCATTTGAAGGCGTAGGCTTCAACCGCCAGAAAAGATAAAAATGGCCCAATTTTTTCCTAAAAGCGCGAACAACATTGCCAGGATATCGATGATAATGGTCGTGGTGCTTGGCGGAGTCGCATTCTTTACGTACACGCAGGTAGCGAGGTCGTCGTATCTGACAGGCAGATACGTCGAAAAACAGCAACCGGTCCAATTCAGCCATAAACATCACGTCGGAGACGACGGCATCGATTGTAGGTATTGCCATACGACCGTTGAGACGACCGCCTCGGCAGGTATGCCTTCGACACAAACTTGTATGAACTGTCACTCGCAGATCTGGGCCGATAGTCCGTATCTCGAGCCGGTCCGAGCAAGCTATCGTGACAATACGCCAATTGAATGGGAGCGTGTCCACGACCTGCCGGAATATACCTATTTTAATCACAGTATTCACGTCGCGAAGGGTGTCGGATGTTCTACCTGTCACGGCCGGGTCGATGAAATGGCCGCCGTATATCAGGAAAACACTTTACAAATGGAGTGGTGCCTGGCATGCCACAGGGAGCCGGAGAAGTTCATCAGGCCTAAATCAGAGATCTATAACATGAGCTGGCAGGACGGTGATCTAAGCGCGGATGAGCGTGTTTCGCTCAAGGAAGATTACAGGATCCGTAGTCGAGATATGCTGACAAGCTGCTCAATATGCCACCGGTAGTAGGGAAATTTAAGGATAGTCAGCGAGGACCATTAAGGAATCACTTAACGATGCCTAGTCAGGAAAGCAAACAGAATTTCGCGGCAATGCGTAGCAAGATACTTGCTGAGAACAGCGGCAAGGAATATTGGCGAAGCGTCGAAGAATTTTCCCAAACTCCGGAATTCGAAGACTTCGTCAAAGGCGAATTCCCGTTGCAAGCTGAAGAGTGGGACGACGGACTTAGTCGCCGTAAATTCATGAAGGTAATGGGAGCATCGCTTGCATTCGCCGGATTGTCCGGATGCGTGATCCAACCAGCCGAAAAGATAATTCCATATGTCCGGCCGAATGAAGACATGATTCCTGGCAAGCCCATGTTCTATGCGACCGCAATGACGATGGGCGGCACAGCGACTGGTTTGCTTGCCGAATCGTACGAGGGGCGACCCGTAAAATTAGAGGGTAATCCTAGCCATCCGGGGAGCCTCGGTGCGACCGACGTATACGCTCAGGCGGCGTTGCTTGACATGTATGACCCGGACCGATCACAGCAGATGATGTTTCGGGGTAGCCCGAGTTCGTGGCAGACTTTCGTGTCCGAGGCAAGAAACTCCATCGTAGAGAATCAGGTAGATGGCGGAGCGGGAGTGAGATTTTTAACCCCTTCCACGACGTCTCCTACTTTGCAGGCTCAGTTCAGGCAGATCGCGTCAGAAATGCCAAACGCCAGATGGATCCAGTTCGACGCCGTCAGCCCAGATAATCAACTTGAGGGGGCTCGGCTTGCATTTGGTTCGCCGGCACATACAGTTTACCGGTTCGATCGGGCGACACGCGTACTTTCGCTTGATGCAGATATCTTCTCTGGTTCGAATGTCCGCTACATGGCGGACTTCGCGACGGCCCGCCGAATTACGGAAGAAAAGCGTGATATGAACCGGCTTTATGCTGTCGAATCGACGCTGACCCTGATGGGGGCAAAAGCCGATCATCGCTTGGCCGTCAAGCCAAGCCAAGTTTTCGAGGTCTCAAAAGCCATCGCGGCAGCGTTCGGCGTTTCAGGCGCTCAGTCTACCTATTCTGAAAATGCGGAATGGATCGCGATACTTGCAAAGGATCTGTCGGAGAATCGCGGAAGTTCGCTGGTCGTCGCGGGTGAAAACCAGCCGCCGGCAGTTCACGCGCTTGCGCACGCAATGAACGCAGCGCTCGGTGCGGTTGGTCAGACCGTTATATATACCGAACCTTTGGTAGCCAACACCGAGCGCTCGCAGATGGACCAGTTTCGTGAGCTGATCGCAGATATTGATGCGGGCCGCGTCAAGATGCTGATCATGCTCGGCGGTAATCCGGTTTACAGTTCACCTGCTGATTTAAAGCTGAACTTCGACCGTGTCAATGAGAAAGTTCCGCTCCGCATCCATCTTGGCACTCACTATGACGAGACCGCCGAAATATGTCATTGGCACATTCCTGAGAAACATTTCCTTGAAATGTGGTCGGATGCCAGAGCGTTCGACGGAACTGTAACGACGATCCAGCCGCTTATCGATCCGCTTTACGCAAGTGCGAGATCTGTACACGAGATCGTCCAGCTGTTCATGCGAGAGAATTTTGACCGAAGGGATTACGATATTGTCCGCGAATACTGGCAGACGCAGAATATAAACGCGTACGCGGCGGAAACCTCTATGCAAACCGCTTTTGTACCCACATCAGCGGCTCCTTCGGCATCGCCCTCACCCACGGCATCGCCTACACCATCAGCATCGGCGTCTCCTGCTGCTTCACCGGGGACGAACGTGACGGCCACGGCGACCCCGGCAAACGGAATCGCTCCAACCGCATCTCCAGCAGCCACTCCGGGTACGGCGGCTGGAACCATCGGGGGGGCAAGGACTTTTGAGGATCATTGGCGAAAGATGATCCATGACGGGTTTCTTCCAAATTCGGCATCGGCGACAAAGAGCGTTTCGGCCAACACCGCGTTCCTATCTCAGCCTGCATCGCCACCTGCTGCGGCCGGCGACCTGGAGATCTCTATACTTCCTGATCCGTCGATCTACGACGGTAGGTTTGCAAATAACGGGTGGATGCAAGAATTGCCGAATCCTTTTACTAAGATCACCTGGGAGAACGTTGCCCTTGTGAGCCCGGCAACAGCACAGCGTTTGGGCGTAAACCAATCAAACGATCCGCGCGAGATCTCCGGAGGCGAACGCCCGGTGGCTTTCATCAACGCGCACGGGTCGAACATGTTTGCAGATGTTGTAAATCTGACCTATTCCGGCCTTCAACTTGAGCACGTCCCGATGTGGATCGCCCCCGGTCAGCCCGATGATACGGTTACCATCTTTATGGGTTACGGGCGAACAAACGGCGGCCGAATCGCGAAGGCAGAGGATGGATCCGTCCGTGGGTATGACGCATTTAAGGTCAGGCAGTCGAATGCCATGAACTATGGCTTAGGCGGAATCCAAAAGACGGGTGAAACCGCCGAGATCGCGACAACCCAAATACATTTCAATCTAGAGCCGGTCGATGGCCGTAGCCGCGACATATTACGGGTTTGGGACATTCATCACCTAGAAGAACATCTCGTAGAAGGGAAGCAGCCGGACTTTTACTCGGCAACGATGTATCAGGACGCGGCCGAGTTCTATACACAGGAGTGGTATGCCAAGAATCATAAGTGGGCAATGTCGATCGACCTCAATTCCTGTGTCGGCTGTAATGCTTGTGTTTTAGCTTGTCAGTCTGAGAACAACATACCAGTCGTCGGAAAAGAGCAAGTCGCCAAGAGTCGCGAAATGCATTGGCTCAGGGTCGATACCTATTATCAAGGAGACGATATCAACAGTCCTGAGGGGGCGCACTTTCAGCCACTTCCCTGCATGCAGTGCGAACAGGCTCCTTGTGAGGTCGTTTGCCCTGTGACGGCCACGGTGCACAATCCCGAAGGCTTGAACGACATGGTTTATAACCGGTGTGTCGGAACCAGGTATTGCTCGAACAACTGTCCGTATAAGGTGCGCCGGTTTAATTTCCTGCTTTACCAGGATTGGGACACACCGCAGTACAAATTAATGCGGAACCCTGAAGTAACGGTCAGAAGCCGCGGCGTGATGGAAAAATGTACGTATTGTACCCAGCGAATCTCCGCCGCCAGGATCGAAGCTGAAAAGGACGGCCGAAGGGTCCGCGATGGCGAAGTGCTGACTGCATGTCAGTCCGTTTGTCCGACGGGTGCGATTGTTTTCGGTGATATGAATGATCCATTGAGTAAAGTTGCCGCAATCAAAAAAGATCGCCGCAACTACAATCTTTTGAATGAATTGAACACACAGCCACGGACGACCTATTTGGCTGAAATGAAGAATCGGAACACGGAAATGCCGGACTATAAAGCACCTGTTTTCACCCCAAAGCCAGAAGGCAAGCAAAAGCCAGGCAACGGAGCACACTGATCGCCGGAATTTTTATAGTGGCGAATAGTTGATCGGGCAGGCAGTTCAGCGGTAATCGGCTACACGCCGTTCGCAAGATTATGGAAGAGCGAGACCTAAAGAAGATCCAGGAAGAGATCTATCCGCCAATGGTGGAGGGCGACCATACGTTCGCGACCGTCTCCGATAAGATCGGCGATCTTACATTGAAAAAGAAGACGCCGTTCCACTGGTACATCGGATTCGGGATCTCCTTCATTGTGGCCCAGCTTTTACTGTTGTCAATAACAACACTTTTAGCGAAGGGAATTGGGATCTGGGGAAATAACCAGCCTGTAGGCTGGGCCTTTGACATCATCAACTTCGTCTGGTGGATCGGCATCGGCCATGCAGGGACGCTGATCTCGGCCATTCTTTTGCTCCTAAACCAGAAATGGCGAACTTCGATCAATCGATTCGCTGAGGCAATGACTCTCTTTGCGGTAGCCTGCGCCGCGATGTTTCCGCTTCTTCACACCGGAAGGCCATGGCTTGCCGCATACTGGTTGTTCCCGTATCCGAATACGATGGGCATTTGGCCCAACTTCCGCAGCCCCCTCATTTGGGACGTCTTCGCCGTGTCAACGTACGCGACCATCTCGCTGCTGTTTTGGTACGTCGGGCTTATTCCCGATCTAGCGACTCTGCGTGACCGTGCGAAAAACAAGTATTTCAAATTTATCTACGCCACCTTTTCATGGGGATGGCGCGGTTCGGCTAGGCATTGGCATCGTTATGAGATCGCCTACCTGCTATTGGCGGGCCTCTCGACCCCACTGGTTCTTTCGGTCCACTCGATCGTGTCATTCGACTTTGCGGTCTCGCAGCTTCCGGGCTGGCACGCCACCATCTTCCCGCCATATTTCGTCGCCGGAGCGATCTTTGCGGGATTTGCGATGGTGCTCATCCTCTGTATACCGCTTCGAGTTTGGTACAACATGAAGGATTTCATTACCGACACCCATCTGATCTTGATGGGCAAGGTGATGCTCGCGACGGGGCTGATCGTTGTTTACGGTTATGCGATGGAGGCGTTCTTTGCGTGGTATAGCGCAAGCATTTATGAGTGGTTCATGATGAAGAACCGTGTATTCGGGGGGCCCTACTGGTGGTCGTACTGGCTTCTCATATTATGCAACGGAATGTCGATCCAGCTCCTTTGGTTCAAGCGTTTCCGGGAAAGTCCGTTCTGGCTTTTCATGATCTCTGTTGTCGTAAGTATCGGCATGTGGCTCGAACGTTTTGTCATCATCGTTACCAGCTTAAACCGCGACTTCCTTCCGTCGTCGTGGGGAATGTATTCGCCGACGGTCTGGGATTGGTCGATGTTCATTGGTACGATCGGTTTCTTCTTTACATTGATCTTTCTTTTTGTCCGGTTCTTGCCGATCATTTCGATCTTCGAGGTCAGGACATTGTTACCCGAGGCGAACGTACATGGCCATCAGCAGGATTTCGAAGAGAATGTTGTAGTTGTTGAAGAAACCTACGACCGGACCGATCCGCCAAACAGCTAGGGCGAGCGTTTATTGATGCGTTAAGCGTTATGGAAAAGAAACTTTACGGAGTGATGGCCGAATTCGACACGCCGACCCAATTGGTCGACGCGGCGAATCGCGTTCGCGAAGCCGGATACACGAAGACCGACGCGTTTTCTCCGTTCCCGCTTCATGAGATCGACGAAGCTCTTGGTATCAAGCGAAGCATTCTGCCGACGATGGTGTTTTTCGGAGGCATCACCGGTCTGCTGATCGGCATTGGTCTTCAGGTTTTCGTCCATTATATCGACTACCCGTTGAATATCGGCGGCCGTCCGTTCCTTAGCTGGCCGTCTTTCGTTCCGCCAGCATATGAGCTGACCATTCTACTCGCCGGGTTTACGGCCGTCTTCGGAATGTTGTTTCTCAACGGATTGCCACAACCGTACCACCCGGTGTTCAATGTGCCTAGATTCGCTCTCGCCACCCGCGAAAAATTCTTTTTGCTGATCGAGGCTGCTGACCCGAAATATGACCAAGATGAGACGCGTAGCTTTATGGCAAGCCTTGGGCCGCAGGAGGTGTTTGATGTTGAAGAGTAAGCCCAAACATTTCCGAGCTGCCCCGGCGATCGCCTTGCTGGTTGGCGTAATATCGACCATAGGCGCCGGATGCGGCGTCCGGTTCGACATGCAGGACCAGCCACGCTACAAGGCGTACAAAGAAAGCGAATTCTTCGCGGACGGCCGGGCCTCACGAGATATCCCGGAAGGAGCGATCGCTCGCGGCCGACTGAAGGATAATAAGGCATTTTACACAGGAAAGGTCGACAATCCGGATCCAAACGCTCAGGCAGAAACGACTACCGATGCCGCAGGGAACACGATCGCAACGTCGTTTCCGAATGCTATCGAGGAATTCCCGATCCCGGTCACCCGCGAACTCATCGACCGGGGACAAGAGCGATACAATATTTACTGCATGGTATGCCATGGTCCGGTCGGGGCAGGCGACGGAATGATAGTCCGCCGCGGTTTCTGGAAGCCTTCCTCATACCACGACGATCGGCTGAGGAACGCTCCCGTCGGACACTTTTTTGATGTGATCACTAATGGATGGGGCCGCATGAATGGCTATGGGCCAATGATACCGGCAGCGGACAGGTGGGCAATAGTTGCTTACATCCGTACACTGCAGGTGAGCCAGAACCCCGATGAAATGTTGAAGATGAATTCGAGTCAAACGTTGCCTACGAATGGAGCCGCGAACACGGCTGTTTCGCCGGCGGCCGACAATACAAATGCGAATTCTTCTGGGGGGCAGCGATAATGAATAATATCGGTGATTATCAGACTCCGGCAGATTTTGAGCGATTCCGAACCGTAGCCCTCGGTGTTGGCGGGATAGCGTTGATCGCGTGTGCGGTTGGGTTTTATTTTAGCCCGGAGCAAGCTCTTCGATCGTGGCTTTTGGGGTTCATTTTCTGGGGCGGGATCGCAATTGGTTCGATCGGCGTTTTGATGCTTCAGTATCTGACCGGCGGTGCTTGGGGCGTCGTGATTCGTCGAATACTCGAAGCGTCAACGCAAACGCTTCCGCTCGTTTTCGTGCTGTTCTTCCCGTTGTTCTTTATTCAATACTACCATTATTGGACGACGTGGCCTGCCACTGATTACGCGATCGCTCACCGAGGCTGGTTCATGACCCAGGAAAGCTGGATCCTGCGCTCCGCTATTTACTTTTTTCTACTATGGCTGATTGCCTACTTTTTGAACAAATGGGGAACGGCTCAGGACCGTTCAGCCAACTACGAAGAATCGGCCAAATGGCTTGGAAAGGCTTCTGCTTTCTCGGGGCCAGTTCTAGTTTTCTACTCGCTTATCGTTACGTTTGCGGTGGTCGATTGGGTTATGATGCTTGACGCCCATTGGTTTTCAACCATTTGGGGACTGCTGTTCGTCGTCGGTTGGGCATTAAGCTGTTTCTGTTTCTGTGTCGTGCTGCTTATGTACATGGCCGACAAGCCTCCGATGAACCGGATCCTCGGCAAGCGGCATTTTCACGACCTCGGTAAGCTGATGCTTGCGTTGACGATGGTCTGGGCCTACTTCAATTTTTCCCAGTTCCTGATTATTTGGTCTGCAAATATCCCCGAGGAAACCGGTTGGTATCTCGTCAGAATGAAGGGCGGGTGGATGATAATGGGAGCTTTGCTGGTGATCTTTCACTTTGCTTTCCCGTTCCTCGTCTTGCTTCAGCAAGACTTCAAGCGGAAGGCTAAGTGGCTTGCCACACTCGCGATCTTTATTTTGGTAATGCGGCTAGTCGATATGTTTTATCTGATCGGGCCGAATCCGCGAATTGATAAAACTATCGAGAAGGGAGCTTTCATTGTGAGTTGGATGGATTTTGCCGCACCGATCGCTATCGGCGGAATTTGGCTCTGGTTCTTTTTCGGACAGCTAATGAAAAGGCCGATAGTGCCTGTAATGGATCCATTCCTTGACAAGGCGATAGAACACGGCCACGGACACTAGAGAACGGATTTTGAGGGCAAGGCTTTATGGCACACGCAAAGAACGAGAATTCACCGATCGATGTCGACCTCGGTTATGAACGAAACCAGATCGAGACCAAGGGGATCGTCTATTTCACGGTCGGCCTGCTCCTTTTGATCGTGATCACATTCGGTCTGATGTGGGCACTTTATGGGGTTCTGGAAGACGAGGCCCGGAGTCGACTCGCTTCTGGTAATCCTATGGCTCAGAAGGATATGGAACGATTACCGCCCGAACCGCGCTTGCAGAGCGCACCGGGGTTTGGCGTCGAAGGTGAGAGTGGGCGTGTGAATCTCGAGCTGACAGCTCCTCAATCCGAATATTGGGAACTCGAGAAACAGTGGGAGATCCTTTGGAAAGACGGGCGGAAACATCCGGAAACCGGGACGGTGATCTCAATGCCTATAGAAAAAGCAAAAGAGGTATATCTTCAGCAAGCGATAAATGCGAAGTCGGGGCCTGACGGCGAAAAGGTTCTAAATGATTCGCGGCTGCGATACTCTGATGGCAATTCAGGTCGGCTCGCCTCGCAAAAAATGCGTTGAACGATCGCAGCCCGCCGCGGTATTGAGCGGGCAAGTGAAATTATGAACCAACGGCTGGCAAAATTTATATCTCAAGTGCTTGGGCTGATGATGGTCCTCGCGTTTGCAGCCCCATTCGCGCATCTGGTGGCGCAAAAGAACGAACATTACAACTCGCCCCTCTACTCGCCGCGAAAGTATGAGCCGGGAAAGGGTGACGTGGCTAGCGGCCTGCCGGAGACCTTAAAGAAGACCGGGATCGAGCAGAGGCTTGGTGAGCAGTTGCCGCTTGATGCGGTATTTACTGATGAGAATGGGCAAACTATAAAACTGGGTGATCTTTTTAGTAACGGCCGCCCGGCAGTGCTCGCACTTGTATATTACGAGTGTCCGATGCTCTGCAATCAGATATTGAACGGTTTGACCGGTACGCTCAAAGGCATTTCGCTGGAGCCTGGCAAGGATTTTGATGTCATTGCCATTAGCTTTGACGCACGCGAAAACGGTAAGACAGAACTCGTGCAAAACAAAAAGGCTTCGTATATGGAGCGATATGGTCGGCCGGGAACTGAAAAAGGCTGGCACTTCCTGACGGGATCGCAAGAATCGATCGACGCAGTAACTCAGGTAGCCGGATTTAGTTACGAGTGGGACGCCGCTTCGAACCAATTTGCCCATGCAAGTGCGATCATGCTGACGACGCCGGATGGCAAATTGGCCCGTTACTTTTACGGAATAGATTATGCACCGCGGGATGTGAAGCTTGGGCTTATTGAGTCGTCCGAGAATAAGATTGGCAGCCTAACCGATCAGCTTCTCCTTTATTGTTATCACTACGATCCGTCCACGGGGCAATATGGCTTTGCAATACTGAATGCCCTTCGTGGAGCAGCGGTCGCTACGTTGATCGGGATGGGCGCGATGGGATTTGTTTTCTGGCGTCGCAATAGGGCAAAGACGCAGGAATTAGCGTAGCCGCCGGATCTCCGGGCTACATCAAGAGATTATGCAGACGAATTCGTGGATTCCATTTTTTCCGGAGCAGGCCTCGACCTTTGCCTGGCAGGTAGATTGGTTGTATTTCTATCTGATCTTGGTAAGCGTCGGGTTCATGATCCCGATCGTTGCGGCGATCTTTTTCTTTATCGTGAAATATCGCGAACGGGAAAAATATGCCACACCCGAAGAAATGCACGGTTCGATCATGCTCGAGACGGTGTGGTCGATCATTCCATTCGTGATCTCGATGACGATCTTTCTCGGCGGAGCGGTCGTCTATTATAACCAGTACCGAATGCCCGAAGAGGCGATGCAGGTCTATGTGGTCGGCAAACAGTGGATGTGGAAGATCCAGCACGAATCGGGGCAACGCGAGATCAACGAACTCCACGTTCCGGTCAATACTAAGATCAAGCTTACGATGACGACCGAGGATGTGCTCCATGATTTCTCTATCCCGGCGTTTAGGACAAAAGCTGATGTCGTTCCCGGCCGTTATACATATTTGTGGTTCGAAGCGACAAAACCCGGAAAGTATCACCTCTATTGTGCAGAATATTGCGGCCTGAACCATTCGGGAATGATCGGCAGTGTCTACGTTATGGAGCAGCCGGATTTTGAGGCTTGGCTTCAAGGTACCGAGACAGGCCAAACACCGGTGGAACAGGGCCGAGACCTTTTTGAGAACAAATTAGGTTGTGCTTCGTGTCATGCCGGCGGACAGGGACAAAGAGGGGCAGTACTTGAGGGTATTTACGGAAAGGACGTAATTCTCGTCGGCGGCCAAACAGCAACGCGTGACGACGAATACCTCCGTAATTCTATTCTTAACCCCGGTTCGCAGATCGTTCAGGGCTACCAGCCGATAATGCCTACATTTAAGGGGCAGGTGACTGAGGAGCAATTGGTCTCCCTCGTAGCCTATATCAAATCATTGAGCGGCGTCGACCCAAATGCGGCTGCTCCTGCGCCCGCAACTTCGCAACCTGCGGTTAACGCCAACGCTAATACGGGCAGTGCAGGAAATAGTAACAGTCAAGGTGGCAGATAAGTATGCAAAACGCAGATGCAATCAATCCAGGTATGTACGGTGAGCCAAAGCCGAATTATTTGACGAACGGCTCGACATTGAAGTCCTGGCTTCTGACGAAAGATCACAAGCGGATCGCGTTGATGTACCTCATATCGGTCTCGGCCTTTTTTATGGCCGGCGGTCTTTATGCGGCCGCCATCAGGCTTGAGCTGCTTACGCCCGCCAGCGATCTGCTGCAAACCGCTTCGTACAACAAAGCGTTCACTCAGCATGGCATTCTGATGATCTTCTTTTTCCTGATCCCGTCGATCCCGGCGGTTTTAGGAAACTTTCTGCTGCCGCTGATGATCGGAGCGAAAGACCTTGCGTTGCCGCGGATCAACCTTCTCAGTCTGTATTTATACTGGATAGGCGGCCTTCTGACGATCTATGCGTTGATGCAGGGCGGCGTTGACACTGGCTGGACGTTCTATACTCCGTACAGTACGACGTTTTCTAATTCGTATGTGATGGCGGTCGGGCTCGGGATATTTATTAATGGCTTCTCCTCAATTTTGACCGGCTTGAATTTCATCGTCACGATCCATACCATGCGGGCACCGGGTATGACGTGGTTTCGTCTGCCGTTGTTTGTATGGGCGCACTACGCGACCAGCCTCGTGATGATACTCGGAACGCCGGTCGTCGCTATTACGATCCTGCTTTTGGCTATTGAGCGGGTGGCGAAGGTCGGCATCTTTGATCCTGCGATCGGGGGGGACCCGATCTTGTTCCAGCATCTTTTCTGGTTCTATTCGCATCCGGCGGTCTATATCATGATCTTGCCGGGCATGGGTGTCATCTCAGAGCTTATCTCGAATTTCTCGCGAAAGAAGATCTTCGGTTACGAGTTCATCGCTTTTTCGAGTATCGCGATCGCTGTCTTCGGCTTCCTCGTCTGGGGCCATCACATGTTTGTAAGCGGCCAATCGATCTATGCGGGTCTCGTTTTCTCGTTTCTAACGATGGTGGTCGCGGTTCCGTCGGCGATCAAGGTATTCAACTGGACCGCGACGCTTTATAAGGGTTCGATCTCGTACGATACGCCGATGCTCTATGCGATCGGTTTCCTTGGGCTGTTCCTTATAGGTGGTCTGACCGGCCTATTTCTCGGCTCGGTCGGCCTCACGGTTCACCTTACGGACACTTATTTTGTCGTCGCCCATTTCCATTATGTGATGGTCGGAGGGCAGGTGATCGCATATTTAGGCGGCATCCACTATTGGTGGCCGAAAATGACAGGGCGGATGTATTCCGAGTTCTGGGGCAAGATCTCAGCGATGTTGGTATTTATTGGTTTCAACCTGACGTTTTTCCCACAGTTCATTCTAGGGTACATGGGAATGCCCCGACGGTATGCCTCGTATTCGGAAGAGTTTCAGGTACTGAACATTTTCTCTACCGCAGGAGCTTCGGTTTTAGGCGTTGGCCTGGTAATGCCCGTCATATACCTCACTCAGTCGCTTATCTCGGGCAAACGTGCGGGCGATAATCCATGGATGCTTCCCGGCCTCGAATGGAGAACGGCTTCACCGCCGCCGACCGAGAATTTCGAGGTAATGCCTGTCGTCACTTGGGAGGCATACGAATTTGGCGAAGAGAGCGGGCTCGATCTTGACGAGGCCAAACGCCGCGAGACGGTCGTTGACCTACCTTAATTGAAATTGACCGCGTCTCGCTGCAGTGGCCTCCGCACTGTGGCAGACGGGGAGACGTTAATAAAAAATGTCGTCACACACACACGAACATCACGAACCGGGACTTCAACACCAGTTCGAGAACATGAAGCAGCAGGAGGAATCTGTATCGATTGGGATGTGGATGTTCCTCGTGCAGGAAATAATGTTCTTCGGCGGCCTCTTTACGGCGTACATGGTCTTTCGCTGGAAATACCCCATGGCGTTTGCCGCGGGAAGCAATCACCTGGATGAATTTATGGGCGGGTTAAATACGCTCGTGCTGATCGTCAGCAGTTTGACGATGGCGCTGGCGGTTTTCTATGCCCAACGCGGCAACCGCAACATGCAGGTGATCATGATCGTGTTGACGATGTTCTTCGGTACGGTCTTTCTTGGCGTCAAGGTCATCGAGTATACCGATAAGTACAACAG